>JBIILC010000063.1:0-7847 GCA_044232865.1 Opitutales bacterium | reverse complement strand
TTTCCCTTTTTGCCGCCGTGGCTTTGGCCGATGGCCCGAAGGACAATATCCCGGCCGCCGTCCGACCGATCCCGCCGACCGATAAGGCCGTGGCCCTGCCCGAGGCCGACAAAGTGTCGCTGGCCAAGGAGCTAGCCGAACTCCGCACGGCCATCGACGCCGCCGCCAAGGCCCAGGCGAAGAACCCGCGCCTCGAGGAACTCCTGGCCGATATCGAGATTTTCCACAAGGCGGTCGATTGGGCCGGTAAGTACAACGAGTATTTCAACAAGGGCGAATTCAAGACTGCCCATGACCTCGTAGCCGAAGGCAAGGCCCGTGCCGCTTCGTTCCTGAAGGGCGAGACCCCTTGGATTCGCCAGACTGGCCTGGTCGTCCGCGGCTATAAGTCGAAGATCGACGGCTCGGTACAGCCTTACGGCATGGTGATCCCGGAAAACTATGCTGGCTCGCTGATGCGTCTGGATTTCTGGTGCCACGGCCGCGGTGAGACCCTGAGCGAACTCGCGTTCCTGAGCGACCGCCGGAAGAACGTTGGTCAGATTCCGGCCACCAACCGCCTGGTGCTCCACCTTTACGGTCGTTACTGCTGCGCCAACAAGATGGCCGGTGAAGTCGATCTTTGGGAGGCCTATGCACACGCCCGCAAGAGCTACAACATCGACGATGACCGCCTGTTCATCCGCGGCTTCTCCATGGGTGGCGCGGCTGTATGGCAGTTCGGCGCTCACTACACCGACCGCTGGTGTGGCATCAACCCTGGCGCCGGCTTCTCCGAGACCCCGGAGTTCCTGAATGTATTTCAGAACGAAGATGTCTCCAAGATCCCTTCGTGGCAGAAGACCCTCTGGGCTTGGTATAACGCTACCGACACTGCGATCAACTTCCGCAATGCCCCGACGGTCGCCTACAGCGGTGAGCTCGACAAACAGAAGCAGGCAGCCGATGTGATGGCCCGCGAGATGGGCAAGCTCGGCATGGAGCTGACGCACATCATCGGACCGCAGACCGCCCACAAGATCCATCCCGACTCTATGGTCGAGATGGAGCGCCGCCTCGCCGCCATCGCTGCTAACGGCCGCGTGCGCACCCCGAAGGAAGTCTCCTTCGCCACCTACTTCCTCCGTTATGACCGCATGCATTGGGTCCGGGTCGACCGCATGGTCGAGCACTGGCAGAAGGCCCAGGTCGACGCCAAACTGGTCGACGATCGCTCGATCGAAGTAAAGACCTCGAACGTCGCCGGTCTCACGCTCGACTTCGCCTCCGGCGATTCCGTGCAATCCCAGTTCGCCCCGACTGCCGTCACCATTGACGGCCAGAAGGTCCTGACATCCGTCAAGGCTGGTTCCGATCGTTCCTGGAAAGCGACCTTCGCCCGGGCGGCCAAGAACGGCGAGTGGATTCTGGTCTCCACCTATGACGACCAAGGCGCCCGCAAGCGCCATGGCCTCTCCGGACCGATCGACGACGCGTTCATGGACTCCTTCTTGTACGTCTCCCCGACCGGCCAGCCGTTCAACGCCAAGGTCGGCGGTTGGGCCAAGTCTGAGATGGAGCGCGCCGCCCGTGAATGGCGTCGCCAGTTCCGCGGCGATGCGCCCACGAAGGCCGATACTCAGGTCAAGGACGAGGACATCGCGAAGAGTAACCTCATTCTCTGGGGTGATCCTTCTTCGAACGCCGTTCTCGCCAAGATCATCGCCAAGTTACCGATCCAGTGGGCTGCCGATAAACTCGTCGTCGACGGCAAGACTTACTCGGCCGCCGACCATGCGCCGATTCTCGTCTACCCGAACCCGCTGAATCCGCAGAAGTATGTCGTGATTAACAGCAGCTTCACCTACCGCGAATACGACTACCTCAACAACGCCCGCCAGGTCGCCAAGCTGCCGGATTGGGCCGTTATCGATCTTAAGGTCGCCCCCGACGCCATCGCGCCGGGCGCCATTCCTGCCGCTGGCTTCTTCAACGAAGTTTGGCAGTTCCGCGTTTCCAAGTAACCTTTACCTCACCCCATCCTCATGGCCATCATCACCGAAAAAGACCTGCAGCCCACCTACGACGTCATCGTCGTCGGTTCTGGCGCGGGTGGCGGACAGTCCGCCTACACCCTCACCATGAACGGCGTGAAGGTCCTCATGCTCGAGGCCGGCCGTAATTACGACCCAGTCACCGAGACTCCCATGTTCCAGTCGCGGGCGGATGCTCCGTTGCGCGGCATGAGCACGAGGGAGAAGCCGTTCGGATTCCATGACGCCACAGTCGATGGCGGCTGGGAAGTCCCGGGTGAGCCTTACACCCAGGCGTCGACCGACCCGAAGCAGCGCTTCGACTGGTGGCGCGCTCGCATGCTCGGTGGACGTACCAATCACTGGGGTCGCATCTCGCTCCGCAACGGCCCATATGACTTCAAGCCCTATTCCCGTGATGGGTTGGGTTTCGACTGGCCCTTCGGTTACGAAGAGGTTGCTCCGTATTATGACAAGGTCGAGATGCTCGTGGGTGTTTACGGTTCGAACGAGGGACTGGAGAACACGCCCGATTCTCCGAACGGCACGCTCCTGCCTGCGCCCAAGGCCCGCGCCGGAGAGCTCTACGTCAAGAAGCACGTCGCCCAATTCGGCATCCCCGTGATCCCGATCCATCGCGCGATTCTCTCGACCCGCCAGGACCATGTGAACTTCCCGGCCCGCCTACACCCGAATAATCCCAAGGCGCAGAAGATCATCGCCAAGGCCATGCAGGAACGAGCTGCTTGCTTCTGGGCTACTGATTGCGGTCGAGGCTGTTCCATTAAGGCTAACTACCAGTCGACCACCGTGCATTTGCCGCCGGCCCTCGCGACCGGTAATCTAGACATCCTTTGCAACGCCCATGCCCGCGAGGTCACTGTCGGCGCCGACGGTAAGGCCAACGGCGTCATCTACATCGACAAGGTGACCGGCCAAGAGCGTGCCGTGAAGGGTCGTGCGGTGATTCTTGCCGCTAGTTCGGGCGAGACCGCTCGTATCCTACTCAACTCTAAGTCTAACCGATTCCCGAATGGCCTCGCCAATGGCTCTGGGCTAGTTGGCAAGTACATCATGGATACGGTCGGCGGGAAGCTCGGTGGCAGCATCCCCGCTTTCGAGAATCTCCCAGTCCACAACGAAGAAGGCGCGGGGGCGCACGTTTACATCCCTTGGTGGCTGTATAAGGATGCCAGCAAGCTCGGCTTCGCGCGTGGTTACCATATCGAGTTTGGCACCGGTCGACGGATGCCTGGACTGGGTGTCGGCAGCGCGAGCCCCGGCTATGGTAAGACCTATAAGGAAGAGGTCCGCCAGAAATACGGCGCGGGCATCGGCTTCACTGGACGTGGCGAGATGATCCCGAACGAGAATTGTTTCTGCGAACTCGACCCGAGCGTGAAGGACAAGTGGGGCATCCCCGTGCTGCGTTTCCATTGGAAGTGGTCCGAGCATGAGACCAAGCAGGCCGCGCACATGGAGGCGACCTTTGCTATGATGATCGACGCCATCGGCGGTAAGGCCAAGAAGCCTGAGCTGGACGGAACCAAGGCCATCGAGCCAGGTGGTTCGATCATCCATGAGGTCGGCGGCGCCATGATGGGCACGAACCCCAAGAAGTCCGTCACGAACCAGTGGAACCAGTGCTGGGAAGTTCCCAACCTGCTCCTCAATGATGCCTCGTCCTTTTGCAGTAATCCCGACAAGAACCCCACGCTCACCATCATGGCGCTCGCGTGGCGCGCCTCCGATCATCTCGTCGAAGAGATGCGCAAGGGTAACCTCTAATGCTTACGAACATGGAAAACATTCCCGCAGATAATTCCGGACAGATTGATCGCCGCCAGGCGCTCAAGTGGATCGGCGCCGCCGCGGCCGCCGCCGCGATCTTCCCGCACGCCTCCGCCCAAGATAAACTCCCGCGTCCCGCCGCCAGCCCCACTGGTCAGCGCATCGGCGCAGACCCGGTGCTGAATAAGAACTACACTCCAGGTGAACTCTGGCCGCTGACCCTAACGCCCAAGCAGCGCAAGGCAGCTGCCTCGCTGACCGACCTCATCCTGCCGCCCGACAATCCGGCTGACAAACTGCCGTCGCAGCTCGGCGTGCAGGAGTTCATCGATGAGTGGATCAGCTCCCCTTACGACGAGACCAATAAGGATCGTCCGATTATCACCGAAGGCCTGGATTGGCTTGATGCCGAAGCCCAACGTCGTTTCCAAAAGGATTTCGCTGACCTAGCGGAACCGCAGAAGTGTGCGATCGCCGACGACATCTGCGGCAAGACCGCGGTCAAGAAGGAGTTCAAGTCCGCCCAGAACTTCTTCGGCCGCTTCCGTTATCTTGCCGCCAGCGGATACTATACCACCCCGCAGGGCTGGAAGGATGTCGGTTACGTGGGTAACGTCCCGACCGTCAACTTCGACGGACCGACGCCTGAAGCCCTGAAGCACCTAGGGTTGGCTTAAGATTGAGGAATCGAGGGCAGGTGGTCACGAGGACCGGAGGTTGAAAAGCCTTCGGTCTTTTTGTGTCCTTTTCTGCATGTCGTGTGTTTCGGGTTGGAACAATCGTCTGGCTGGATTGCCTAACACAGAACCCCCATGAAGCGATTCGTCCTTATCTTGTCCCTGTTCGCCGGTGTCCTCGGACTATTCGCGGCGCCGGCGCCTTTGTTCGACGGAAGGACGCTCACAGGCTGGGAAGGTGACGCCAAGGTCTGGCGCGTTGAAAATGGCGAGATCGTGGGTGGTTCGATGGCCGGTAATCCGCGTAACGAGTTCCTGACGACCAAACGCACCTTCTATAACTTTCGCCTGACGCTGGAATATAAGCTGACAGGCACCGAAGGCTTCGTGAACGGGGGCGTGCAGTTTCGCAGCCTCCGGGCGACCAACCCGCCCAACGAGATGATCGGCTATCAGGCCGACATCGGCCATGGGCATACGGGTTCGCTCTACGACGAGTCCCGACGGAAGAAGTTCCTGGCTCGCGCCGGCACCGGCGTCGGAGGTTTTGGCGTTAAGGACGACACCGAGATCGCAGTGCTCGAGAAGAAGGGCGAATGGAACAAGTATGAGATTCGGGCCGAAGGTCCGCGCATCACAATTTTTCTGAACGGCAAGGCGACCTTGGACTACACCGAGACCAATCCGTCGATTGACGATGCCTACGGACTCATCGGCCTACAGATCCACGGTAACTGTAAGGCGGAGATCCGCTTCCGCAATGTCGTGCTCGATCCGCTGAACGACCTGCCCGTCACAACCAAGGAAGCCGTGCTGAACCGCTTCGGTGAGGCAAAGTCCACTTGGGTGCCGCCGGCGCCTTTCAAGGAACGGAAGTTCGACCTCAATGACAACGAGGTCGTGGTCTTCATCGGCCAGGAGAACTTTGTCCGTGAAGCCAAGTCGGGCGAGATCGAGTCACGCCTCGCCGCGGCCTTCGCCGCCAAGAATCCGGTCTTCCGCTCCATGGCGTGGGAAGCCGACACGGTGCATGAACAGTGGCGTGACCTCAATTTTGGTCCATGGAAAGGCCAGCTCGAGACTGCCGGGGCCACGACGCTGTTCCTCCAGTTCGGCCAAGCCGAGGCCCTGCAGGGCTCCGCAGGACTCGCCAAGTTCAAGTCCGACTATCACCGCTTACTCGATGAGCTCGGGCGTCACACGCCCCGCATCGTTCTCCTATCGCCAGCTGGCTTCATGTCTTCGCAGCGTCTTCCTAATCTGACGAACCCGGAGCACCGCAAAGTTTTGGCTGAGTACGTGTCCGCAGTGGCCGATATCGCCCAACAACGAGGCCTGCCTTACGTCGACCTCACCGAGGTCACTCAGAAGGAAGCGTCGACCGATGGAGTGCATCTTTCCGCTCAGGCCCTTGCGGTCGTCGGCCGCGAGGTGGCATCCGCCTTGGGCCTTCCTGATAAGTCGCAGCTTTCCGCAAAACTCCGTGCGGCGATCGTCGAGAAGAACCGACTCTGGGCCGATTGCTGGCGCCCGGCCAACTGGTCGTTTGTCTACGGGGATCGTATCTCGCAGAACTATGGCAAGGGCTTCGGTCCGGTGCCTTCACTGAAGCAGAACTTTGAGGCCTACAAGCCGCTCGTCACTTCTTGGGATAAGCATATCCAAGCGCTCGCCCGCGGCGAGCCGTCCACCGCGCCGGCCCCGCAGGCTGGCCCAGTCGTCAGCACCGAAAAGGTTATGACTGCCGCCGAGGAGCAAGCCACCTTCAAGGTCGCTGAGGGTTTTGAGGTAAATCTCTTCGCCGACGAAAACCTAGGCGTCGCCAAGCCCACCCAGATGTCGTGGGACGCCAAGGGCCGTCTGTACGTCTGCTGTTCTCCGACCTATCCGCAGGCGGTACCTGGAGTGAAGCCGCGTGATTATATCCTGCGCTTGGAAGATACCGATGGTGACGGCAAAGCTGATAAGTCCGTGCGCTTTGCCGAAGGGCTCACGATGGTCCAAGGCGTCGAGCCGCTCACCGACGACGTCGGGAATACTTCCATCCTCGTCTGTGATTTCGATCGCCTGATCAAGCTCACGGATACCGATGGCGATGGCAAAGCGGACCAGACCGAGGTCCTGATGTCGGGCTTCGGCGTGGGTGATACCCACCAGCTCGTTAACTCGATCAGCCACGGTCCGGACGGGACGCTCTGGATGAGCCAGGGCCTGCATGCCATCACCAAGGTCGAGACCCCTCGTGGGATTGTCAGCCTGCCAAAGTCCGGCCTGATGCGTTACGACCTGAAGAACCAGCGCCTCCAGCCGTTCTTCCAGTACGGTAAGGCCGGGCATAATTGCTGGGGCGTAGCCTTCGATGACTATTTCCAACCGTTCCACAAGAGCGGTGACCGTATCGCCGGATACTACAGCCTGCCTGGGCTAGGCGCCATCGAGACCCCGGATGAATATGCAGGTACGCATTCGCTCTTCGATTCGCCGCTGAAGTCTAACTCCGTGGACATCGTTGGCACCAAGGCCATGCCGGCTTCGCTGCAAGGCGCTGCTTTCATTGGCGGGTATTACGGTAACACCCTCGACCTACATCGCTTCATCGACGACGGCTCGGGTTTCAAGTCTGAGCGCATCGTCAGCCCGATCATCTCAAGCAGCAAAGCCTTCCGTCCGGTCGACGTCTCGGTCGGACCAGATGGCGCGCTTTATGCCTGCGACTGGTTTAATGCCGTCATTGGTCATTATCAGGCCAGCTATGCCGATCCGCGTCGTGATCGCTCGCATGGACGTATCTGGCGCCTTACCGCCAAGGGTTTACCATCCGTGAAGCAACCAGACCTCGCGTCTATGTCTGAGCGCGATCTGTTCGCCCAGCTCGGCTCGCCCGAGCGCTGGACGCGTTATCAGGCACGCCGCTTGCTCTTTCATCGCCCGACCGCGAAGGTCGTGGCGGCTGCCGATGCGTTCATCGCCAAGAATCGCCCTGAAGCCCAGTTGCTCGAGGCCGTGGGCGTCTTGCAGGCACATGCCGCCGTTCGACCTGCTTTGCTGGATGGACTTCAGTCCTCCTCCGATTTCCGTATTCGCGCCTATGCGGCTCGCGTCGCCGGCGAATGGTCTAATCAGCTACCCGATGTGCAAGCCCGCCTAGCCAAGGCCATTGCCGATAAGCATCCGCGCGTGCGCCTGGAGGCCGTCGTGGCCCTCAGTCATGTTGGTGGGCAGACTTCTCTGCGAAATGCCTTAGGAGCGGTCGAGCAGCCCTCAGATAAGTTCCTCGACTATGCACTGAAGCAGACTGTTCGGCACTTGGCGCCGACCGCGGGTAAGGTCGCGGACGAATTATCGGCACCGCAGGCGGCCTATCTTA
>JBIILC010000062.1:0-7938 GCA_044232865.1 Opitutales bacterium | reverse complement strand
GCGCGGCGGGCCTGGAAGACCTTGGTCTCGCCAGTCGGCCAAGCGAGGCAGTCCGTAAGGTCGTCGCCCTCGGCATGGCCGCCCTTGAGCAGGAACGGCACACCGTAGGCCTTGGCGAGTTCGAGTGCCTCGTCGGTGCCGCCGAGCGATTTGCGGCCGAGCAAAATGGTGGCTTCGTCGAGGTTCGGCGTGACCACCGCGGCGAGCGGAATGAGCCGCGTCTTCACGGCAGCGATGGCGTCCGGAGCGAGCAGGGTGGCGCCGCTCGAAGCGACCATGACGGGGTCGACGACCGCGGGGATGCCGGAGGCTTTGATGAAACCAGCGACGACGAGGACGATTTCAGCGTTGAGCAACATGCCGGTCTTGAGCGCCTTGGGATGAAAGTGGGCTGCGACCTGCGCGCACTGTTCCGTCACAAACGCCGCAGGGCTGGCCTGGATGCCAGAGACGCCGTGCGGATTCTGCGCGGTGAGGCACGTGATGGCGGTCGTTCCGAACACGCCTTGCGAAGCGAACGTCAACAGGTCCGCCTGAATGCCCGCGCCCGCGCCACTATCCGAACCGGCGATACTGAGGGCGGCGGGAAGTTCTCGGCTGGTGGCGGGTGTGGTCATGATGCGTGAGCGAGGTGACCTATTATATTTGGGTAATAATGCGAAAATCGACTTGTCGCAAGGACTTACCTGAGTGTTTATTTCTCTCCTGATTTTAACAGTGAGCGATTCTGAGTCCAAACCTTCTTCCGTCCGTCCTTCCGAAGATGCCATGCTCGGATTGGAACGCCTGATTGTGGGTCGTGAATGCAACGGCTTCGATCGGCTCACAACGAGGCGCAAGTCGCTGGCCTTCGCCGAGCTCATTCGTCTCGGTCATGCCCACGGCAAGATCGAAGACGTCGCCGGCCAGGATTTCCCGAACGTCTCCGTCCAGCGCGTCAGCTCGCGCGGCCGCCGGCTCCTTCGCTCCTCCCGTTCCGGACGCGGCGACAAGAAGGGCAATAAGGGCATCACGATTCTCTGGGTCTTCGTCGCGCTCGCGGCGGCGCTGTTTGGTTGTCTGTTCCTGATGACGAAGGTCACGGGTAACTGAGCCTTCGCCGCTTTTCAACTCGGCGCAAAAAAGGGGCGCCCCTTGCGGTGCGCCCCTTTGCTTGGCCGTGTCGGTCGGCTTACTTCTTAGCAGCGCGCTTCTCTTCGATCGCGGCCTGGGCGGCGGCGAGGCGGGCGACCGGCACGCGGTAAGGCGAGCAGGAGACGTAGTTCAGTCCCACGCGGTGGCAGAACTTGACGGACTCGGGTTCGCCGCCGTGTTCGCCGCAGATGCCGAGCTTGATGTCGGGACGGGTCTTGCGGCCCTTCTCGATGGCGATCTGGACGAGCTGGCCGACGCCGGTCTGGTCGAGCGTGGCGAACGGGTTCTTCTTGAAGATCTCGTTCTCGGTGTAGGCGCCGAGGAAGTTACCCATGTCGTCGCGGGAAACGCCGAGCGCGGTCTGGGTGAGGTCGTTCGTACCGAAGCTGAAGAACTCGGCGGTGTGCGCGATTTCGTCGGCGGTGAGGGCGCCGCGAGGGACTTCGATCATCGTGCCCACGGAGTAGGCGATCTTGACCTTCTGTTCCTTCTGCACTTCGGCGGCGACGCGGTGGATGACTTCGACCTGGAGGTCGAGCTCACGCTTGAAGCCGACGAGCGGCACCATGACTTCGGGCTTCACCTTGATGCCCTTCTTCTGGACCGCGGCAGCGGCTTCGAAGATGGCGCGAGCCTGGGTCTCGGTGATTTCCGGGTAGGCGATACCGAGGCGGCAACCGCGGTGACCGAGCATCGGGTTGAACTCGTGCAGGGCGGCGACGCGGGCGATGACCTTCTCGGTCTTGATGCCGAGCTTCTTCGCGAGGGCGGCCTGGGACTTTTCGTCGTGCGGCACAAACTCGTGGAGGGGCGGGTCGAGGAGGCGGATCGTGGCGGGCAGGCCATTGAGGGCCTTGAAGATGCCGGTGAAGTCCGCGCGCTGGTAAGGCAGGATCTTCGCGAGGGCCTTCTTGCGGCCTTCGACGGTGTCAGCGAGAATCATCTCACGGACGGCGTCGATGCGGTCGCCTTCGAAGAACATGTGCTCGGTGCGGGTGAGGCCGATGCCCTGGGCGCCGAACGCGAGAGCCTGGGCGGTCTGCTCAGGATTATCGGCGTTGGTGCGGACCTGCAGGCGAGTAGCCTGCGAGCACCACTTCATCAGCTGGACGTAGTTCTTGTACTTCTCGGTCTTCTGCGCGGCCTTGTCGTTGTTGAGCAGGCCGGAGACGATTTCCGAAGGAGCGGTCTTGATCTGACCGGCGTAAACCGTGCCAGCCGTGCCGTCGATGGAGAGGAAGTCGCCTTCCTTGAAGGTGTGACCGGCGATGGTCGTCGTCTTTTTATCGTAGTCGATGGAGACGGCGGCCGCACCACAGACGCAGACCTTGCCCATCTGGCGGGCGACGAGCGCAGCGTGCGAGGAAACACCACCGCGAGCGGTGAGGATGCCTTCGGCGGCGATCATGCCACGGAGATCTTCCGGGGAGGTTTCGATACGGACGAGGAGAACTTTCTCACCCTTCTCGGCGGCGATGACGGCGCGGTCGGCGTTGAAGTAGATCTTACCGGTGGCGGCACCAGGGCCGGCCGGGAGACCGGTGGCAATGGCCTTAGCCTTCTTGACTTCCGCGACGTCGAAGATCGGGGCGAGCAGCTGTTCGAGCTGGTCGGCCGGGTTGCGCATGATGGCGGTTTCCCAGTCGATGAGCTTTTCCTTCACCATGTCGGCGGCGAACTTCAGCGCGGCGGCGGCGGTGCGCTTGCCGTTACGCGTCTGGAGCATGTAGAGCTTACCTTCCTGGACGGTGAACTCGATGTCCTGGACGTCCTTGAAGTGCTTCTCGAGGGTCTGGCGGACCTTCATGAGCTGAGCGTAGCTCTGGGGCATCACCGCCTTGAGCTTGCTGACCGGCTCAGGGGTGCGGACGCCGGCGACGACGTCTTCGCCCTGGGCGTTGATGAGGAATTCACCGTAGAACTCGTCCACGCCGTTGGCGGGGTTACGGGTGAAGGCGACGCCGGAGCCGGACTTTTCGCCAGTGTTACCGAACACCATGGCCTGCACGTTGACGGCGGTGCCCCACTCGGCGGGGATGTTGTACTTGCGGCGATAGACGATCGCGCGGTCGTTCATCCAGGAAGAGAACACGGCACCGGCGGCGCCGTTCAGCTGCTCCCACGGGCTGTGCGGGAAGACCTTGCCGGTGCGGGCCTTGACGAGGGCCTTGAACTGCTTGACGAGCTCCTGCTGGTCTTCGGCGGTGAGGGCGGAGTCTTCGACGTCGCCCTTGTATTTCTTATGCTTAAATTCTTCGATGATGGTCTCGAACGGCTCATGGTCTTCGCCTTCGCGCTTCTGCACGCCGAGGACGACGTCGCCGTACATCTGGATGAAGCGGCGGTAGCAATCCCAAGCGAAGCGGGCGTTGCCGGTGGCCTTGGCGAGGGCGTTGACGGACTCATCGTTGAGGCCGAGGTTGAGGATGGTGTCCATCATGCCCGGCATCGAATCGCGAGCGCCCGAGCGGACGGCGACGAGGAGCGGCATGCCGGAGGTGGCGCCGAACTGGGTGCCCATGATCTTCTCCATGTTCTTCACGCCGGCTTCCATCTGAGCCTGGAGGGAAACAGGGTAGGTACGCTTGTTGGCGTAGTAGTAGGTGCAGACTTCGGTCGTGACCGTGAAGCCGGGAGGCACCGGGAGACCGATGCGGGTCATTTCGGCGAGGTTGGCGCCTTTGCCGCCGAGCAGGGCCTTCATGGAGCCGTTGCCGTCAGCTTTGCCGTCGCCCCAGGTGTAAACGACCTTGGTCGACTTGGCGGATTTGGAGGTATTCTTGGATTTTTTAGCCATGGTAAAGGGGTGGTGAGAAGGGAGGGTTGGGTGCAAACGTGAACGGCAAAAGAAGGGGAATGGCGGGTAGGGTGTCAATGTCGGACGGACCCCGTCCAGGCGGTTAGCGGTTGGCGGTTAGCGGTTGGGGCCCATTTCGGGTCTCGGGTCTCGGCTGCAGGTGCGGGCACGGGTTCGCGTCTCAGGCCCGGGACCTGTACCTGAACCTGAAAACCCGAACCAGAGACCCGACGGCTGAGACCCGGGACCCGAAAATGCCCTCTCCGACCCTCCCTCCCTACTTCCCCGGCCAACTGGTCAACCGGTCAACTAATGGTCGGCCTCCGGCCCTCGCTCCCACCTCCCTGGCCAACTGGCCAACTGATCAACCGTTCAACTAATGGTCGGCTCTTGCCCTCCCGCCCCCACCCGCAACAAGGTTGGGCTGACTTCATGAAGCGCCTTTTCGTCGAGAAGAAACCCGATTTCCGGTCCGAAGCCGACCATCTCCTGCATGACCTGCAGGATTCCCTCCGCCTCCCGGGCCTAAAGAGCCTCCGCATCCTCCAGCGTTACGACGTCGAGGGCGCCTCCGAAGCCGCCCTCCGCCAGGCGATCCCGACGGTCTTCGCCGAGCCCCCCGTCGACGACGTGACGGAAGAGTGCTTCCCGCTCGCCGCCCATGAGACGGCCTTCGCGGTCGAGTTCCTCCCGGGCCAGTTCGACCAGCGTGCCGACTCGGCCGCGCAGTGCCTCCAGATTGTCTCGGGTGGCGACCGCCCGGTCGTCGCCGCGGCCCGCACGTTCGTCGTCAGCGGCGCCTCGCCCGAAGAGCTGAAGCGCATCAAGGCCTACCTGATCAATCCGGTCGACTCCCGCGAGGCCGACCTCGCCAAGCCCGCCTCGCTCCGCCGCGCCGCGCCCACGCCGGCTGCGGTCGCTTCACTCACGGGCTTCCTCACGAAGGATGTCTCCGCCCTCGCCGCCCTCCGCAAGGAGCTCGGCCTCGCGATGTCCGACGCCGACCTGCAGTTCTGTCAGGCCCACTTCCGCGACCAGGCCCGCCGCGAGCCGACGATCACGGAGATCAAGCTGCTCGACACGTATTGGTCCGACCACTGCCGTCACACGACCTTCCTCGCCGAACTGAAGTCGGTCGAGTTCGCGGATTCGCCTTTGCTGGCGCCCTTCAAAGCCTCGTGGGAACGCTACCAGCAGGTGCGCCTCGGCCTCAACCGCCAAGGCAAGCCGGTCTGCCTGATGGACATCGCGACCATCGCCGGCCGTGAGCTGAAGCGCACGGGTCACCTCGACGACATGGAAGACTCCGAAGAGGTGAACGCCGCTTCGATTGTCGTCCCGGTCGAGATTGACGGCCGCGTCCAAGAGTGGCTGGTGATGTTTAAGAACGAGACGCATAACCACCCGACGGAGATCGAGCCCTTCGGCGGCGCGGCCACCTGTCTCGGCGGCGCGATCCGTGACCCTCTTTCCGGCCGCTCCTACGTGTATCAGGCGATGCGCGTGACCGGTGCGGGCAATCCGCTCACGCCTTACGAGCAGACGCTCCCGGGTAAGCTCCCGCAGCGCAAGATCACCACCGGCGCCGCCGCGGGCTACTCCTCTTACGGCAACCAGATCGGCCTCGCGACCGGCCTGGTCTCCGAACACTACCACCCGGGCTACGTGGCCAAGCGCATGGAAATCGGCGCGGTCGTCGCCGCGGGTCCCCGTGATTGCGTGCGCCGCGAAGTGCCGACCCCGGGCGACGTCATCGTGCTCGTCGGCGGCCGCACCGGCCGCGACGGTGTGGGCGGCGCGACGGGTTCCTCGAAGGAACACACCGAGACCGCTCTCCAGAATTCCGCCGAGGTCCAGAAGGGCGACGCCCCGACCGAGCGCAAGCTGCAGCGTCTCTTCCGTGATCCGGCCGTCAGCCGCCTGATCAAGCGTTGCAATGACTTCGGCGCTGGCGGCGTCTCCGTCGCCATCGGCGAGCTCGCCCCTTCGCTCCACATCCACCTCGACCGCGTGCCGCTCAAGTATGACGGCCTCGATGGTTCCGAGATCGCTTTGTCCGAATCGCAGGAACGCATGGCCGTCGTCCTCGAGCCCAAGGACGTCGCCGCCTTCCTCGCCGCCGCCCGCCGCGAGAACCTCGAAGCCGTGCAGGTCGCCGACGTCACCGACTCCGGCCGTCTGATCATGGAGTGGCGCGGCCAGCGCGTCGTCGACATCGCCCGCGACTTCCTCGACACCAACGGCGTGACGCAGACCGCGTCCGCCAAGGTGCTCGCGCCCGACGCTTCTAAGCATCCTTTCCAGGCCGGCTCCGCGCCGACCGTCGACGACCTCCGTCAGGCGGTCTCCGATCTCCCGAACGCCGCCCAGCGCGGCCTGGTCGAACGCTTCGACGCCTCAATCGGTGCCAACACGGTGCTGCATCCCTTCGGTGGCGCGACGCAGTCGACCCCGCAGGAAGCGATGGCCGCCAAGCTGCCGGTCCTCGGCGGTGAGACGGACGTCTGCACGATCATGGCCTACGGTTTCAATCCTGTGGTCGCCCAGTGGTCGCCCGGCCACGGCGCGGTCTGCGCGGTGGTGGAATCGCTCGCCCGCCTCACCGCCGCCGGCGGCAACCCGGCCCGCGCGCGCCTGACGCTCCAGGAATATTTCGAAAAGCTCGGCCAGGATTCCTCCCGCTGGGGTAAGCCTCTCGTGGCGCTCCTCGGCGCACTCGATGCGCAGCTCGAGTTCGGTACGGCCGCCATCGGTGGCAAGGACAGCATGTCGGGTTCGTTCAAGGACCTCGACGTCCCGCCGACGCTCGTCTCCTTCGCCATCGTCCCGGGCAAGGCCAGCCAGGTCGTCTCCGCCGAGTTCAAGCAGGTCGGCTCCACGGTCGTGGTCGTCGACGTGCCCCGCACGTCCGCGCTCCTGCCTGATCTCAAGATCGCCCGCGAACGCCTTTCTGCCATCCACGCCCTCGTCGTCGCCGGCAAGGTCCGCGCCGCCGCCGCGGTCCGTCAGGGCGGCATCGGCCACGCGCTCGTGCGTATGTCCTTTGGCAACCGTCTCGGCGTGACGCTCGCCGCCGCGCCCGCCGCCGACTTCCTGATTCCTGCTTACGGTTCCGTCGTGCTCGAAGTCGCTTCAGCCGCCGACCTCGGCGCGCTCCCGCATCGCGTGCTCGGCCAGACCAACGCCGAAGCCAAGATCGCCTGGCCCGGCGCATCCGTCGCCGTCGCCGAGCTCCTCGCCGCGCATGAAGGCGTGCTCGAGTCCGTCTTCCCGACCAAGGCCGGCGAGCCTCAGGGCACGCCCGCCCCGATCAGCTTCACTGTCCGCTCCGGCCTCAAGCCCAAGGCCCGCGTCGCCAAGCCGCGCGTGATCATCCCGGTCTTCCCCGGCAGTAATTGCGAATACGACACAGCCCGCGCGTTCCGTCTCGCCGGCGCCGAGCCCGAGATCCTCGTGCTGCGCAACCTCGACGCCGCCGGCCTCGGCGAATCGCTCAAGGCCCTTGCCGACGCCATCTCCCGCTCGCAGATCCTGATGATCCCCGGCGGCTTCTCCGCCGGTGACGAACCGGATGGTTCCGGCAAGTTCATCGCCGCCATCATCAAGGCTCCCATCGTGCGTGACGCCGTCATGGAGTTGCTCAAGTCGCGCGACGGCCTTGCCCTCGGCATCTGCAATGGCTTCCAGGCGCTCATCAAGACTGGCCTCGTTCCGTATGGTGAGATCCGCGACGTCGACGCCTCGGCCCCGACCCTCTTCCATAACCGCATCGCCCGCCACATCTCGCGCTACGCCCATACCCGCGTCGCGTCGGTCAAGTCGCCGTGGCTCGCGCGCATAGACGTCGGCCAGGTGCACACCATCCCGCTCTCGCACGGCGAAGGCCGCTTCACCGCGCCCGCGTCCGTCATCGCCGACCTCGTCAAGAACGGCCAGGTCGCCTTCCAGTATTGCGACGCCGCCGGCGCGCCCTCGAACCGCATCGAGTTCAATCCCAACGGATCGCT
>JBIILC010000061.1:0-7940 GCA_044232865.1 Opitutales bacterium | reverse complement strand
CCCCGCGCTCCCGATCCGCGAGGGTGACTTTGCCGTCGCCGTTGATGTCGATGTCGTTGCTCACTTTGCCGTCACCATTCACATCGAACCCGACCTGGTCATCGTATCCCACACAAGTGATGCCGTGTCCGTTGCCGCTCGGACCCCAATCAATCCACACGTCTTCGCCCGCCAGATAGTCTCCTTCGGGAATCGTCTTCGTGACCTTTTTGAGCTCCCCCATGCGTCCGTCCAGCGCCAGCAAGCCGCCGATGGATGCTTTGCCGGCTTTGGGTTGGTTGCGGTCAAAGAGCCAGCCGCGGGCCTCGTCGATCTGGGCGACGGTGGCGGTCGGGGTGTAGCGATAGCCAGCGACGCGATACTCCATGGCCTCGCGCCAGATGGGGTAACCATTCGCCCACTTTCCGATCAGGTCTTTGTCCGCTTCCACGCGGCCGTAGGTCTTGACGGTGGGGATACCGACATGCTTAGCCGTTTCCCAGCCATGATACGCTTCCGAGCCTTGGGCGCTGTTGGCCGCGTTGCACATGTTCCATGAGAAATCCGCGGGGAACCTCGTGGCATCCGTGCTGGCAACGGTGCCGTTCAGGAGGTTCATCTCGTAGGTGAAGATCGAGGCAATCGACGTGAACTGACCACAGGCTCCTCCTTTCTGTTTGTAGATAGGCGGGAACTGCGGGCGGGTGGAGTTATCGACGCGCGACGGCAAGCGCCTGATATCCACGACCGTCTGGCCGACATCCGGGCCGGTCGCACCACGCCAGGTGTCGTAATTATCCCCCATCGAATTTGGCCGAGAAAACGGCTTAGGATAAGCGGCCTGTGCGCGCTCCTCGACCTTGTCCGCCGACGTCGGGCTGCTGGCGGCTGAAATGAACCTAGAAGAAGCCAGCAAGCCCACCAGCAAGACGGCGATTAACCACGGGCGGGCGGTGAGGGGCATAGGATTCTTATACAACCTGACTCTTATTCTCGTCAATCTGGGAGGGTAGGGGAAGGGCTCAAGGGGAGACCGGAAACCGCATAGGATGCTGCGGTGTCCGTTTCAGGTGGCGGGTGGCAGCCTCGGGTGGCAGTTGGCGGGTCTGCCCGGCTCCTGCACCTGAACCCGAACACCCGTACCCGATACCCGATGGCCGAGACCTGGGACCCGAGAATGTTATCCTGCCACCCGCCACCCGGGGCCGCCACCTGCCACCCGAGAATGAATGCGCTATGTCGTGATGCGGTCCCGACCCTACCTGTAGCCAATCGATTCAGCCCTCTATGCAGTCATCGACTCAGTCCTCTATTCTGGGCGCATGCCCTTGAGCGCCTTCAACGCCCGATCTCTTCCTTCAGTCAGGCCGATGAGCGGCACGGGATAATCTTTACCCAATTTGATGCCGGCTTCGGCAAGGACATGCATGGGAGCTTCCCACGGCTGGTGGATCCACTCGGCGGGGAGCTTGGCGAGCTCGGGCACCCAGCGGCGCACGTAGTCGCCATCGGGGTCGAACTTCTCGCCCTGGAGGACGGGATTGAAGACGCGGAAATACGGAGCGGCGTCAGCACCACAACCGCCGGCCCACTGCCAGCCCATGGTGTTCGCGCCGAGGTCGGCGTCGACGAGGGTGTCCCAATACCACTTGGCACCATTGTTCCAGGGCTGGAGCAGATGCTTCACGAGCACGGAAGCGGCGATCATGCGCACGCGGTTGTGCTGCCAGCCGGTCTGCCAGAGCTGGCGCATGCCGGCGTCGACAATCGGGTAGCCAGTGCGACCGACCTGCCACGCACGCAGGTGCTTCTTATCCGGTGCCCACGGGAATTTTTCGAACTCTCTACGCAGCGGACGGTCCGGGGTCTCAGGGAAGTGATGGATGAGGTGCTGCGAGAATTCGCGCCAGCCGACTTCGGCCACGTATTTGTCGCCACCGATGACACCGAGATGTCCGGCGGTGCGCACGGCGTCCACAATCTCGAGCGGCGAGATCTGACCGAAGTGTAGGTACGGCGAAAGGCGCGAGGTGCCGTCGAGCTTCGGGATGTCGCGATTGGTCGGGTAATTCTTCACTGGCGCGGCCACGAAATCCTTCAGGCGCTTCTCGGCGCCTTTACGCGTCGGATCCCACGCCGCGGGGAACTCGCCGTCCCATTTGATCTTCGGGAGTAGGCCAAGCTTGGCGACCGCGATGGACTTCAGGGGCTTTTCAAAAGGCGTGAGCTTCTTGGGGGCCTTGAGGGGGATGCCAAACTTGAGGTTCGCGAGGCAGTTCTTCCAGAAGGGGGTGAATACTTGAAAGGGATTGCCGGCGAGGGTCTTCACGGTGTGCGGTTCGTGCAGGAGATTGCCGTTGAACGACTCGGCCTTGAGGCCGGCGTTACGCAGCGAGGTCTTCACCTGGGTATCGCGGGCGATGATGAGCGGCTCGTGACGGCGATTCCAAGTAACGAGTTCCGCGCCGGTTTCCTTTACGAGCTGCTTGAGTTCGGCGAGCGAATCGCCGTGGCGGATGACGAGTGGGCTGCCGACTTTTTCGAATTGCTCGGCGAGATCTTCGAGCGCCTGGTGCAGCCACCAGTTCGACGCTCCGCCGGGCTGCCAATGTCCTTCGGCTTCAGGGTCGTGGATGAAGACTGGGATGACCGGGCCACCATGCTTCACCGCCGCCTCAAGCGACGGATTGTCGGCGAGACGAAGGTCGAGGCGAAGCCAGACGATGGCAGGGGAAGGCATGAGGGGAGTAAGGGGGGATTAGGGGTGAGGTCAAATGGGGGAGAGGGAAGGACATGCTAGATGCTCAGAGGCCCAGAGGCTCGGTTGACCAGAGGCCGAACCACTCAAAGGGAGACCGGAAACCGGATAGGGTGCTGCGGTTCATAGGTAGGGGCGCCACTGCGTGGCGTCCGTGGGCGGACGGACATCGGAAGGTCCAAGAATTCTGCCCGGCTTACTTGTCTTGCGCTGAGAACGGACGCGACGCAGTCGCGCCCCTACCCGATGCAGCCTTTCTATCCTGGGCCTCCGAGCCTCTGAGCCTCCGGGCCTCTTTGTTTCCCCTTGTCCACGTGTCACCGTGCCCACGTGCCCCCTCTCGCTTGGTAAGCGTCGCGCTTACCACGCGTAACTCTGCTTCTTCTTCACGCGGCGGGCGAACTCGACGAGGAGCTGGACGGATTGCTCGACGACGTTGAGGTCGACGACTTCGCCGGGGGTGTGCATGTAGCGGAGAGGGATGGAGAGCAGGCCACAGGCGACGCCGCCGTTGGCCATCTGGATGGCGCGTGCATCGGTGCCGGTCGGACGCGATTCGGCGCCGATCTGGTAAGGGATATCAATGGCTTCGGCGGCTTCGACCATCTGGTCGTAGACGATGGGGTTGATGTTCGGGCCGCGGGCGATGATGGGGCCGCCGGAAAGGGTGAAGCGACCGAACTTGCGGTTATCGGCATCCGGGTGGTCGGTGGCGTGACCGACATCGACAGCGATGGCGACCTGCGGGTTGATACCCTGGGCGGAGACCTGCGCGCCACGCGTGCCGATTTCTTCCTGGGTGGTGGCGACGGAAACCACGCGGGCAGCGAGCTTCTTTTCCTTCGAGAGGCGACGGAAGGCTTCCATGCACACGTAGGCGCCGGCCTTGTCGTCAAACGCACGGGCCACGCCGATGCTGCCGCGGAGGATTTCCGGGCCGTCGGTGTAGATGGCGGGATCGCCGATGCGCACGATTGCGAGGGCGTCGGTGCGGTTGTTCACGCCGATATCGATCCACATGTCATGACGCTCCGGGACGCGCTTGCGGTCCTCGGGCGAGAGCAGGTGCACGGCGCGCTTGCCGGTGATGCCTAGCACGGGGCCGTTGCGGGTGAGGATGTGGAGGCGGCGGCCGGAGGGGATGATCTGGTCGTGGCCGCCGAGGAATTCGAAGTACAGGTAGCCCTTGTCGTCGACGTGCGAGATGATCAGGCCGATCTCGTCGATGTGGCCGGCGAACATCAGGGTGGGGCCGCCGTCGCCCTTGAGTTCCGCGATGCGGTTGCCGAGGGCGTCCTTGGAATACTTGTCGGCCGACTTCTCGACATGGTCGTCGATGACCTTCTGGGCCGCGAACTCGTGGCCGGTCGGGGATTTGGCTTCGAGCAGTTCCTTCAGGAATTCAGGGTAACCAGCAGACTTGGCAGGCTTTTTGGACATGCAGGAGTTCTACACGGCTAGGGGTAAAAGTCGAGCGAAGGCAAAGCCTTCGCAGGGGGCATGTGGGCAAGGTGACATGTGGGCAAGGGGGCGTGCACAAAGGGTAGGGGCGCCACTGCGTGGCGTCCGTGGGCGGACGGACATCATAAGGCCAAAAATTCTGCCCGGCTCACGTATCTTGCGCTGCGAACGGACGCGACGCAGTCGCGCCCCTAGCCAAGGCAGCACGCATCTCCCCTTGTCACCGTGTCACCTTGCCCACGTGCCCCCTCGAATACTACGCCTTCGCTTCGGCTTTACGGACGAGGGCGAAGATTCCGGCGGTCATGGCGACGAGTCCGGCGTAGCAGACCCACTCGGGCAGGCCGAGGAGCTCAGGCAGACAAAGCTTACCATAGGCACCCACGGGTAGGATGTTTGCCGCGACCCAGTCGAAGGTTAGGGCGTAGGCGATGCCGCCGACCATCATGCCGGCTAGACCCGCCAGCGCGTCGAGACGACCCGTCGCCGCGGCGGCCAGGCCGGTGCCGGGGCAATAGCCCAGCAGGACCATGCCGACGCCGAAGATCGCAGCGCCGAGGCCGACCGCGAGAAGGTTGGTCGGCTTGATGTGATATTGGGCCAGATCCTGACCGTGCAGGAGCGCGACGCCGACGCCGCCGACTACGATGGCGGACATCATCACCTTGAGCACGGTGAAGTCGCGGAACTGGAAGAGGCGGACGATGACATTGAAGTCGGTGACGCCGCCACGATGGAGTAGGAAGCCGAAGATGAGACCGAAACCGATGGCCGACCAAAGGAGGCCGGTGCCGGTGAGGAAAGCGAGAGGGAGGTGCATGAGGTTGGGTCTAGGTTAGGGGTTAGGCCTGGGTGGTGCGTCCGTAGAGCAGCTTCGCGGTGAGGATGCCCGAGCCGAACATCACGATGAAGAAGAGCCAGCCGCTGGCCGCCAGCTGGAGCGTGCCGCTGATGCCGTGGCCGCTGGTGCAACCATCGGCAAGACGGGCGCCGTAGAGGATGATCACACCGCCGAGGAAGGCCGCGATGAGCCGCTTGGGCTTGGAGGCGCCGAAACGATCGGTCCACACCGCGGAATCAATCGTTAGCTTGAACGTACCGCTGAGCCAGGCGCCGAGAAACGCGCCAATCACCGTGCCGACGGTGAAGAGCGTACCGTAGTCCCATTTAGGGACAGCGGTCTTAGCCCAATAGGTATTGGCCGCGACTTTATCTGCTCCGAGGAATGGTATGGCGCAGGCACCAGCCGCCTGAGCTAGACTGGTGGACATCCCGAGCGGCTTATTGACGAGCGAAAAAGTCAGGATACTCAGCAGGCCAATCAAAGCGCCGACGAGGTAAGGATTCCAGCGTGGGTTCTTCATAGGATATCTACTACTAGTCACGCGTGACGATGTTCCGATACAAATCGGTTTTGTATCATGACTGCGGATGCGATGATTCGTCAGATGAAATTCTTGTCGGGTAGGCACGTGATTGTCATCACGTCCGTTCGCGACGGCACATCCGAATGCAAACCGATCTAGGCTAAGACCCGACGACTCCCGGCCTCGGTTTCGAACGGCGGCGATGGCAATCGCCGCCCTACCCAAGGCAGCGCTACGTTTTCTGAGCCTCCGAGCCTCTGGTCAACTGAGCCTCTTGGATTCCCCTTGTCACCGTGTCACCTTGCCCACGTGTCCCCTGGCTCGGGTTTCACCCAAGCCGATTCGCTGCGCTCACGAGTGCCTTGAGGCCGGCGAGTTCGATGTTCGCGTCTACACCACAACCCCAGACGGTGCGGCCGTCCTTGGACTGGAGGGAAACGTAGGCGGCAGCGGAAGATTCCGAGCCGGCGGTCAGCGCATGCGAGCGGTAATCCTTGAGGGAGAAGTTCGCCCAGCCCTTGGATTCGAGGGCGTGCACGAGCGCGCTGATCGGGCCGTTACCCTCACCGGTGAGGGTGAGGGTCTTACCGTCGTGACGGACCTCAGCCTCACAGCGCACGGTCTGCTTGTTGACGGGCGCGGAGCTGAACGAGACGAGTTCGAGGGGGGAGGCGACGTTGACGAAATTCTGGCGGAAGCAGTCGTGGATCTCGGCCGGCGAGAGTTCCTTGCTGTGCTTATCGGCGTGCTTGCCGATGAGGTTGCCGACTTCCGGGTGCATCAGCTTCGGGAGGTCGAAGCCGAACTCGCGGTCGAGCACGTAGGCGACGCCGCCCTTGCCGCTCTGCGAGTTGATGCGGATAATGGCCTCGTAGGAACGGCCGATATCCATCGGGTCGATGGTGAGGTAGGGGACGTCCCAGAGGGCGTCGTGGCCGATCTTCCCGCGACGATCCATGCCCTTCTTGATGGCGTCCTGGTGGGAGCCCGAGAACGCCGTGAAGACGAGGTCGCCGCCGTAAGGATGGCGGTCGTGCACACTCATGCGCGTCACGCGCTCGTAGACCTCGCGGATGGCGCCGAGGTTGCGGAAGTCGAGGTGCGGGTTGATGCCGTGCGAGAACATATTCAGCGCGACGGTGACGATATCGAGGTTGCCCGTGCGCTCGCCGTTGCCGAAGAGCGTGCCTTCGACGCGGTCCGCGCCGGCCATCAGGCCGAGCTCGGTGGCGGCGACGCCGGTACCGCGGTCGTTGTGCGTGTGCAGGGAGACGATGGCCATCTCGCGGTTGCTGAGATGACGGCAGAACCATTCGATCTGGTCGGCGTGCGTGTTCGGCGTGCCGGCTTCGACGGTGAGAGGCAGGTTGAGGATGATCTTACGCTTAGCCGAAGCGCCCCAGGCCTTCGCGACCGCTTCGCAGACCTCGAGGGAGTAGTCGGGCTCCGTGAGCACAAATGTCTCCGGGCTGAACTCCAGCTGCCACTGCGTGTCGGGTAGGGCGTCGGTGAGCTCGCGGATGAGCTTGGTGCCGGTGACAGCCATCTCGAGGACTTGCGCCTTCGAGAGATTGAAGACGATCTCGCGCTGGGCCGGGTTGGTCGGCGTGTAGAGGTGGACGATTGCGCGACGGGCGCCCTTGAGGGAATCGATCGTACGGCGGATGAGGTGTTCGCGGGCTTGGACGAGGACCTGAACAGAGACGTCCTCTGGAATGAGGTTTTTTTCGATGAGCTCGCGCGCGAAGGCGAACTCCGTGTCGGAGGCGGACGGGAAACCGATCTCGATCTCCTTGAAGCCGATGCGGCAGAGGGTCTGGAAGAGCTCGTGCTTCTCCGGCACATTCATCGGAATAGCCAGGGCCTGATTACCGTCGCGAAGATCGACCGAGCACCAGCGGGGGGCCTGCTCGATGCGCGCGTCCGGCCAGCGGCGATCCGGGAGGCGGACGGTCTCGAAGGGGCGGTATTTCTGCCGGGGGGATTCCATGGCGGGCGAAGTGCGGATGGTGGGAAGGGAGGGAAGGGCTGGCGAGCGTGGGTTTGGGCTCCTAAAAGCAAAAAACCCACCCGGAAGTCCGGGTGGGTTTTTCGCAAAGGTGCGAGACCCGGACTTAGGCGTCAGGCTTGGTCTTCGGAAGCTTGGTCACGCGCTTCAGGTCCTTGACGGTACCGCGCTTCTTGAGCAGTTCCACGCGTTCGAAGCGCTTGAGGACGTTACGCTTCGCTCCGGAGGAGGAGGCGCTGGACTTGAAACTGTTGTGCTGGGTCATGGCCGTAAGGTGGGTGGAAGTTTGGAGAAAAGGGGTGGAAGGGGCGGGAGCAAGGGGAAAAGCGGGCGAAATGCCGACTTTGCCCCTTTCCCTGCCTCTTTC
>JBIILC010000060.1:0-7952 GCA_044232865.1 Opitutales bacterium | reverse complement strand
GTTAACCTATAAGTTCCAAGGCCTCGACCAGCGCCTCACCGGCGTGGAAAATCGGCGTGTCATCAAGGAAATCCTCGCCTAAGGACTTTTCCTGCCTCGCAACTTACTCCGCCCCGGCGGTGTTCCCTCGCCATGACCCTGCGTCTCTTGCCCTTATTGCTCACCCTGCTCTGCGTCGCCTCCGGCGAGGCCGCCGCGAACAAGCGTCCGCCGAACATCATCTTCATCCTGACCGACGACCAAGGTTGGGGTGACGCCAAGTTCGCCGGCCACCCCTACCTCAAGACGCCAAATCTGGATCGCCTCGCGAAGGAGGGCACCTGGCTCCGCCAATTCTACGTCGCCGCGACGGTCTGCTCGCCCAGCCGCACGGCCTTCATGACCTCGCATTACCCGGCGCGCCATCACATCCACGGACATTTCGCCGACCATACCTCGAACGCCGGCCGCTCGATGCCCGACTGGCTCGACCCAGAGGTCACCACCCTGCCCGATCTCCTTAAACAGGTCGGCTATGCGACCGCACACTTCGGTAAGTGGCACCTCGGTCACGGAGCCGGTGCGCCCGCCCCCGAGGCCTACGGCATTGACGTCTCCAAGACGCAAAACTCGTCCGGCACACCGCTCGGCGACGAAGGCAAGGAGCCGTACTTCCGCGCTCGCTCGACGGCACTGATGGTCGATGAGACAATCAAGTTCGCCCAAGCGAACAAGGACAAGCCCTTCTACGTCAACCTGTGGACGCTGGTCCCGCACGCGGCGCTGAAGCCGACGCCGGAACAGCTCGCAGTCTACGCGGAACTCCAGCCCAAGGCCGACGATCCCGCGTTCGGCGAATGGACCCGCAAGTATTACGCCAACGCCAAGGACCTCCGCTCCCAGATGCAGGTCTTCTGCGCCTCGCTCACCGACCTCGACACCCAGATCGGCCGCCTGCTCGACTCCCTCGACGAGCTTGGGCTGACGAACGACACCCTGATCTTCTTCTCCAGCGACAATGGTCCGGAGGACTACCGCATCGGCAACGCCGCCAATGCTGGCGTCGGCAGCACCGGTCCGCTTCGCGCCCGCAAACGCAGCATGCATGAAGGCGGCGTACGCACGTTCGGAATCGTCCGCTGGCCCGGCAAGATTCCGGCTGGTCGCGTCGAAGAGAACGCTATCACAGGCGGCGTCGACTTCCTCCCCACCATCGCGGCTCTCGCAGGCGTAAAAGTGCCTGCGAACCTCGCCCCTGACGGCGAGGACAAGTCGGCTCACTGGCTCGGCGCCACCCCCACCCCGCGGACTCGTCCGCTTTACTGGGAATGGATTTCCGGCGTCCAAGGGGCCGATGACGGCTACATGCCTCCACCCCTCTGCGTCCGGGACGGTGACTGGAAACTCTTCGTGAGACATGACGGCCAAAGCGCCCAGCTGTTCAATATCCCAAAGGACTCCGCGGAGAAGCATGACGTCGCCGCCGCTCATCCAGAAGTCGTTAAAGAACTCACCGCCAAGGCGCTCGCCTGGGCTAAGACCCTGCCCGCCAGCCCGGCCCGCGATAAGTTCATCGCCAACGGACAATCGAAGGGCACGGCTAAGCCAGCACCCGCCAAGGCCAAGAAGACCTACGACCGTCCGAAGATCTTCGACGGCTGGGATAAGAATAAAGACGGCTTCCTCGCGAAGGACGAATTCATTCCGCACATCGCCGATAAAGCCGATGCCCCGGCCCGCTTCATCCGCTTCGACCAGGACAAGGATGGACGCCTCTCGAAAGAAGAGTTCGTCAAGGCCAGCAACTAAGATTTACCCCACAACATGCGACTACTCACCCTACTCACCCTCACCTGCGCCGTCATGCTCGGCGCCCAAGACGCCCCCAAGTCGAAGGCTCCAGCCAAGAAGGCCAAGGCCGCCGCACCCAAGGGCGACGCGTATTCGGCCACGCTGCCCAAGCCCACCGCGGCGAACGTCCGCTATGGTGACCACGAACGCCAAGTGCTCGACTTCTGGAAAGCCGAATCCGCCACCCCGACCCCTCTCGCCTTCATCATCCACGGGGGCGGCTGGGTCGGCGGCAGCAAGGAGCGGGCCGAGAAGTTCGCTGACGTCGACGCACTGCTCAAGGCCGGCATCTCCGTCGTCTCCATCAACTATCGCCTGATCAAGCGCGACCCCGCGGTCGATACTTCGCCCGCCGTGAAAGCACCCTTACATGACGCCGCCCGCGCCCTGCAGTTCGTGCGCAGCAAGGCCGCCGAGTGGAAGCTCGACAAGACCCGCGTCGGCGCCGCCGGCGGTTCGGCTGGAGCCTGCTCGAGCCTCTGGCTGGCCTTCCATGATGACCTCGCCGACCCGAAGTCGGCCGACCCCATCGCCCGCGAGTCCACACGCCTGACCTGCGCCGCCGTCACCGGCCCGCAGACAACGCTCGACCCGGCCCAGATGAAAGAGTGGACGCCCAACAGCAACTACGGTGGTCACGCCTTCGGCTTCAAGACGTTCCCCGAGTTCCTCGCCGGACGGGAGTCCATCCTGCCCCTCATCGCGGAATATTCGCCGTATGCGCTGGTGTCGTCCGACGACCCCGCGGTGTACATGACCTTCGGAGGCCCGCCGGCCATCGGCCAAAACGAGAAGGACCCGACGCATACGGCGAACTTCGGCCTCAAACTCGCCGAACACTGCGCGACCAAGGGCGTCTCCGCCGAGTTGCATTATCGGGGTCTCGCCAACCCGAAGCACGCCACGCCCACGGACTTCCTGCTCGCAAAGCTTAAGTCCGCCAAATGATCCGGTTGCTCGCCATCGCGGCCCTGCTGTGGACGAGTGCGCCTGGCGCGCTGGCGGCCGAGTCTCCGCCGCCCAATATCGTCTGGATCATCGCGGACGATATGTCGCCCGACATCGCGGCCTACGGCGCCACCGGCGTGAAAACGCCGACCCTCGACCGCTTAGCCGCCGAGGGTCGACGCTATACGCGAGCCTACGCTACCGCTCCAGTCTGCAGTTCCTCTCGCTCCGCGTTCATCCTGGGATGCTATCAGACAACGACGGGGCTATACCCGCACGACACCGAGAACCCCCAGCCGCTCCCGGCTCCTTACAAGCCGCTGCTGACCCTCCTCCGCGAAGCGGGCTGGTTTGTCACCAACTGCGCGGCGCCCGGCAGCCAGCGGAGCGGACGCGCCATCACCAAAGGCAAGACGCACTACAACTTCGCCCACGACTCCAAGGTGCTTTTCAACGGCGACGACTGGCGGAAGCGTCGCCCAGGACAGCCCTTCTTCGCCCAATTCCAAATCACGGAACCTCATCGGCCCTTCCCGATTCCGACACATTACGACGAAGCCACACTTGCGGCCATAAAGCTCCCGACGAATTATCCTGAGCACCCGCTGAGCCGCCGCGACTGGTATGCCTATGAACGTAGCGTCGAAGTCGTCGATCAACGCGTGGGGACGATCCTCGCGCAACTGGAAGCCGAAGGCGTCCTTCAGAATACCGTGGTGATGTTCTTCGCCGACCACGGACGTCCGATGCCTTGGGGCAAACAATGGCTGAGCGTCGAAGGTTTGCAGGTTCCTCTGCTGATCCGCGGACCTGGCGTGACGCCTCGGAGCGTGGAGACGGGTTTGGTCAGCCTCATCGACCTCGCCCCCTCCGTGCTCAAGGCCGTCGGTCAGCCGATTCCGGGCTGGATGCAGGGTCGAGCAGTCCTTCAAGGGGCACCGATTGATCGTCCTTATCTCTTCGCCGCCCGTGACCGTTGCGGCGACGCCATGGACCGCATCCGCGCCTTGATCAGCCCGGACTCCTTGCTTGTCCGAAACCACCTGACCTCGCTATCGCGACTCAACTGGTCGAGCTACAAGGAAGACAGCTATCCCGGCATACCTCTCCTCCGCGTTCTGCAAGCTGCCGGCAAACTCGACCCGTTCCCCGCTCGCTGGCTCGCTCCACAACGCCCGGATATCGAATTCTACGACCTGAAGGCCGATCCTATGGGCGTTCACGACGTTGCTACTGTTGCGGCGAATGCCGAAGCAATCCGCAGGCAAAGCACCGCTTTAACGACTTGGAGCGCGACATCCAAAGACCAAGGCCTACTCGGCGACCCCGCCACCGAACCCAGTCTCGCCGAGATTCAGAAAGATAAACGTGAGGACTACCGCCGCAGCTGGACACGTCGACTGGGCAAGCCTGAACCCACCGATGCGGAACGCCTGGCTTGGTGGGAGCAAAGCTACGGCCTCGCGCCAACATCCCTTACTAAATGAAATACGCCTCCAACCTGACCTTGCTTGTCGCATTAGTTGCTAGCGCCCATGCAGCACCTGAAACATTCACGGTCCGCGAGGATTTTGGTGCCAGCTTCGAAGCGAAGAAATTCCTCACGCCGCTCCCCAACAAGAATACGACCATCCGTGATGGCGTGATGTGGACCCGCGGCTCTAGCGGCGGCAAGTATCCGCCGATGGTCACCCTAGCCCTGGCCGGCAAGGACCTGACGATGTCGTTCCGCTACCGCCATTTGGATAAGGGTGGCATGCTCTGGCTCTTCGTCGACGGCGACGACGGCTACGGCTCGGTCGACCACATGCTCCGCGTCCGCCTCAATCGCGACTCGGTCGTGCTCGAAGTCGACGCCCACACCCTCGACCCGAAACACCCGCTTCGTCAAAATACCCGCGAGGCCGATCCGGTCAGCAAGGCCTACCGGACCAACGAATACCTCCCTGCCGAGAAGGTCGACCTGTCCGCCAACGAATGGCGTACGGTTAAGCTCATCTTCAAAGGCGATACGGTAGACATGTCGGTGGACGGTAAATGGCAGCGCTCGCTGAAGCGTCCCAACTTCGACGCCACCAAGCGCAAGCTGCTCTGGATGCAGAACGGCGGCGAGAAAGGTATCGAAATCGACGACATCGTTGTCACCCCGACCCCTTGACCGTCCTCTCAGCCTTTACACTGCCGCTCCCAGCCTCACCCCAACCCTCTTGATTCCTATGCGCCTCCTCCTGTCCATTTTCTGCCTCCTCTGCGCTTCCCTCCAAGGCGCCGAGCAGCCCAATATCATCTTCGTCATGGCTGACGACATGGGCTGGGGTCAGACTGGTTACCGCAACCACCCAGTACTCAAGACGCCGAACCTCGACGCGATGGCGGCGAACGGTCTACGATTCGAGCGCTTCTACGCCGGCGGCCCGGTCTGTTCGCCGACCCGAGCCTCGGTGTTGACCGGTCGTTCGCATGAACGCGCGGGGGTGCTTACGCACGGGTATGCGCTACGCACGCAGGAAAAGACCATCGCCCAGGCCCTCCGGGGTGCGGGTTACGTCACCGGGCATTTCGGTAAGTGGCATCTCAACGGCCACAAGGGTCCGGGCGTCCCCATCTTTGCCGACGATCCCTACGCGCCGAGTCGTTTCGGATTCGATGAATGGGTGTCCGTCTCAAACTTCTACGACGTCGACCCCCTGATGAGCCGCGCAGGTAAGTTCGAGCAGATGAAGGGCGACTCGTCGGAAGTCGCCGTGGCCGAGGCGGTGAGCTTCCTGGAGAAACACAAAGCGGGCGGGAAGCCGATGTTCGCCGTGGTCTGGTATGGCTCGCCGCACAGTCCTTTTAAAGCGCTGGCTGCGGACAAGGCGGAGTTCAGTAAGCTCAACGACACATCGGCGAACCACTACGGTGAACTCGCGGCGATGGACCGGAGTATCGGCACCCTGCGCGCCAAGCTCCGCGACCTCGGCCTCGCCCAAAATACCCTGCTCGTTTTCTGCAGCGACAACGGTGGCCTGCCCAGCATCGCTCCGGACACCGTCGGCGGACTCCGCGGCTTCAAGGGAAGCGTGTTCGAAGGGGGTATCCGCGTGCCAGGCATCATCGAATGGCCGGCGACCATCAAGCCGCGTATCACCCACTACCCAGCCTGCGTGATGGATCTGTTTCCCACCGTCGTCGACCTCCTCGGATTGCCTGCGAACGTGCTGTTAAAGCCCGTGGACGGCCTCAGCCTCAAGCCACTGTTCACGCAAGAGCTGACCTCGCGCGGTCAGCCCATCGGGTTCCGTTACGCCACCAAGCGGGCGCTCGTGGACGACCGATATAAACTGCTCACCGACAATCTCAGTGCTGGTAGCTTCCAGCTCTACGACCTACAGGCTGACCCGAACGAGCGGCGCGACCTCAGCACCGAGCAGCCGGAGATCGCCGCGGGCATGCGGAAACAATTGCTGGAATGGAACGCGAGTATGGATGCGAGCTTCGCGGGCCGCGACTACCCCGAAGGCAAGGTCTCGCCGCCCGATCCGGCTTCGGTAAGCTGGTTCGAGACCCCGCAGTATGCGCCCTTCCTTGCGGAATGGAAACTGCGCTGGGAATACCAGGGCTACCTCGGGCGCCCAGCGAAGGGTGAAACGAAGAGCGAGCCGAAGAAGAAAAAGAAATGAGCTCGTCCTCGGATGATGACCTCGCCTACCCCACCTCCTATCCTTAACCCTATCATTATGCGCTCCCTCCTCCCCCTTCTCCTCGCTTCCCTCGCTTTCGGCGCCGAGATCAAACCGCTCTTGAACGAACAGCCCCTGCCTTCGCTCGCCAAGCCCACATTCAAGGAAGCGCTCGGAGCCGAATGGAACGTCGCCCGCGGTAAGTGGGTCCCTGAGGACGGCGTCCTTCACATGATCGACATCCCTGAGCAGAAGCATGTCCCGGTGCTTCACCATAAGATTGGCCTTTCCGCCGCCGTCATCGAACTCGACTTCCGTCAAAACGCTCCCGGCGGCTTCCTCGTCGGCTGCGATAGCACCAAACACGTGGCTCGCGTCGTCGTGACGCCGACCACGCTCTCAATCGCCGAAGACTCAGTGGCCCCGTCTCACACCATCGCCACGATCAAGGTCACCGCCAAGCAGGGCGACTGGCACCATCTCCGCGTCGAATGGAAGGGCGATGAGATGGCAGCCAATCTCGATGGCGTCGAACTCAAGGCCAAGCACCCCTTCATCGCCACCGAGAAGGCTCGCAGCTGGCTCGCCGGCACTAAGAGCGCCGACGTGAAGAACCTCACCATCAACGGCACCAAGGTCGAAGCCAAGAAGTGATGCGACTGCTCGGCCTCCTGCTCTTCGCCGTCGCGGCTCATGCCGCGGAGCCCAAAATCATCCTCGAAGAGAAGTTCGACCAGGAACTCTCCAAGGATTGGTTCTGGGGGCTGGGCACCTGGAGCGCCAAAGAAGGCGTCCTGCGCGGCTTCGAATCGGGCGCCCGCCGCCATGGCCCGGTCAAGGTGCATAAGCTGCCCCTGAAAGACGGCATCGTCGAATGCGACTTTCGCCTCATCGGTAAGGCGAGCTTCGCCGGGATCATCTTCAACGGCAGCCAGGAAAGAGGCCATATCTGCCATCTCGTGATGACTACGAAAGAGCTCCGCATTCTCGCCCACCCCAAGAAGGGCGAAAACAAGGAACTCGCCAAGGTGCCCGTCGAGCTACCCCCTGAAACTTGGCATCATGTGAAAATCGTCTTCAGTGGTGACAAACTGGAAGCCACCGTCGGTGATAATATCATCCGCGGCACGTATCCATGCATCGCCGAGGAGAAACTGACCTTCGGACTTGGCGGCGAATCGGGCGGCCCGACCGGCGAGAAGGCCGGCGCCCTCGAATTCCGCCGACTACGCATCACCTCGACCTCTCATTAATCTTCTCTCCTTTTATGCTTCGCTGTCTCCTCGCTCTCTTACTCGCTCCGATTGCGGTCTTTGCCGCCGATAAGCCGAACATCATCCTGATCTATTCGGATGACCACGGCTGGGCGGACCTCGGCGTCCAAGGTTCGGACAAGGACATCCGGACACCGAACCTCGATGCGATGGCGCGCGAAGGCGTGCGCTTCACCCGCGGTTACGTCACCGCCCCGCAGTGCGTGCCGTCCCGCGCAGGCGTCCTCACCGGCCGCTA
>JBIILC010000022.1:0-26452 GCA_044232865.1 Opitutales bacterium | reverse complement strand
GATTTCATGGGGTCTTTGTATGGATTATAACTCCGCGACCAAGGCGAAGTTTCCGCCCAGGGCCTGCCCGCGGCTATTTAGGGCTCTTTGGCCCAGCTTCCGCGCGGGTTTTGACGTGTTCCATCACCCGGAGCTGGACCATGTGGACGATTTCCTCGGTCCACAGGTTCCAATAGGCGGCCGGGGCGATGTTCAGGAGGTAATGGCTTTCGCCGACCAGGCGGGTGCGGCCATCGGGTAAGGCGGTGAGTTTGAAGCCGCCTTCGAGGCTCGCGTAGGCGCTATGGATATGGGTCGTGTCGATGGTCTGCCCAAAGAAGCCCAGTTCACGCATGGAGGGCGGGGTCGAGAGCACCTTGAAGCGCAATTCCTGACCAGGCTTCCACACGGTGATGATCTCGGGCATATCACCGGTGCTGAGTTTGCAGAGACGCGCGGCGCCGACGCCCTGTCCGTCGGTCACCGTGCTCACCGGGTGAGCGACGCCGAATTGGAATAGGAAGTTATCACCGGCGGCCGGTAGGTCGCGAATATCGTGCAGCTCCGCCCAGACGCGCTCGACGGGAGCGTTGATGATGACTTCGCTCGAGGTGGTATTCTCTAGTGGTGCGGGCGGATTCCATCCTTCCAGCGCGACAATCACGACGATGCTTAGCCAAGCGGCGGATTGTAGCGTGCCGTCGGTGGCCTTCGTGCGGGCGAGGAAGTAGCCACCGACCACGCCGAAGAAGGCCACGGCCGCGCCGATAGGTGCGGCCATGACGACGCAGATGATGCCTTCCATGGCCATCGCGCAAAGAATGAGGATGATCGTACCAATGAGCGTCATCGACGCGGCGATGGCCTGACTGAAGGTGCCGCCCGCCCGGCGCAGAATCACGCCGCAGCTCACGCCCGTTGCGAAGGGCAGGCCGGCGAAGATCGCCAGACCGAAGTATCCGCCGGCCTGCTTCAATCCCAACGGAAGCTTCCCGAGCTCTATCAGATACTGGCATCCCCAGGTCAGCGCCCAGCAGGCGAAGGTGCCGAGGATGAAGGGAACGACAAGGCGGCCGGCGACGGACATCGGCGTGGCGGCATTCTTTTCCTGCTCATCGCCGGTCGCGGCGAGCCAGAGCGCAATACCGGCGCCGAGGAACGGGACGTGGATGAGCAGGGCGATGACGGGCGGCAGGCTCCAGCCGAGGGCGGTGGCGCGGCGGGCGGCGACGTAAGAGGCCAGACAGGCGAAGCCGCCCGCGAGACCCAAAAGTAAAACGAAGGGCAAAATCTTATTCGTCACCAGCGCGGTGCCATTCGGGTTCAGCGGCAACACCCGGAAGATGAGCACCGAGTGGGCGAAGGCCCAGGTCGGAAGCATCAGCAGGAGGGTCTGGAGGCGGCTAGGTTTCGAGAACATGGGTTCGAAGAGACCGTCGCAGGCTCGGTCTTATTAGTAAGTGAATACTGTCCGGTCTCCCATGGGTCGGAAGGCAGAAATTCCCAGCGAGAGCGACATTAGGCCCACGGTCGGGCGCCTAGTGTCGGCCTACTCAGGAAAACAGCAGCCTTAGCCACGTTTTCGAGTAGGGCAGGGCCATGTGGTCCAGTCGCGCGGCCAAGAATGCCGCTTCGACCTCTTTTTCTGGATGACCGTCGAGCAGCTTGGCGCCGTCCAGTTCGCGTCGTCCGCGTCGCGCAGCATCCTGAACGTGGGTGTGCTTTAGCAGGTGAATGATGGCGATGGATCCGGCGACGAGGGCGAAGCCGATCAAGGCCCACGGACGGCCTTTGCTGACGATGACGGTGAGGGGCAATAAAATCGGCCAGGCATTACCCCAGAAGATCATGAACGAATCCCAGGACGCGAGTCCGCCGAGTTTGCGGTCGCGGTGCTGCAGGGCGTGGCCGGCGAGGCGCGCCGCGCGCGCGACATCGAAGAGCCGCTTGCCGGAGTAGACGCCACTGGAGAGCTTGATCGCCGGTTCGAACGCGGAATAGAAATCCGTCACCGCGATATCGCTCTCGTCGACGTCGACCTGCGAAACCTCGCCGCGCAGGAGGACGATGCGGGCGGCTTGCGCACCTGTCACACCGCGCACGAGGAGGATTCGGCCATACTTCTTTTCTAGGCTCCGCACGCGTCGCCAAGCCAACCAAGGCAGTCCCAAGGCGAAGATGCCGGCCAAGCAGAAAAGGACGAGGAGCTTGAATTCCGGGTTCATGGCTTGGTCAGACCCTGCCCATTTGCGGGTTCCCATCAAGGTCTACCTAGTAGTTCCCGCATAAGGGGGATAAGCGGACGTGGATTCGTGTCCCGTCGGCCGGGGCTTCGTTGACCCGCCCCGTGGGCTCGGATTGAATGTCGTCACCATGAACCCCGAACTCGTCAGAAATTACCTGACCGGCCTGCAGGATCGCCTCTGCGCGACCCTCGAGGAAGTGGACGGCAAGGCCAAGTTCATCACCGACGAATGGAAGCGTGCCGAAGGCGGCGGCGGCCGCACCCGCGTCATCGCCGGTGGTACCGTCATCGAAAAGGGTGGGGTAGCCTTCTCGGACGTCCGCGGTCACGCGCTGCCTCCATCCGCCACGATTGCCCGCCCGGATTTGGCCGGCAAAGGCTTTCGCGCGATGGGTGTCTCAGTCGTCCAGCATCCGCTCAATCCTTATTGCCCGACGTCGCACATGAACGTGCGCTTCTTCTGCACCGATGGCCCTGATCCGGTTTGGTGGTTCGGTGGCGGCTTCGACCTGACGCCTTATTACGGCTTCGATGAAGACGCGGTCTCCTGGCACCGTGCCGCCGAGAAGGCCACCGGCGCCCACTTCCCGAAATTCAAGAGCTGGTGCGACGACTACTTCCTGCTGAAGCACCGCCAGGAACAACGTGGCATCGGCGGCGTGTTCTTCGACGACTTCACCGAGGGTGGTTTCGAGGCGGCCTTCGCGATGATGCAGAAGGTGGGCGATGCTTACGGTCCCGCCTACGCTGAGATTCTGCGTCGCCGCAAGGACACCCCTTATGGCGAGCACGAGCGCACCTGGCAGGAAATCCGCCGCGGCCGTTACGTCGAATTCAACCTCGTCTTCGACCGTGGGACGATCTTCGGCCTCCAGTCCGGCGGCCGTACCGAGTCTATCCTGATGTCCCTCCCTCCCCGCGTGCAGTGGCACTATTGCCACCAGCCCGTTGCCGGCACCCCGGAAGAACGTCTAATCTCGCATTATCTAAAACCGCAGGATTGGCTGAAGGGGTCCTGATGAACTCCCGCGACCGCTTTCTCGCCGCCCTCCACCGACAGCCCCATGACCGGGCTCCGGTCTGGATCATGCGTCAGGCCGGTCGCTACCTGCCGGAATACCGCGCACTCAAGGCGAAATCCGATTTCGTCACGATGGTCCGCACGCCCGAACTCGCGGTCGAGGTCACGTTGCAGCCCCTCCGCCGTTTTCCGCAGCTCGACGCCGCGATCCTGTTCTCGGACATCCTCGTCATCCCCGAAGCCCTGGGCGTCGGTTACCGTTTCCGCGACGAAGGCGGCATCGCCATGGAGCGCGCGCTGGCTTCCCCGGCCGACGTCGCCACGCTGAAACTCGAAGGCGCCGCCGAACGTCTGCAATACGTCTACGACGCCCTCGCCATCCTTCGCAAGGAACTCGGCCTGAATAAGACTCTGCTCGGTTTCGCTGGTTCGCCTTGGACGCTCGCCTGCTACCTCGTCGAAGGCGGCGGCTCCGAAGACTTCCCGAAGACCAAGGCGCTCATCAAGGCCGACCCGAAGATGATGCATCGCATCCTCGAGATACTGACCGACGCCGTCGCGCAATATCTCACCCGTCAGTTCGCCGCCGGCGCCGATGCGATTCAGATCTTCGACAGCTGGGCCGGGGCGCTCACTGGCGCCGACTACGAGGAATTCTCGCTGCGTTATATCCGCGCGGTGCTCGAACGCCTTCCCGCCGGCGCCCCGGTCATCCTTTACGCGAAGGGCAAGTCCCCGCAGGCCGCCGCGCTCGCCCAGACCGGCGTGCCGTGCCTCGGCGTCGATTGGACCATGCCGCTTTCGCAGGTGCGCCAGCTGGCCGGCCGTCCGATCTGCCTGCAGGGTAATCTCGACCCCGAGTTCATGACCGGCGAACCCGCCACCGCCGCTGCCGCGACCAAGGCCGTCTTGGCCGATAACGCCGGCGACCCTGGGCATATCTTTAATCTTGGCCATGGCATCACGCCTCAGGCCCGGATTGAGACCTTCCAAGCGGTTGTTGATACCGTGGTTGCCTCTGGCGTTTGACATCGTCCGCCGTCCCGCCTCTTTTGCCCCTATGTCCCGCAAAGGTATCCTGCTGTTAAATCTTGGTTCGCCGAAGAGCACTTCCGTGCCCGACGTGCGCAACTACCTGCGTGAGTTCCTGAACGACGATCGCGTCATCGATTATCCGGCCCCGCTGCGCTGGCTGCTCCTGGAAGGCATCATTCTCCGGACCCGCCCGAAGAAGAGCGCTGCCGCCTACGCCAGCGTCTGGACTCCCGATGGTTCGCCTCTGGTGGTCACGACCGATAAGCTGCGCGCCAAGCTCGAAACGGCCACGGGCCTGCCGGTGATCATGGGCATGCGTTATGGCACGCCGTCCTGCGCCGAAGCCGTCGAGAAGGTGCTCGCCGCCGGCATCGATGACCTGTTCGTGATGCCCCAGTACCCGCACTACGCGATGTCCTCTTACGAGACCGTCGTCGTCAAGGTGCAGGAGGAACTCAAGCGTCTCGCCCCTGGCCTGAAGTATCACGTCCTGCAGCCGTTCTATAACGACCCGGCCTACATCGACGCCTTGGTCGAGTCCGCCCAGCCTTGGCTGAGCAAGCCGTTCGACAAGTTGCTCTTCTCCTACCACGGCCTGCCGGAGCGCCACCTGCGCAAGGGCGATCCTTCCAAGGCGCATTGCATGAAGATGAAGGATTGCTGTTCCCATTACAGCCCCTGTCAGGCGACCTGCTACCGCCACCAGTGCGTCGAGATGACGCGTCTCTTCGTGGCCGCCGCTGGCCTCAAGGAGTCCCAGTACGAACTCTCCTTCCAGTCCCGTCTGGCCGGTGAGCCGTGGGTTTCACCTTATACCGACAAGCGTCTCGAAGCCCTGCCGGCCGAGGGAACCAAGAACCTCCTGGTCATGTGCCCCGCTTTCACGTCTGATTGTCTCGAGACCCTCGAGGAAATTCGCGAAGAAGGTAAGGAGACGTTCGAGCACGCCGGCGGCGAAAGCTTCGCCCAGATCCCTTGCCTGAATGATTCCGATATCTACGTGAAGTATCTCGTGAACCGCGTGAATCACTGGAAGCCGGATCATCGCTGAGGGTAGGGCGGCCCGAGGTAGGGACAGCACCACGTGCTATCCTTTGTGCAAAGGTGCAAATCGGCCTGCGGCCTGTGCAAAGGTGCAAAAGTGAGAAGTCATTATCAGGTCCCAGGTCTCGGCGATCGGGAATCTGGTTCGGGTGTGGGTAGGGGCGCCACTGCGTGGCGTCCGTGGGCGGACCGATATCAGGAACTTGGGTGACTTGCCCTGCTCGCCATGCCTATCTCTGCGAACGGACGCGACGCAGTCGCGCCCCTACCTCAAAACAACTTCGCGATCGGCTTGCCGCCGTCGGTGATCGGCACGGGGCGACCGCCGGCCATGAGATCGCGCGCGGTATCGATCTGCATCGCCGCGAGGATCGTCGCATGGAAGTCGGGCACGCTGACGGGGTCCTTGACGACGGTCTTGGAGAGGTCGTCGGTCTCGCCGTAGGCGCCGGTGTGCTTGAGGCCGCCGCCGGCCAGGATCATCGAGAAAGCGCTGCCTTGGTGGCCGCGACCGCCCTTGGCGTCGAACTCCGGCGGACGGCCGAACTCGGTGGCGATGACGACGAGGGTCTTGTCGAGCATCCCGGTGCGCTTGAGGTCTTCGATCAGGCCGGCGAGGGCGTTGTCGAGCTCGCGGATGAGGATGTGCTGGTTGTCGATGCCGTCATTATGCACATCCCAGCCGGCGCCGTTGATGAAGTTGAGGTTGTGCGAGACTTCGACGAAGCGCACGCCGCCTTGGATGAGGCGACGGGCGAGGAGGCAGCGCTGGCCGAATTCGCCGCCGTAGGAGAGGCGCGTGTCCGCGGCCTCCTTCTTCAGGTCGAAGTGGCGCATGAAAGAAGGCCCGGCGAGGCGGAAGGCCTCCTGCTGGGCTTGGGCGTATTCCGCGAGGGCCGAGCCATCGGGGGCCGTGCCGCCGAGTGCGCCAAGGAGTTCTTGGCGACGGATCTTCTGGGCCGGATCGACGTCGCTCGGGGTGGTGAAACCGTTCGGGCCGGTCTCGGTGTCGACGAGGTAGATGTAGCCGTCCTTGATGCCGAGGAAGCCCGGGCCGCGGCTCACGTTCGGGTAGCCGATGAGCATGTAGGCTGGGACGTTCGGGTCGGCGGCGCCGCGGCGATGCGCGACCATCGAACCGATGGAAGGATAGATGGCGTTGCCGCTGATCATGCGGCCGGTGTGGACGAGGTTCGTGGCGAACGCGTGCTCATCGATGACCTTGTGGTTTACCGAACGGACCGCGGTGACGTGCTCCATGAGCTTGGCCGTGCGCGGTAGGTGCTCGCAGAGGCGGACGCCCGAGACGGAAGTCTCAATCGAAGGGTAGAGCGAGCCGCGCTTCTTCACCGTGGATTTGTTGTCGCCGAGCGCCTTCGGGTCGAAGGTGTCGACCTGGCCCATGCCGCCGCCGAGCCAGATGAAGATGCAATGTTCGGCTTTGCCTTTCACGCCGGCGCCGCCCGATGAGGCGAGCAGCGGCGAGGCGGCGAAGGGGGCGAGTCCGAGGGCGGTGAGGAAGGAGCGGCGATCCATGGTATTAGTTATAAAGGAATTCGGGAGAGTTGACGAGGGCCCAGACGACATCCTCCGCCTGGCGGCGCCAGGCAGGGGTCAGGCGGTCGGTCGCCGGGTCCCCCTTGCGGGCGGCGGCTTCCTCCTGCATGCGCACGGTGGTGGCCATATCGTTGAGGTGGTTGGACCAGGAGACGTAATAGGCCGGCTTGCGCTTGCCGGGCGGGGCGCAGAGCGGCGGAGGCAGGACGCGACCGGCGAAGCCTTCGCTGAGATAGGCGGAATATTTCGCCTTCTCGGCGGCGGTCGGACGACGCGAGAGCAGGCGCAAGAACAGGGCTTCGGTGAGTGCGTCGGGGCTCTTGGCTTCGAGGGTCATGGCTGTGACGCCATGATCGTCGCTCAGGCGCGTGACCCAGGTGCCCATCGTGCCATTGCTGAGGATCGCGGGCTGCAGCGAATTAGCGGAAGACTCGCGGTCGGTCACCGGATCGGGACGGCTCGCGCGCCAGCCGAAGGCCGCCATGACGTCGCAGACGGCTTGGATACGAGGCAGGGCGAGGGCAGGGCGGTCACGCTCGTTAGAGGTCGAGGTGAGCATCCAAGCGCGGCGCGGCTGGCCGAGTGTGACGGAGTTCGCCTGTTCGCGGATGCTGTCGATGTCCAGGCTGGCCTCTTCCGTGCGGAAGGGCTTGCCGGTCGTGGCGAACATCGAGTCGACGACTTGTTCGGCGGAAAGGCGACGCGGGGCCGGCGAGGCAAAGAGCGGGCTGGTCTGCTTCTGCGAGGCGTCCGTGGCGCGCTGGTAGGCGTGCGAGTTCAGGATAAGGCGCAGGACGTGGTCAGCGTCGTAGCCACTGCGCACGAGTTCGCGGCCGAGCCAGCGGAGCAATTCCGGGTGCGAATTTTTAGAGCGTTCCCAATCCCAGGCCTGATCCACGAGGCCGCGCCCCATGAGGCGGGCCCAAAGACGATTCGCCATCACTTGCGCGAAGCGTTCATTCTGCGGGGCGGTGACGAGCGTGGCGAGGCGGTCACGCGGGTCCTTCGGATCGAGTGCGAGATCGTCAGCGACGCTTTCCTGCGAAAGTTCAGGGAATGGCCAATGCGGCTCGACCGACGCGCCCGGCTCGAGGGTGACCTCGATGAGGGGCTTGCGGCCACCTTCGCGCAACTTGGCCATGGAGACGCTGCTGGTGACCGGAACTTTCACGGCCTTGGTCTCGAGCAGGGCGGCAAGCGCGAAGACCTGTTCCTGCTTGGCCGTATGCGCTGGGGCGTCGTGACAACGCGCGCACTTGGTCTCCATGCCGAGGAAGGCCGTGGTGACGATCGTGGCCTTGGCGGCCATGGGGACGTCGTTCTGCGACGCGATCCCGAAGCCGGCCGGTCCGCCCGCGGCGGAGCTACCCTTGAGGCGCAGTAGTTCAGTGACCATGAGGTCGAGCGGCTTGCGGTCGGCGAGTGATTCGTAGATCCACCAGCGGAACGGACCGGAATTATTGAGCGTCGGATTCAGGATGTTCGGGTTCTCGGCGAGGACGTCTTGCCAGTAGCCCGTCCAATGGTCGGCGGCACGCGGGTCGTTCAATAGGCGGTCGATGGTCTTCGTGCGCTTGTCAGCCGAGGTGTCGGCGGCGAAGGCCTCGATCTCGGCGAGGCTGGGCGGCACGCCGACGGTGTCGAGGGTGACGCGACGGAGGAAGGCGAGGTCTTCGGTTAGAGGATTGATCGTGGTCGGAAGCGTGCGGTAATCCGGCCAAGCAGCGCCTTCCTTGATCCACTGCTCGATGGTCGCGATGTCGGTCGCGGCGAGCCGATGGCCGACGGGCGGCATGGCTTCGTCAGGATCCTCGGACTTGATGCGGGTGAGCAGCGGGCTCTTCGCGGGGTCACCCGGGATGATCGCGGCGCCGTCGGACTTGCCGCCTTTGAGTGCGCCGGCCCGTGTGTCGAGGTGGAGCTTGCCCTTGGGTTTGCCGCCTTGGTGGCATTCGAGGCAGCTGGCTTCGAGAATCGGGAAGACCTTCGCGTAGAAATCCACGCCACCGGTCTTCACGGATTTCACCTGGCCTTGGTAGGCGACGATCTTCTCGGCGAGGAAATGGTCGATGGGGTTATGGGCGGGGAAGTTGGCGGCGAGCGCGGGGACGGGCGTCTCGGGCGTCTTAGCGAGCCACTGTTGGGCGGCTTCGCGACGTTTCTGCCAGTAGTCGCCCTGGCGGGCACGGGCGGCGGCGCGGGCGGACGCGTCGACCTTGGTCAGGCGTACTTCTTCCTGCGCGGCGTAGGCGACCCAGCCCGCGTCGTTATAACTCGGAGTGTCGGCAGAAGGCGTCAGCAGTTGCCAGTCAGTGCGGCCCGCAAGTGAGATGGCGGCGACGGTTTCGCCGAGCTCCGGACGACGGCGTGAGCCCTTGGTGTTGATGACGAAGCCAACGACGGACTCGAGGACGATGCGGTGTTCGCCGCCCTTGGTTTCGAAGTCGACCCAAGCGTCGCGATTGCCTGGCGGCGCGAAACGGAAGTCGCCGCCAAGATCGAGGAAACTGTCCTGATCCTTGATTGGTTTGTTGTCGGTGCCGCCGGGAGGGAAGGGGGTCTGCACCTGCAGCTTGCCATCGATGAAGAGGGCCGAGGCGCCGCGTCCGCGTAGGAGGAGGCGATGCTTGCCGGCCGGGAGTTTCAGGCTCGCGATCGCACGGAGGAGGTAAGGGTGGCCGCGTTCGGCGCGCACACCGGTATCGACATATTTCTCGGGGACACGGGCGAAGCCGAAGGCGGGTGCGACGTAGCTGTCGGTAACGGCAGGAGATTTCTCCGGCCAAATATTCGTCGTTGGTTTCCAGTCTTCGCAGAGTTCGACGCGCACCTGCCCGGGCGTGACCGTCGTCCAGTCGACCTTCGGCGCTTGGCGGATGACGACCGGGGCCTTGGCGGCCTTCGTGCCGCTGGCGCTATCGTTGCCAGCGTTAGGGCTGGCGCCGACCTGGGCGATCTCGGTTTTCGTGACTGGCGGAAGGGTGGTGGCGAAGCGCTCGGCGATCTCTTTGGACGGCACCAGTGTGCGATGGAGGCGGATGTCATCGATCGCGCCGCGGAAGCTGCTGTTGGCGAGGCCGCCCATGGAGGAGCCGATCCAGACCGGTGCGTCGTCGACCACGGGTGCGTCGGTCGTCTCGCCGTCCATATCCCACGAGCCTTTGATTTCCTTGCCGTCGACCCAGCCGCGGATGCTTTCGGGTTTACCGAATTCATAACGCACGGCGACGTGGTGCCAGCGACGGTCGTTGGCGAAGCCAGTGGGAGTCGTCCAGCGGTGCCACTTGACCCCCGTGCCGGACGGAGAGGCGAAGAGGAAGTTAAGGCAGGCCGTGTCGTAGAGCACGCGCAGGCGCAGGGCCCAGTTCTGGTTGCTGGGATTGGTGGACTTCGGATCGGTACGACCCTTGCCGATGACATAGGCGTTCTCGCCCTTGCGGAGACCGTCGGGCTTGACCCAGGCTTCGAGGGTGATCGCGTCGCCGTTCTTGAAGTCGAAGAGGCTGTTCGCCCCCGGGTCCTTGATTTCGAGGTGCGCACCTTTGCCGTCGAAGCCGGCGGCCACGTTGGTCTGCTCGAAGCGAGGGTAGTCCGGGCGACGAGGGCCAGGCTGCTTGAAGGCGACGGCGCCTGCGGTGGCGGCACCCTCCGGTGCGTTGCCGTCGAAGCTCCACACCGGCACAGACTGGGCGGAGGCGACGGCCGCGAGGCCGAGGAAAAGGGGGACGAGACGGAGCATCTTTAACTGGGACAGGGGAAGGGCGGAAGGGTTTCCGCTTAATGAGGGAGAATGAAGCGGCGTTGGCTATTGGGTCAATCCTGCCCGAGGCATATTGGAGGCACTCAAAGGGAAACCGGATGATTGGCGGAGGTAGGGACAGCACCACGTGCTGTCCTGGGTGCAAAAGTGCAAACCGGCCTACGGCCTGTGCAAAAGTGCAAAGGTGAAAGGCATTATTTCAGGTGGCGGGTGGCAGCCGCGGGTGGCGGGAGACGGCTCGGGTAGGGATGCGATGACATCGCATCCGTCGGTCTCGGGGTAGGGGCGCCACTGCGTGGCGTCCGTGGGCGGAGTTAGGTGCGAATGGTCAATGAGCCTGCCCGGCTTGACGCACGTGCCGATGCGAACGTCGGCCATGGCAATGGCCGCCCTACCTAGACCCAGCGCTATCCGACGATCTTCTTATACGGCTCGCCCTCGTTCTGCGTCGGGCGTTCCGGACGACCTTTGTAACGGTAGGTCAGGCCCATATTATCGATACCGAGCAGCCAGAGGATGGTCGCGTGCAGGTCGTGGACGTGAAGTGGGTTCTCGACGGCGCGCAGGCCGAGATCGTCGGTGCTGCCGATCGTCTGGCCGCCTTTAACGCCGCCGCCGGCCATCCACATGGTGAAGCCGGTGGGGTTATGGTCGCGACCGTCGCCTTTCTCAGACATCGGGGTGCGGCCGAATTCGCCGCCCCAAACGACGAGCGTATCTTCGAGCATGCCGCGGGACTTGAGGTCCTTGAGCAGGCCAGCGACCGGCCTATCCATCGAGGCGCAGAGGCCGGAGTGATTCGATTCGATCTTCGCATGCGCATCCCACTTCGAGCCGGCGCCATGGTAGATTTGCACGAAGCGGACGCCTTGTTCGACCATACGGCGCGCGAGCAGGCAGAGGCGGCCCATGCCTTCGGTGGTCTTATCGTCGAGCCCGTAAAGGGTACGTGTGGCTTCGGTCTCGCCGGTCAGGTCGACCACGCCAGGGGCTTCAGCCTGCATGCGCGCGGCCATCTCGTAACTCGCCAGGCGCGCGCCGAGTTCGGTGCGGTCAGGGTAGCGGGCCGCGAAGTCCTTGTTCACGCTGTTGATCAGCTGGAGCTTCGATTTCTGCAGGTCGGCAGTAACGGCCTCCGGGGTGTTGAGGTGGGGAATGGGCTCGGAGCCACCGGAGATGCGCACGCCTTGAAAGACTGCTGGCATGAAACCGGCGCCCCAATTGCGCGGGCCGTTGATGACGGTGTTCTGGTTATCCTGCATCACGATGAACGAGGGCAGGTTGTTGTTCTCGGAGCCGATGCCGTAGTTGATCCACGAGCCGAGCGAGGGCTTACCTGCGAGGATGGAGCCGGTGTTCATCTGGCAGACACCGGCGGAGTGGTTGATGCCGTCGGCCTTGCACGAGCGGATGACGGCGAGGTCGTCGGAGCAGGAGGCGATGTGCGGGATCCAGTCCGAGAACCATTGGCCGGACTGTCCGTGCTGCTTCCACTCGCGCTTCGAGGCGAGCAGAGGCGACTTCGATTCCCCCATCGCGGTGATGACGGAGCCGAAGCTGTCGGGGAGGCGCTGTCCGGCCAGCTTGTTGAGCAGCGGCTTCGGGTCGTAGAGATCCATCTGCGACGGGCCGCCTTCCATGAAGAGGAAGATGACGCTCTTGGCGCGCGGCTTGATGCGGCCGACGCCAGGTTGGAGGGGCGTGCCGGCGGCGGGGACGACGATGTCCTTGGCGAGCAGGTCGCTGAAGGCCATGGCACCGAGTCCAAGGCCGGCGCTGAAGAGGAAGTCGCGACGAGAGGAGGTCGCTTCGACGCGATGGCAGCGGGGATCGTTCATTCGACGTAGAGGAATTCGGAAGAGTTGAGGAGGGCGTGGCAGAGCGCGGCCAACGGCGTGGCGGTGCTCTTGGTGTCCGGTGTCTTGACGGCGCCGACGGCGAGGTCACGTCCTTTGCCGGAAGAGTCACGCAGGGTGCCGGTCTTGTTTTCGAAGCGCCAGAAGCCAAGCGTGTCGGGACGCATGTCTTCGTTCGAATAGAGCAAGGCCTCGTCGGACAGCGCACCGGCGCTTAGGCGCAGGTCGTCGATGACGCCGTGGAAAGAGCTTTCGCGATCGGCGCCCTTACCGCCGAGCTGGATGGGTTGGGCGGCTGTGCGGATGCCGGTGAGGCTCGTGGGGACGCGGTCATGGAGCAGGGGCTCGTCGTCGTTGGCCAGGTCCTTGAGGGTGAAACTCACTTCGCCCGGCCCGTTCTGGTCGGCGTAGCGCACGGCCGCGGAGGCGTAATAAGGTTTGTTCATCTCGATCCGCAGGTTCGAGAACTGCACGGCTTCTCCGAACGTGCCGCCGAGGAGAGGACCGTGGGCCTGGAGGACGAGCACGCGCGGGGCGCGGCGTGACTTCTGGCCGGTCACGCCGAACTGCCAGGAGCCGTCTTCCTTGCCCTTGCCGACTTGGGCGGCGATGACGCGCACGGCTCCGGTGTCGCTGACGGTGCGGGGGACGATGACGCCCTCGATGGTGAAGCCTTTCGCAAAGTCGGCCGCGGTCGCGCCGACCGCGACGAAGGGCTTGCGATGGCTGGCGTCAAGGTGGGCGCCTTGGCCATCGCGGAAGGGGACTTTCTCCGGTTGGAAATCATTGGCCAACGCGGCGGTCACGGCCACCGTGGGCTTCTGCGCGGCGACATCCTTAAGGAAGAACACCGCCCGGCGCGCTTCGTCGGCGGAGGGCAGGCGGGCGAATAGGATTTGATAGAGGCGGCGCACCTGCGCGGCTTCGTCTCCTGGGGCTTCCTTGGCCACGCGAGCGGCGAGGGCTTCACCGCGTTTCAGCATGAACGGGCTGTTGAGGAGCAGGAGGGATTGGATCGGCGTCGTGGTCACATCGCGGGAGGAGGCGCTGCTGAACCATTGCGGCGCATCAAACACGTCGGCGAGAGGGTCGCGATTATTGCGCATGATGCGAGTGAAGATACTGCGCACCGGTTCGCCGTAGACAACGCTCGGCCCGGCCTGCTTTTCAGTCTTGAGGTCACCGCAGGCGGTGAAGATAGCGTCGCGGATTTGCTCGGACTCCAGGCGCTGGGGTTGGAAGCGCCAGAGCAGGGCGTTCTGCGGATCCTTCAGCTGGCCGTCCTTGGGGTCGGCGTGCAGCGAGGAGCGTCGATAGGCGGCGCTCGTCAGGATGAGGCGATGCATCGCTTTCTGGTCCCAGTCTTTCGCCATGAACTCAGCCGAGAGCCAATCGAGTAGCTCGGGGTGGGAGGGCGGTTCGCCAAGGCGACCGAAGTCGCTTGCGTAGGGCGCCAGGCCGCGGCGGAAGTTGAGCTGCCAGAGGCGGTTCATTGCCAAGCGGGCGGTAAAGGGGTTGGACTTCTCCGTCAGCCAGCGTGCGAGCGCGGTACGTCGACCGGTGCTCGCGCCGGAGGCAACGGGCTCGATTTTCGCGGGTTCGGCGGGATAGCTGGTGCTAAGGACCGTGAGGAAGGCGGGCGGGACGACGGTGTTCTTCTTGGGGATGACAGCGTCCAAGCCCTGGGCACCGGTCTCTCGGACGGTGAGGACGAAGGGCGGTTCTTCTGGCTTCTGTTTATCGTGTTCGGCGAGCTTACGCTTCAGGTCCGCATGCTTGACGCTGGCCTCTCCCTTGATGGAGCGGTCGAGCCGGTTGTATTCGTAGTCGACCTGGCGCCAGGCGAGCGCGGCGACTTGCTGCTCGTAAGGCGTGCGCTGGGCCTCGGGCTTGTTGAGCATCTCTTGCACATCGTCGGGGAAGATCTCGATCGCCTTCCGGGTAGCCGTCTCGCGGTATTTCGTCTCGAGCGCGGCGATCTCGTCGCGGATGGATTGGGTTTCCTTCTCCCAGTCGGCGAGCTTGCGCGCATGTTCGCTGGCTTCCTTAGACGTCCAAGCGGCGCGGTTCTCGACGGGGAGGGTATTGTTGAAGAAACTCCGGAGGGCGTAGTAATCGCGCTGGAGGATTGGGTCGAACTTATGGTCGTGGCAACGCGCGCACTGCATGCCGGCGCCGAGGAAGACGTCGCCGGTGGTGTCGGTGATATCGTTCAGGATATTGTCCCATTGGCTGCGGGCGTCGCGATTGTTGTATTCGTAAATCCAGTGGCGGAGATAGCCGAGGGCGGTGAGCGCCTGGGGGTCCCCGGGGAAGAGTTCGTCACCCGCGATCTGTTCCTGGATGAAGCGGTCGTAGGGCTTATTATCGTTATAGGCCTGGATGACGTAATCACGGTAACGCCAAGCGGTCGGGCGGAAGTCGTCGATGCGGAACCCGTCGCTGTCGGCATAGCGCACGAGGTCGAGCCAGGCGCGGCCCATACGTTGACCGTAAGCGGGCGTGGCCAGCAGGCGGTCGACGAGTTTCTCGTACGCGAGCGGATCGGTGGACTTAACGAAGGCGGAGACTTCTTCGGGTGAAGGCGGCAGGCCAGTGGCGTCGAAGGTGACACGGCGGATGAGGACTCCGCGCTCGGCTTCGCCGGAAGGGGTCAGGCCATCCTTGGCGAGGCGGGCGTCGATGAAGCGATCGATTGGATGGGCGGACTTGCCCGCGGGAACTTCGGGAAGTTTGACGGGTTGATAGGCCCACCAGCCTTTTTCCTTCTCACCGATGGTGCCAGGAAGATAGCGGCCGGCGACAGGCGCCTTGGTGCGGCTCTTGGGCCAAGTCGCCCCGGACTTCACCCAATCTTGGAGCAGAGTGACTTCTTCTTTTGTCAGCCGATCGCCTTTGGGCGGCATCATGACTTCGGGATCCGTCGAGAGGATGTTCTGGAGGAAGAGGCTCTTGGATGAATCGCCGGGAATCAGGGCTGCGCCGCCATCGCCCCCCGTTGTGAGGCCGGCCAAGCTATCCATCACCAGGCCACCCTTGTTCTTACCGGCGGAATGGCTGTGGCACTTGAAGCAACGGGATTCCAGAAGGGTGACCGCCTTCTCCGCCTGATCGTCACCGGCGGCCTGGACTGAGGCGCCCCAGACGACGAGGGTCGCAAGGGTCAGTCGGCGCAAGAGGGCGGAGGTCGCGGGCATGGGGTCGTTTTGAATAAGTCCGTTATTAATCAGAGGGCAACTTCCGTCCAAAGGTTCCTCAGCGCCCCGCCTTCTTCCATGAGGGGTAGTCCTTAGCGAGCAAGTCTCGGGCGTATTCGCCGAACCAGCTATAGCGGTTGCGGCGTTCGGAGCCGATATCGGCTAGCTTGGCCTTGGGGATGCCATCCCGATCGCAGACGTAAGGGGCGCCGGTCTTGAGGTCGTAGAAGCGGGCCCAGAGGGCGGGCGCCTTAGCGTCCGGGACCATGACGAGGTCCGGAGTGCCCAGAAGGTTCTTCGTGGCCTCCAATCGCTGGCCGGTGACCTTGTGCGCGTCGAACCAAGCGATGGCGCCTTCGATGGCGGCGCGGATCTCGGGCGTGGGCTTCTCGAGGCTCATGAGCAGGCGGACGATGCCGACGGATTCGCTTCCGCTGAAGGAGGGGAGTTCGTAGGAGCGCGCCTTGGCGGGGGCCAAACTCTTCGCGTCGTGTTGGGCGCACCAGACGGTGGGCTTACCGTCGACGATGATCTGGCACTTCAGGATGCACGCGATGCCGCGGTCGAAGGCCTGCTGGCAGGCTGCGCGCGTCTTCGCGTCGAGGAACGCATAAGTCTTCTCCGTGGCGACCTCGCGCGCCAGTTGCAGTACGCGGACCATGGCGCCGTCGTTGAAGGTGATGTGGTCGAAGTAGCCTTTGCGGAGGGGGAAGAACTGCGGCCAGCCGCCGTTCGCGTATTGCGCGGAGAGCACGTAGGCGAGCCCTCGGTCGAACGACTGGCGGTAGGTCGCGTCCTGGGTGGCGTTGAACATGCGCGCCATGAAGCGGAGCTCATCGACGGTGGCCTTGTTGTCGAAGGTCGGCTGCAGCTTTGCGCGATCGCCGCTATAGGCCTTGCTAATGGTGTCGGTGTTCTTCGGCCAGCCGCCGGCGTCGCACTGGAAGCTCAGGATGATGGCGGCGACCTGCTTCGCCTCGGTGGAGGCGAACCAGCTATCCGGCTTTTGCAAAAAGCGGCGGGCGCTGTCGTCGGCGGTGAGTAAGGGACTGAGGGCGAGGCACGCGAGGAATAGCAGGGCGGGGCGCATGGAATTACAGGGACAGGGACAGGGGCAGGGACAGGCTTAGGATTAGGGGGAGGGCGGAAGGAGTAAATGAAGGAAAGCGGAGCAGGATGCCCTGAAATCGGCAGGGCTGTTGCGGTTGTCTTATTCCGATTATTCCGCTCCTGTCAGGGGGTGCCGTCGTTGCTTCCTTTCATTCTCGCTTCCGCTTCGCCGCGGCGCACGGAGTTGCTCCGCGAAGCGGGTATCCCGCATCGCGTCTTGGTAGCCGCAGTGACGGAGCATGAAGATCCGACGACCGATCCAGCGCAGATGGTCCTGCATAACGCCCGCCTGAAGGCCGCCGCAGTCTCCCGTCTGCATCCTGATGCGTTGGTCCTCGGCTCCGACACCACGGTGGCCCTCGGCGACCGCGCCTTGAATAAGCCGGCCGACCTCGCCGAGTCCCGCGCGATGCTCCGCAGCCTTTCTGGTCGCGAACACACGGTGCATACCGGCGTGTGCCTTCTCTGCCCGACGCTGGGCATCGATGAGTCGCACGACGTGACCGCTTGGGTGCGCTTCCGTGATCTCTCCGAAGACGATATCACTCGCTACCAGTCCTTGGTGGACACCTTGGACAAAGCTGGCGCCTACGGCATCCAGCAGGGCAAGGAGATCATCATCGCTGATTTCCAGCAGCCGATCTCGATCATCATGGGCTTGCCGGTCGAATTTGTTAAAGCGCGCCTCGCCTCGCTCGGCGTCCTCGAAAGGCTCACCGCATGAAGTCCTGGTTGCTATTCCTGCCGACCGTGGTGCTCGCGCAGGCTCCCGCCGTCAGCGGCGACGCCGAACTCGCCGGCACGATCGGCGGCAAGCCGTTGGTCATCCGCACCACGAGCCGTCTCGCCGGTGCCATCGATTCGATAAAGTGGGATGGCGTAGAGCTCATTGATTCGCATGACCACGGCCGCCAGCTCCAGTCGGCGCTCAACGCCGATGTCGACGGGGTCTATCATGTCGAGTGCTACAATCCGACCGAGGCCGGTTCGGTCGTGGATGCGCTCGGGCCGAAGTCCACGAGCCGTCTGGAATTCCTTTCGACCAAGGATGGCGTCCTGTCCACGCGCACGCGGATGGCCTTCTGGCTCGCGCCGGGCATGAAGTCGGGTGGCCACCTCGCCCAGAACACGACGCTGCTATCGGACCACGTCCTCAATAAGAAGGTGCGTATTGGCCGCCCAGGCATGGATCATGTGCTCGATTATAAAGTGACGTTCACCGTGCCGAGCGACCGCCCGCACAAGGTCCTGCAGTTCGAAGCGCTGACCGGTTACATGCCATGGTCCTTCAGTGAGGAACTCCGTTTCGATGCGAAGACCGAGAGTCTCGTCCCGCTGCCGAGGCAAGATGGTGAGCAGCGCGACCCGGTCGTGCTCTCGACGCCCTCGGGTTCCCACGCCATGGGTATCTTCACGCCTGACCGACCGCCGGCTGGTCAGCCACCGGTCGGTTATGGCCGTTTTAAGTTCGACCATGAAAAGGTGGCGAAGTGGAACTGCGTTTTCCGGGTGCGTCAGCCCGAGCCGATCAAGCCGGGAGACTATTCTTTCCAGCTCTACGTCGTCATCGGCACCCGCGAGGACTGCCGCCGGACGTTGGCGGCCCTGACCCGGGAGTTTGCCAGCCGATAATCGCCCTCGCCTACGCTTGAAGTCGGGCGTCGGCGGCCTAACTTCACGTCGTGCGGCCTGAAGAATCCATCGATCAACGCTCCGCGGCCATTGCGGTCGCGGTGTCGCTCGGCCTGCACCTGCTCCTTTTCTGGGTCGTGCCGGATACTTTTCATAAGGTTGTGGCGTTCGTGCGCCCGGTCGAGGTTCTGACGGCTCCAGTCAAAATCGACGAAGCCCGCCTGCCACCGAAGTTACGTTTCATTGAAACGAACCCGCTCGCCAACCAGGCCGCCCCCAAGGCCACTCCGTTTACTTCCTCCCGCAATCAGACCGCCGCTCAGCCGGTCCCGGAGAAGATGCCGACCAACTCGCCTCTGCCGAAATCCGAGGGCACATCCGAACAGCTCCGCATTGCGCAGGGTAAGCCTCGCACCATCGATCAATCTCAGTCCGCCCCCGCAACCCAGCCTTCGATTTCGATGGCGGCACCGGCTAAGGCCACGCCGCCACCCGGGCCTGGCAAGTCGGCCGCCCAGCCCCCGCCAACTGCCGTCCCCGTCCCCGTCGCGGCCAATCCCGACCGTCCGCGCGCCTCCGTGCCTTCCGGCACGTACGGTCTCCTGCTGCGCCGACCCGTCGGCGTCAATCGCGCCGGAACCATCGCGATCGACGCACGCTTCAGCAATTACGGTGACTATACGCAACGGATGTTAGAGGCCATCCAATCCAGTTGGTGGAGTATCATCGAGCGTTCCCGTTTCGAAGGTGTCTCCCGCGGTAACGTGATCGTGCGCTTCCGGCTGCACCGCGACGGCACGGTCACTGACACCCAGGTCCTCGGCTCCGAGGTTACCCGCGTGATGACCCTGGCCTGTAAAGATGCCGTGATGGCGCCGGCACCTTACGATATCTGGCGTGCGGATATGGTCGCCATGTACGGCGAGAGCGACACGGTCACGATCAATTTCATTTACCGCTGATGACTCTGGCTACTGATTGGATCCCTTTTGGACGCGGCGTGCGCGTCGTGGCGTCACATGAATGCGGGCTCATCGCGGTCGAGAAGCCCGATGGTATCCTGTCCCATCCGAATCCGGGTGAAGTCGCCGAGAAGGGCACCATCCTGATCACGGGCAACTACTCTCTCGACGAGGAGGCCTTCCATGTCCGCGACGGCAAGGGTGGCATTCGCCGCGTCTATCTGCTCAACCGGCTCGACTCGCCGACCAGCGGCACGTTGCTCCTTTCGCTCGACGAAGGCGTCGCTGACTTGGTCCGCAAGATGTTCGCCCGCTCGCAGGTCTGGAAGCGCTACGTCGCCCTCATCCGTGGTCGCGGCCTGCGCACCCCGCGCGGCACCTGGCAGGATCAGATGGCCAAGACCAAAGGTCCCGGCGGTGGCGTGCGTTCCGAGACGGGTGCCGGCGCTCCCGCGGTGACGGTCTACGCCTGGCAACGTTCGGCTGGCGGCTCGCTGCCGCTCTCGCTTATTCAGCTCGACCCACGCACGGGTCGCACGCATCAGCTGCGCGTCCAGAGCTCCGCGCACGGTCATCCGATCCTCGGCGATCGTACTTACGGTGACTTCGAATTCAACAAGGCTGTCGGCACCGCCCGCGGCTTTAAGCGTCTCTTCCTGCACGCCGAGTCGACGCAGTTATCTTTCGACTGGCAGGGGGCGAAGGTCGACTTCAAGGCGTCGTCGCCGATGCCGAAGGAATTCGAGGAAGCTCTGATTGCCGATGATGAGACGCCGGGCAAGGGCCCCAAGCGCCCGCGTCGCGACGCCGGCACGCCCATCTCCCCACGCCTACGCATTCGGCTCTGATTACCCGGCATGCCGTCCGCCTTCCAGCTCATCGAAGTCCGCGGGCCCGAACTGGCGCCGTGGATCGATATCCTGGGTGGGCTGCGTATCACCGTCTTCCGCGAGTTTCCGTATCTCTACGCGGGCGACCTGGCGTATGAGCGGGAATATCTCCGTGCCTACCTCGGCTGCCCGCGCAGCCTCGTCGTCTTCGCCCGCGATGAGGCTGGCCGGACGGTCGGAGCGACGACGTGCCTGCCGCTGGCCGACGAGACCGAAGACTTCCGCGCCCCGTTCGTGCGCGCCGGCGTGCCGACGGACGACGTCCTGTATCTCGGCGAAAGTATCGTGCTGCCGGAGTTTCGCGGCGGCGGGCTCGGCGGGGAGTTCTTCGCCCGTCGCGAAGCGCACGCCCGCCGGCTGGGCCTGCGTACGACGGCCTTTTGCTCGGTCGACCGGCCCGCTGATCACCCGGCTAGGCCTGCGGGCCATCGGCCGCTGGACGCTTTCTGGACTCGCCAGGGCTACCGCCGTCGCCCCGAGCTGCAGGCCGTTTTCCCTTGGAAGGAAGTCGGCGAAGAACAGGAATCTCCCAAGACCCTCACCTTCTGGACGAAGACATGGACCGCCTGACCCTCTCCTTGCTGACCTTCGACGTCGGCACTCCCGCAGCCTCGCCCGACGCCTTTGCTGACCGTGTCTGCGCGCAGGTGCGCGAAGCGTGGGACGACGGCGCGGACCTCGTCGTGCTCCCGGAGTTCCTCTGGATGGGCCTCGAGCCTTTCGTGGCGGAGGAAGACAAGCTCCGCGGCGTGGCGCGACTCTTCTGGACGGACCTCTGGCCCCGGCTCGCCCCGCGCCTGGCGCAGGCCGACAAGGGCGTGGTGCTCGGCACCGTACCGTTCCTGGGCCCGGACGGACTGCTTCGCAATCGCGCGCCGATTTGGGACGGCCTCGCCTTCCGTCATCAGGACAAACTGCACCTTACGCCATGGGAAGCCGCCTTCGTCGGCGGCGACGGTGTCGGCCTCTGGTCTTTCCGCGGCGTGCGCTGCGTCGTCGTCATCTGCCTCGATGTCGAGATCCCCGAGCTCGCTTCGCTTCTGCGCGGTCAGGGCGTCGAACTCATGCTCGTACCTAGCGCGACCGAGACCCTGCTCGGGGTCGAGCGCGTGGGACGTTGCGCTGACGCCCGTGCAGTCGAACTCGGCTGCCACGTCGGCGTGTGCCATCTCGTCGGCCGCACCACTTCCGTACTCATCGACGAGAACGTCGGCCGCGCGGCGGCTTTCGCGCCTTCGCAGGCTGCGTTCCGGGACGAGCCGCGTCACCTCTCCACCCCGGTCTCCGCGGAAGGGGACCACGCCCTCACCGTCGACGTCGACCTCGCGCTCCTGCGGCGCCATCGCGCGACGCCCGGCGAGACCGATCCTTCCAAACTCGCCGCGCGTCCACTCCGTCTCCTTACCTAAACCCATGCACCCCCTCATCCGTCAGTACTACCAGACTTTCAACTCCGGCGACCGTGAGGCGCTGCTCGCGCTTCTGCATCCCGACATCGTCCACGAGATCAACGAAGGCGGCGTCGAGGTCGGTATCCCTGCCTTCCGCGCTTTCCTCGGTCGCATGGACCGGTCCTACCGCGAGCAGGTGGAGGACTTAGTCGTCTTCGCCGGTCCAGACGCAGGCCGCGCCGCCGCCGAATTCTATATCCGCGGCGAGTATCTCAAGACGGACGAAGGCCTCCCGCCCGCCACCGGACAGACGTATCATCTGCGCGTCGGCGCCTTCTTCGAGGTCAAGGACGGCAAGGTTGCCCGCGTTTCGAATTACTATAACCTCAGCTCTTGGATGCGGATGGTCGGCGCCTGAGTGGGGTGCCCCTAGCCCAGCCCCCTTCGAGCGACATTTCTTGGTCTGTTTACGCCCTCATCTCCCCCCAGGCGGAGGACAATGGGGCGGAGGGCGCATTGCAGTTTGCTTCGCTTCGGCGGGGTGGCTTATTTCCCAGATGACGGCCACCCCGCCGCCCCCATGAACCCCTTGCCCGCCGCCCTCCTGGTGCTGCTGCTGTCCGCTTTGGCGGAGGGCTTGCATGCCCGTCGGGTACGTGTCGCCGCCCGGTTGGCCTTCGGCCCGGAGGCAGCCTCCCGCGGGTGGACCATGCTGGCCCCTTTCCTGCGTTGCCTGGCGATCACGGCTTTCGCCTGGGGCTTGGCGGTGATGTGGCAGCTGCACCAGGCGGCCAAGGACGGTAAACCTGCCGACACCAAGGAGCCGGTCCGCCTGATCTTCGTGGCCGATCTTTCGCCCAGTATGTATCTCAAGGACGCTGGCCCGGAAGGGAAGCAGACCCGGCAGGAGCGCATGCGTGAAGAAGTCGAAACCGTGCTCATGCGCGTCGGCGGCGATCTGCGTTACGGCGTCATCGGTTTTTACACCGAGGCGCATTCCGTCGTGATGGACGCGCATGATCCGGAACTCGTCCGCAACGTCTTTAACGGCTTGCCCCTCCAATATGTGATGAAGGCTGGCTCGACCGATCTCGGTACCGCCATCAACGCGGCGGTCAAGGTCGTCGATGGCATGCCGGCGCAGACGGTGCGGTTGGTCGTCTTTACTGATGGCGACACAATCCCGCTCCAGCCGATTCTGCCGCGACCGAAGTCCGTCAAGGATGTGCTCATCCTTGGCGTCGGCGACCCGCGCAAGGGAACCTTCATCGCGGGCCACCAGTCCCGACAGGACGCCGAAGTGCTTGCGACGGTCGCGCGCGCCCTGCGTGGTTCCTATTTCGACGTGAACGAGAAGCACCTGCCGACCACCGCCTTGGGCGACCTCGTCCAACGGGCGCCGCTGCCGAAATCTGGCCTCAGTCTCGCGCAGCTGGCGGTGCTAGCCATGGCCCTGGGTGCCACACTGCTCGCGCTGCTACCCGTGGCCTTGCAATATGCCGGCTCCCGCTGGCGCGTCGTCCGCCTCGAAACCGAAGCAGGGGAGGGCGCCGCCCGATGAGGAAGTTCTTCACCCTACTCTGGCTGCTCTTCCCCGTCGGGGTGGTGTATTATCATTTTAACGAAGGTCAGGCTCAGATGGCCCGCGAGAAAGCTCGTGATCATCTCGTCGCGATCCGCGAGCTCGAGCGCGCGAAGGAGCCCGATTGGCCGACCGTCGTCGAGGAATACGACAAGCTCTCGGCCGAACTGCCCCAGGACGAACGCCCGTCCGTTCGCCATCAGATTCGCCTCGCGAAGTCTAAGGCGAAGATCGAGATGCTCGACGTCGCCGGCGCGATCGCCGACTTGGCCCAGTTACTCAAGGAGTCGGCGGCGGTCGACGGTGAGGACGGTTCGACGACTCGTGCGATTCGCGAGACGCTCGGCAAGGCCTACTTCTACGCGACCGCCTTGCTCAAGGCCAATGGGGCTACCGAGGACGAATGGCGCCCTTACGCCGAGCGCACCCGTCAGGTGTTCCGCTACCTCGCTGAACACCAGGATCCGGCGGCCCTCGCCGATTACGAGAAACGCGTCGAAGCGGAATTCGCCCGCTCCGTTCGCCAGAACAACTTATGAAGACCCACCTCCTCCTTTGCGCCATCGGCGCCATCGCCTACGCTCAGGAAGCGCCCGCGCCGTCCGCCGTCGAAGGCGTGCGCGGCGTCCGCCAAGAAGGCTCCGGCAAGGTGAAGGACATTGATCCCGCCGCGAAGAATGTCGCCCCCACCACCGTGCAGGGCGTCGATAAGGTTGACGGCGTGAAGGCGCCTGGTGGGGCCAAGGCCGTGAAACAAACGCCTCCGCCGACTTCCGTCACCGAAGGTGCGAAGCCCGTCGCGGGCGCCGGCACGAAAGCCACGCCGCCTCCGCCGGCCCCGAAGGGTGTCGAGGGCGTTAAAGGCATGAAACCGCCCGAAGCCGTCAAAGGCGCAGGCACGAAGGCACCACCTCCGCCTCCGCCGTCTAAGGGTCTGGTCGGGGCCGAGGGCGTGAAGCCCCCTGAAGGCGTGAAGGGTGCCGGTACCAAGGGAACGCCGCCTCCGCCTGCCCCGAAGGGCGTCGAGGGCGTTAAAGGCATGAAGCCCCCGGAAGCCGTCAAAGGCGCAGGCACGAAGGCTACGCCTCCGCCTCCCGCCAAGGGTCTCGCGGGCGTCAAGGGCGTGAAACCGCCCGAAGGCGTGAAGCCCGCCGCCGGCGGCATCAAGCCCGTCGAAGGCGTCACCGGTATCGGCGCCGGCAAACAGCAGAATCTCGAAGCCGCCCTTCAGGTCCAACCCGCCGGTAAGCCCGAGCCGAAGAAGGCCAAGGCCGCCGCCGCGCTCCTCGGCGGACCCGAGCCCAAGGGCAAGCCCACCAAGCAGGACGACCGTAAACTTTTCGAGGAGATCAAGAAGATCCCCGACAACGGTTCCTGATCGCTCGCATTTTCTAAACATAAAATACCATGAGACTCCTCCGTCCGTTCCTCTGCGCCGCCCTCGTGCTCGCGGCGACCTTACCCGCCCAGCAGGCTGCGCCGCTCGACGCCAAGACCCAGCAGCAGTATGAGCGTCTGCTCCGCCATCGCTTCACCCGCGACCTCACTGAGGTCTTTGCCGCGATGGAGAAATCGGCCAAGGTCGATGCCCGCGCGAACGCTGACACCCGCTTCCTCTCCGCCTTCCGCCTTGGCGACTGGGCACAGGTGCGCTCCGAGCTCGCCTCGCTGCCTCCCGAACTCGGCCGCGGCATCTACGATAAGATACTCTCCGACCTCGCCGAGCGTCCGAAGAACGGCGTCCGCATCGAGGATGTCTTCGCCCTCGCCGATGCCGCCCCGGGCGAGCTCACCGACCTCGAGCTCCGCAAGATTGGCCAGATGCTCGGCCAGGTCGTCTCACCCAACGAAAGTTTCTGGATCGCCGAGCGGATGTCCCGTGGCACCGAGAAACTGGGCGGCAAGGATCCCGCCCGTCGCCTCGCCGCGGGCCGCGTCTTGCTCGCCGGCGGCTTCCGTGATCTCGCCAAGGCTTACCTCCCTGATGGCGCCGAGTTGGATAAGGTTGCCGACGAAGGCCTTCGCCAGGAGATCGCCGCCTTCCTCGCCGCCGAACAGGCCACCGAGCTCGCCCAGCGCGACCAGATCTCGCGTATTTGGAACGACAACGTGGCCATCCTCCGTTCCGAGAAGAAGGTCAACGACTGGGAGAAGAGTAAGGCTGCCGGCGAAATGCTCCGCGTCCTCACGCAGGTTTCCCCCGCCGTGCTGAGCGGTACCTTCGCTGACCTGATGAATTCCCAGCCCGAAGCTGCCCTCAAGATTGTCGGTGGGCTTTCGCGTAAGATCCAGAATGAGACGCAGGCCGCCGCCGCGCAGCGCATTGACAATCTTCGCGCGCAGACCGTCCTCGCCAACCTCATCGCGGAGAGTCCCGACGCTGGCTCGGAGCCGTGGAAGCAGATCCTCACGCTCATGGCTGAATCCTGGATGAGCGAGGTGGAGAATTCCTTCAGCCGCCAAGCCGGCGTGCCCCGTCGTGGCGGCAACAGTCGTAATGGCTCCAGCGAGATCGACCCGGAAGAGATGCTGCTGCTCGCTCCTGCAGGTAAGTGGCAAGCGGCCTTGCCGTCCGATCTCCGCGATCGCTTCGACGCCAGCCTCGCCCGCGCTATCATCGTGAGCGCCAATTTCGAGATGGCTGCCGACCGCATCGTCGAGCTCGCCCGCCGCCATCCGGCCGCCGGCGTGGCTCTCGCCGAAGACTTCCTCCTCGCTTGGGGGCAGGCGCATAATCCGCAGCTCTCGCAGGAGCTCCGCGCCCGCTATGGCCTGCCCGAGGACGCCCGGATTCCGATTACTCCAGTGATGATGGAGCGTAATATCGACTCCCTTGCCCGCATGATGGAGGTCTTCCGTAAGGCTGGCGTCGCTCCGCGCGACGAGAGCAAGGTCGTGAATGCCTTCGATCTAGCCTACAGCAACGCCGAGGCCTACCGCGATTCGCACATCGAGCGCGTCTTCGGTCAGACCGCTAAGATGGATGAGCGGGTATTCTTCCTGCTCGCCCAGAAGATGCACTCGAATCTCGGCGACCGCTGGCGCCGAGCGGACATCCAGCGCGGCAGCCTGACCCGTCGCAACGAGGCCCAGACCTATTTGATGGCCGAAGCCGGGTACGCTTCGCTGCTCAAGATGATCGACGAGTGGCAGGCGAGCCGACCCGACGCCTATAAGGCGATCCTCCTTGG
>JBIILC010000059.1:0-8213 GCA_044232865.1 Opitutales bacterium | reverse complement strand
AGGTCCTTCTCGATGGCGAACTTGGCGATGGCCTCGAGCTTGGAGCGGTCGGCGGTGCCACCGGTCGGGTTCGTCGGGAAATTCAGAATCAGTAGTTTGCAGCCCGGTTGCCAGGCGGCGCGGAGGGCGGCCGGATCGAGCGCAAACTGGTCGGCCGAAAGAGTCCGGATTGGGATGGCCTCGGCGTGGCAGAGCGTGACGCTCGGCGCATAGCTCACGTAGCAGGGCTCGTGGTAGAGCACCTTGTCGCCAGGATTCAGGGTCGAGCGGAGCAGGATATCGAGGGCTTCGGAAACTCCAATGGTGCCGAGGATCTCCGTCTCGGGATCGTATTCCGGGCCGTAGTTCTTTGCGACGTAGCGCGAGATCTCCTCGCGGAACTGCTGGGTGCCGCGGTTATCCGTGTAAGAAGTACGACCCTTCTCGAGAGAAGAGATCGCGGCTTCGCGGATATGGTAGGGCGTGACGAAGTCGGGTTCGCCGATGCCGAGGGACACAGCGTCCTTCATCTTGGACACGATGGCAAAGAAGTCACGGATGCCCGATTTGGGCAAGGTCGCGACATGTCGCGCCACGAAACGGCCTGAGGAATCCATGGTCAGGCTGGGCTCAAGGGCTGACCGAGGGCTGGTCGCGGCGGGAAGCTTCGGCGTTCACGATGAAGCCGTCCTTTTTGTAGGCGCGGAGGAAGAAGTGGGTCGACGTGCCCTGCACACCGTCGATGCGAGCGAGGCGCTCGTGGACGAAGCCGGCGACTTTGTAGAGGTTGTCGGCCGTGACGACGACGAGGAGGTCGTAGCCTCCGGACATGAGGTAACAGCTCTCCACCTGTTCGAAACTGGAGATACGTTCGGCGATACCGTCGAAACCACCGACGCCTTCGGTGCGGATCTTGATCTCGATGACCGCGCGGACGCGGTGCTCGGACTCGTAGCTCGGGTTCAGGACCGGGCGCATGCCCAACAGAACGCCCTGCTGGCGCAAGGCGGCGAGCTCTCGGTCCACGGCTTCGGCGCCGAGGCCGAGAATCTTGCCAATCTGGGCGGTGTCGAGGGCTTCCCCATCGAGGATGAGCTTGAGTACGGAGTTCATGGCGGAAAATTAGGACTGCTTGACCGCGCGGCGGGCGCGGACGGCGGCGGCGAGTCCGTCGAGGACTGGAATGGTCTCCTGGAAAGAGATGCAGGCGTCGGTGATGCTGCAACCGTAGGTGGAGGCGTCCTTGCCCTTCCAGTCCTGGCGGCCTTCGACGAGGTGGCTTTCGACCATTACGCCGGCAATCACGTGTGAACCCGCGGCGACCTGGGCGGCGATGTCCGCGGCGACGAGCGGCTGGCGACGATGGTCCTTCGAGCTGTTGCCGTGGGAGCAATCGATCACGAGGCGAGAGTTGAGGCCAGCCTTCTGGATGCGGGCCGCGGCGTCGGTGACGAATTCAGCGCCGTAGTTAGGCCCGGTGCGCGAACCGCCGCGCAAGATGATGTGCGCGTCCGGATTACCCGCAGTCTGGAAGATGGCGACGACACCTTCCTTGGTGACGGACGGGAACCAGTGGGACGCACGAGCGGAGAGGCAGGCGTCGACGGCGACCTGGATCGAACCGTCGGTGCCGTTCTTGAAACCAACTGGCATGGAGAGACCCGAAGCGAGCTCGCGGTGAATCTGACTCTCGGTCGTGCGGGCGCCGATGGCACCGTAGGACACCAGGTCGGCCACGTACTGCGGCGTGATCGGGTCGAGGAATTCGGTGGCGGACGGCAGGCCCATCTCGGCGATCTGCGCGAGGAGGCCGCGGGCGAGGCGGAGGCCATCATTGATCCGGAAGGAGCCATCGACCTGCGGGTCGTTGATCAGACCCTTCCAGCCGACGGTGGTACGAGGCTTCTCGAAATAAACGCGCATAACGACCAGGAGGTCGGCGGCGTGCTTCTGGGCTTCCTTCTGAAGGAGGGCGGCGTACTCCAAGGCGGCCTTGGTGTCGTGGACCGAACAGGGGCCGACGATGACCATCAGGCGGTCGTCTTGGCCGGAAATGACCTTGGCGGCATCCTTACGGGCGGTTGTCACGACCTCGGCGGCCTTCTCGGATGCAGGGAGCTCCTGGAGCACGAGGGCGGGAGTCAGCAGGGGGTGCTGGCTGCGAATGCGAAGATCGTCCGTATTGTGATACATCAGGTGAAGGGCCTTTCCCTTTGGGAAAAGGGGGTAAATGAAGGGGTCTGCAGGCCCGGTGTCAATGACGCGTCCCTTATTGACGCGAGGGGGTTTCAGTATCAAAACTGTCTCAAATCGGCATGGCCAAGCCTCTTGCTAGTGAATCGCCGGAGCAATCCGGAGCCTTCCGGGCGTTCATCGCCCAACAGGGGCTGCGTGCAACTCGCCAACGCATGGCGGTCTTCGAGGGCGCGCGGACCATCCAAGGCCACTATACCGCTGAGGATCTCCTCAAGAAGGCCCGCTCCCTCGACCGCAGTGTTTCCCGTGCCACCATCTACCGTGCCATCCCCCTTCTCATCGGCAGTAGCGTGATTCGCGAAGTCGATGTCGGTCGCGATCATAAGTACTACCTCGCCGAAGCCGGCAGCGCGACCTTCCGCGCCCAGCTCATCTGCGAAAGCTGCGAAACGATTGTCGAAGTCGAAGCCCCGTTCATGGAATGGTACGGCAAGGCCGTGGCCGCCAAGCACGGCATGCGTCCCATCTCCCAGAAACTCCAGGTCACCGCGCTCTGCGAACGTTGCCAGAAGCGCAAGGCCGCCCGCCCATGATTCCCTATCCCTCCGCTTCCGTCTTCCCTCCCCTGCCCCTCGGTGGCACGCCGCTGTCTGAACTGCAGAAAGAAGTCATCGCCCTCAAAAAGGCCAAGGACGCCATCATCCTTGCGCACAATTACCAGTGCGAGGACATCCAGAACGTCGCCGATTTCGTCGGGGATTCGCTCGGCCTCGCCTACAAGGCCGCCGAGGCGAAGCAGTCGACAATCGTTTTCTGCGGCGTGCATTTCATGGCCGAGACGGCCAAAATCGTGAACCCGACGCGCCGCGTGCTCCTGCCAGACATGAACGCCGGCTGCTCGCTGGCCGACTCTTGCCCCGCCTCGAAGCTCGCCGCCGCCAAAGCCGCCGACCCTTCGCTCTACGTCGTCGCCTACATCAATTGCAGCGCCGCAGTGAAGGCACTCAGCGATGTCATCGTCACGAGTGGCAACGCCTCGAAGATCGTCAGCCGCGTACCCGCTGATCGGAACATCCTATTCGTCCCAGACCAGAACCTCGGCCGCTGGGTTTCCGGCAAGACCGGCCGCTCGATGCAACTCTGGCCGGGCAACTGCTACGCCCACGTGCAGTTCACGCCAGGAGCCCTGCTCCGCACCAAGGCCGCGCATCCTGGCGCGCCTATCGTGGCCCATCCTGAATGTACCGAAGCCGTGCGCGAGATGGCCGACATGGTCTGCTCGACCGAAATGATGGTCGGCTGGTGCAAGCAACAGACTGCCGAAACCATCATCATTACTACGGAATCAGGGATGATCCACCGCCTGCGAAAAGAAGTGCCCGGAAAGACGTTCGTGTCCGCCCCGACGGATCGTTGCTCCTGCAACGATTGTAAGTTCATGAAGATGAATACCCTAGCAAAAGTGCGTGATTGCCTGCGCGATGGCGCGCCGGAAATCTTAATGGAAGAGAGTATCCGACTCGCCGCCGAGATTCCGCTCCGCCGAATGCTCGATTGGAGTAGGTAAGGTCAAAGCGACGTTACTTAGTAATGATGGAGGGTGACAAAAAACTTTTACTAAAGTTTGACAACTCGGTTTATTATAAAATGTTGAGGTCTCTCGTATATACACACCTTGCTATCGTATATGCACTCTTTAGCTAGAAACAAGCCCTCCCTCTCCTACATGAAAATCGACCTAACTCCGACCGCCTTCACCTCGAAAGACGCCTACGTTCGCGCCGCCCTCTCCAAGGCCCGCGACCTCGCCGTGCAGACCTGGGAAGACGAACACAGCGAACGCCAGTCGCTGATCGAACGCGAAGTCTCCAGCCTCTCGAAGCCCGAGTTGGCCAAGCGCCTTATCAAGCTCCTCTCTCGCCCGAACCGCGCCCGCGCCCAGATCTCGGACAGCATGCGCTCCAAGGCCCAGAACATGCGCAAGAAAGGCGCCCCGGTCCGCGAGATCGCTGCTGAGCTCGGTATCTCGATTCCGTCGGTCTACAATATCACCAAGGACTAACCTTGCCCGCCATTCCCGCCTCGCCGAAGGTATCGGCGATGCAGGAATGGAATCGAGGCGATCCGTCGAAAGCTCCCGCCCGCGCGCCCTTGGCCCGTGGAGGTAAGCTTGATGCGCCCCACTTAATCGCGGCTTACCGGGCCGGCGTCTTCCCTTGGTATTCCGCCGGTGAGCCGGTGAAGTGGTGGTGCCCAGATCCTCGCTTCGTGATGCGGCCCGAGGATTTCCGCCTGACGGACAGCCTCAAGAAGACGATGCGCAAGAAGGGCTGGTCGGTCACGTTCGACCAGCAGTTCGAGACGGTCATGCGTCGCTGCTCCGAAGTCCCCCGCCCTGGCCAAAATGGAACCTGGATCAACGACGACATGATCAAGGCCTACTGCGAGCTGCACCGACTGGGCATCGCCCACAGCGTCGAGGTCAGCTGGGAAGGCCAGCTCGTCGGCGGCCTCTACGGCGTCGCCCTCGGCCGCCTCTTCCATGGTGAATCGATGTTCCACCTGAAGGCCGATGCCTCAAAAGTCGGCTTCGCCACGCTCGTGGCCCGACTGCAGGCCTGCGGTTACTTCCTCATCGACTGCCAGGTGCCGACGCCACACCTCGCGAGCCTAGGGGCCTTCCACGCCGATCGCGCCGAATTCCTTGAAGTAGTGAAATTGTTCCGCGACCAGCCACCCACGGGCGACGCGTTCGCGGCTATTCCGACTTCGGACGCGACTTGAGCAGCGCACGGGCCTCGCGCTCGTAGACGCGCTCGACGATGACGCACAGCTGCTGCAGCGAACGTCCGTCGGTATACACGGCGATACCCGCCTTCATGTAGGCCTGCTCGCGCTTCTTCATAAGTTCGCGAATCTTGGCCTCCGGATCGTCGCCCTTGAGGAGCGGCCGACGCGAATTGCCCGCGGTGCGACGCAGGATGGTGTCGACCGAAGCGAAGAGCGTGACGACGATTCCCTTGGAACGGACGAGCTCGCCCATACCCGGCGGGACGACCAAGCCTCCGCCGCAGGCAATGACGGCACCGTTCGGAGGAAGCAGGCCTTCGACGACCTGGCGCTCGAGCGCGCGGAAATGCTCCTCGCCGTGCTGAGCGAAGATGTCGGCGATCGAAACACCGGCCAGCTTCTCCACCAGTTCGTCGGTATCGTAGAAACGGCGGCGCCAACGTTTGGCCAGCTGGCGTCCGAGCGCGGACTTCCCCGTACCCATGAATCCGGCGAGGATTAGGTTCGGGGAGTCTTCCTTGTTCGCGACAGGCGCCATGGAGACATAGCAATCCCCCGCCCGCCTCTCGGCAAGCGACAAGCGTCAGGGAGATTACTTGGCCGGAAGGGCGTCGAGCGCGGCTTTCACCTTGGGCGCCAATCGCTCGGAAAGCCCCAGCGAGGCTTCCGTCAACGCAGCGCGGTCGGCTTCAGTGAAGAGACGCGGTACAGCCGCCCAGGCGGCTTCCGTCAACTCGTTGGCTGGACCCTTGAGCAACGGCAGCATCGCTGCCTTGAAGGCGACACGGCGGGTCTTGCCCTGTCCGTTGGCGCGGGCGGCGACGATACGAGCCCAGGCTCCCTTGGCTGCGAGGGACATTTCTACTGGATCGACCGGCAGGAGTTTGATGCCGAGGCTCGTCGGCAGACGCAGGATCTCATCTTCGACTTCCTGGACCTGCGAACGCTGCGACAATTTCACCATGCGCTCCCAAAGGATGGGACCGGCAGTGGATGGGCTGATGCGACGGAGCAAGCGATTAGCACGCTGGGCGGTGGCGAAGTCTTCATGCTTCGTGAGCGCGACGAGCTCTTCGCTAGTCAGCGGGTATTCCTTCGAGGAGCGACGAAGGTCGAGCAGGCGCTCGAGGTGGGCGAGTTTGGTTTCCGGCGTGGTCCCATCCGGAGCGTCATACACCTGCGGCTGCTTCGGGTTCAGTGGCAGGAGGACCTTGCGATTCGGATCCAGCAGCAGGATTTGGCTCAAGGCGGCCTGTAGTTCAGGATTCTCGGACGATTTGGCGGCCAGACGAACGCGCTCGAACCAAGCCTTGGCTTCAGGCGAGGCCATGATGAAAGAACGCGAGTGATCGAAGATGGCCTGCTGGGCGGCGAGGCGCTTCTCCGCGACCGCGAGGTCGGCAAAGGTAGCGTCAGACGGAGCCTCGGCGGCCGAAGCGACGAGACAGACGGCGAAGGCGAGGAAGAGCGAAAGGTGCTTCATGGTCGTATGATGTAGGGTGCGCTCAGATAGACCAGTTACCGCGCAGGGCCGGCGAGTGGAGGCGGTTGGCTTGATCATCATCAATGAAGCCACTGGCGTCGGACTTGAACTTAAGCTTGCGGCCGAGGCGGACGCACAGGGCGGCGAGGTTGACGAGCGTCGAGCTGCGGAAGGCCTCGTTGACGCCGTAGCCGAACGAACGCTTCTCGCGTGCGCACACGTCGAAATCGTCTTCCTGATATTCCGGGAGCGGAAACTCGGCGGCCTTGACCAGTAGTTCGGGGCGACTGCAACGCATGCCGGCGAAGAGCTTACCATTCGGGCCTTCGAGGAAGGGATTCTCGGGGTTACGCTCGGCGAGTTCGGACTCAAGGATGATGCGTGTGCCGTCCTTATAGGTCATCGTGACGGTCTTCCAGACGCCGCAAGCCATGGCATCCTGCGCAGGCGCATCGCATTCGACGGTGACGGGGGATTCGTTATCCTTACCGAGGAAGTATTGCACCGGATCGAGGAAGTGCTGACCCATGTCGCCGAGACCGCCTTGGTCGAAATTCCAATAACCGCGGAAGGATCCGTGGCAGCGGTGCGGGTGATAAGGGATCAAGGCCGAGGGACCGCAGTACATGTCCCAGTTCAGGTGGGAGGGTACCGGCTCGGGCTTGAGATCGGGCTTACCGGTCCAAAGGTTCACCTTCCAGGCGATGCCGCCGACGGGCGCGAGACGGACAGTCAGCGGGCCGCCGAGAACACCACTGGCGACGACGCGCTTAATCTCGCGGGCCGGACCGACGCCGTAGTAGTTCGTCCGGTTAAGGCGGAACCAGGTATTCACGCGGAAAGGGACGCCCGTCTGCTGGACCACGCGGCTGAGCGCGATGCCTTCGCCGATCGTGCGCGTCAGCGGCTTCTCGCACCAGACGGCCTTGCCGCGACGGGCAGCCATAGCCGCGATAACGCCGTGCCAGTGAGGCGGCGTGCAGACGTGGACGACGTCGGCATCAGGGAGAGCGATCACTTCACGGAAGTCTTCGGCCGTCATCGGCGAGCCGCCGCCGGCTAGCTTAATACGCTCGAGTTTCTTCTGCATGCGCTGGGCGTCGACATCGCAGATCCCGATGATGCGGTTCTTGCCAGTCATCCGCGGCTCGGAGTGCATCGCGGAGATGCCGCCGCAACCGACGATGACGTGATTCAGAGTCTCGCTCGGCGGAACGAAGCCGCGGCCAAGCACGTGACGCGGGATGATCGTGAAGCCAAGGGCGGCGACAGCAGCCTTACGCAGAAAAGAACGACGGGGTAATCGCATAAGGGGTATTATGAAGAGAAAAGACCTCATTCAATCATGATAGTTCCCCCACAAGGACGAATGCCGTTATATGGCACTAATCCGCCGTTTAAAGACCCCGTTGTTTTGCTTTCAGCGGATATCCTTCCACCCTGAACTCATGCCGAACTCATCCATGCCCACCGCCGTATCTCCGGACGGCACGGCATGTCCGCAGAAGGCTATCAAGCAAACGGTGGCGGTTCCTTTCTACGCTACGACCGAATGGCAGGCCGCACTCGCCCTCCCCTCACCGCGGCTCACCGACCTTCCTCGCATTACCAAGAGCCAGCTCCGCGAGCACTCACCCGAAGGCTTCCTGCCTATTGGACTCGACCTCAAAACTCTCCTCGCCCGCGGCCTGATCGAAGAGGAAAGCACTTCTGGAACGTCCGGTGCCAGTGTCCGCGTGGTCTTCGGTAAGACCTGGTGGGCCGA
>JBIILC010000058.1:0-8235 GCA_044232865.1 Opitutales bacterium | reverse complement strand
CCCAGAGAAGATCTTCAAGGTGCAGGTCGACCCGGCCGTCGGCCTTCAGGCTTTCCAGGCTCGCCAGATCGCCTTCTCACTCGGCTTCTCGGGCGACCTCTTCAAGCAGTGCGTCACGCTCGTGACGAAGCTCTACCAGTTCTACTGGGAGAAGGATTGCGCGATGGTCGAAGTGAACCCACTCCTGGTCACGAAGGAAGGCAAGCTCCTCGCCCTCGACGCCAAGGTGTCGTTCGACGACAACGCCCTCTTCCGCCACCCTGACGTGGTCGCCCTCCGCGACCTCAACGAAGAGGACGCCAAGGAGATCGAGGCCTCGAAGTTCGGCCTCTCTTACATCGCCCTAGACGGTAACATCGCCTGCCTCGTCAACGGCGCCGGCCTTGCGATGTCCACGATGGACATCATCCAGCACTTCGGCGGCAGCCCAGCCAACTTCCTCGACGTCGGCGGCGGCGCAACGAAGGACCAAGTGACGGCAGCTTTCAAAATCATCCTGGGAGACGCCAACGTGAAGGGCATCCTAGTGAACATCTTCGGCGGCATCATGGACTGCAATGTGATCGCCACGGGCATCATCGAAGCGGTCAAAGAAACCGGCCTGAAGCTCCCCCTCGTGGTCCGACTCGAAGGCAACAACGTCGAAGCTGGCAAGGCCACCCTCGCCGCTTCGGGCCTCACCATCGTGGCGGGCGATTCGATGGCCGACGCGGCCCAGAAGATCGTGAAGCTGGTCAACGCCAAGTAACCCCTCGCAGCACACTCTCATGTCTATTCTCGTTAAAGAAGATACGCGTATCCTCGTCCAGGGCATCACGGGCGATTTCGGCGCGCGCCACGCCCGCTTATCTCTCGACTACGGCTCACAGGTCGTCGCCGGCGTTACTCCGGGCAAGGGCGGCCAGGTCTTCGAACACGCCGGTAAGAAGGTCCCGATCTTCAACACCGTCGCCGAAGCCGCTAAGCAGACCGGCGCCACGGTCTCCGCAATCTTCGTCCCTCCGCCCTTCGCGGCTGACGCCATCCTGGAATGCTTCGACGCCGATCTCGATCTCGCCGTAGCCATCACGGAAGGCATCCCAGTCCGCGACATGGTCCGCGCCAAGCGCGCCATGGCCGGTCGTCGCACCCGCCTCATCGGACCGAACTGCCCTGGCATCGTGACTCCTGGTCGCGGCGACAAGTCCTCCGGCGGCTGCCGCATCGGTATCGCTCCGGGCTACATCCACATGCGTGGTAACGTCGGCGTGGTCTCCCGCTCCGGCACGCTCACCTATGAGGCCGTCTGGCAGCTCACCTGCCGAGGTAAGGGCCAGTCGACCTGCGTTGGCATCGGCGGCGACCCCGTCAACGGGACCTCGCACCTCGACGTCATCAAGCTCTTCAACGACGATCCGGAAACCGACGCGATCATCATGATCGGTGAAATTGGCGGTAACGCTGAAGTCGAAGCCGCCCGCTGGATCAAGGAGCACTGCAAGAAGCCCGTCGCGGGCTTCATCGCCGGCGCTACCGCTCCGGCCGGACGTCGCATGGGCCACGCTGGTGCTGTCATCGGCGGAGCCGAAGACACCGCCGCCGCGAAGATCAAGATCTTCGAGGAGTGCGGCATCTCCGTCGCGGCCACGCCGTCCGATATGGCCGACGCCCTCCTCCGCATCTGGAAGGGCTGAAAAGAAGCCATCAGATTATAACGAAGAGGCCCGGCGACGGGCCTCTTTTGTTTTTACAGCAGATCAACCACCCCCCAGAACCATTGCATGTGGTACTACGAACAGAACGGCAATCGCATCGGACCGGTCGACGAAGTCACCATGCGCCAACTCATCTCTGACCGGACTATCTCCATCGATACGCTGGTCTGGACGAACGGCATGGCCAACTGGACTCCGCTCCAGCAGACCCAACTCGCTGCCGGCCTGCCGGTGCCGCCGCCTTCGCCCTATTCGGCCCCGGCCGCCCCTCAGTATCACCCCATCCAGAGCCAGCACCATCCCGACGCCAAGGATCGCGTGGCCTACGTACTCCTCGCTGTCCTCATTGGCTTCGGTATCCATAACTTTTACGCAGGCTATACGAACCGTGCTCTCATTCAGTTACTTGTATCCATCCTGACGTGCGGTATCGGCTGGATCTTCATGTGGATATGGGGCATCGTTGAAGCCTGCACGGTGATGCAGGACGCCAACGGCGTCAGGTTTAAGTAAGCCGTAGTTTAAGTGCTAATAAAAAGGCCGCCCATCGGGCGGCCTTTTGCTTGGGCTGACTGGTCGGCTTACTTGCCTTCGACGTAGGCGAGACCACCCGCAGTCTTGGCCACGGAGTCGGCGCCTTCGAGGAGGTCGGCGATGGGGTCCCACTTGCCTTTGATAAGGCCGTCGCGGGCGGAGGCGGCGATACCGGCCTGCCAGGTCTTGGCGCCCGCGGAGACGGTCTGCTTTTCGACGTCGACGGTGACCTCAACGTCCGGATTGGCGCGGACGAAGGCGTCGCACTCGGCGAGGTCTTCCTTGGAGAGGGTCAGGCAAGGCACGCCGAGGGTGGTGGAGTTGCCAAAGAAGATCTCGGCGAAGCTGCCCCCGACGAAGGCGGTGAAGCCGAAGCGCCAGAGGGACTGGGGGGCGTGCTCACGGGAGCTACCGCAACCGAAGTTAAAACCAACGACCATGACGCCCTGCTTGGCGGCGGCGATACGGGCGGCCTGGGCCGAGTTCATCGGATGCGCACGCTCCTTACCATCTGGGCCGGTGCGCTCATCGCGGAAGGCGTGCTCGCCGAGACCATCGAAGGTCACGCAGCGAAGGAAGCGCGCGGGGATGATGCGGTCGGTGTCGATGTCATCGCCGGGGACGGCGAGGGCGAGGGCTTTGACCTGAGTGATTTTAGCGAGGGACATGGCGGATTGAAGAGAGTTAGGCAGCGACCGGACGGCGGATGATGCAAACGGGCATCGCGAGGGCGGAAGCCAAGGAAGCGAGGCGCTCTTCGGCGATGGCGGCGGCGACGGTCTCGTCGACCATCAGAATCGCGTGGCCTTCGACGACCCAAGGCAGGGTCACGGTGCACACAGGCTTTCCGTCGTAATGGGCGTCGACGCGCACGTCGCGCTGACAGGCGAGGCCTTCGGCCGAGCAGGCCGCAGCGATGTCATCGCCCTGGGCGATACGCTCGAGCACGCGGTCAACTGGCGCGGAGACAGACATCAGACCTTGAAGACTTCGCGGGCGTCGGTGACTTGGCCGGTGATGGCGGCGGCAGCGACCATGAGCGGGCTCATGAGCACGGTACGGCCGGTCTGCGAACCTTGGCGGCCCTTGAAGTTACGGTTCGACGAGCTAGCGCAGAGCTGGTCGCCGACCAGCTTGTCGGGATTCATCGCGAGGCACATGGAGCAACCCGCGCCACGCCATTCAAAGCCGGCTTCGATATAGATCTTATCGAGGCCTTCATGGACGGCCTGGATGGCGGTGAGCTGCGAGCCAGGGACGACGATGGCCTTGACGTTCGGGCTGACCTTGCGGCCCTTGAGGTACTTGGCGACCTCGCGGAGGTCGGAGATGCGGCCGTTGGTGCAGGAACCGAGGAAGCAGACGTCGACCTTGGTGCCCTTGATCGGGGTGTTCGGCGCCAGCTTCATGTGAGCGTAGGCGTCTTCGGCCGTCTGGCGGTCAGCGGCATTGAGGGTCTCGAGCGCGGGCATCTTTTCGTCGATGAAGATAGCCTGACCCGGGGTGATCCCCCAGGTGACGGTCGGGCGAATGTCCTCGGCCTTGAAGACCTTGACATCGTCATACTGGCAGCCGGCGTCGGAAGCGAAGGAAGCCCAGCGAGCGACGGCAGCATCCCAATCGGCGGCCTTCGGCGCAAAGGGCTTACCCTTGATGTAGTCAAAAGTCTTCTGGTCCGGATTGACGTAACCGCAACGGGCGCCGCCTTCAATGGACATATTACAGACGGTCATGCGCTCCTCGAGGGAGAAGCCGTCGAAGGTCGTACCGGCGTATTCGTAGGCGTAGCCGATACCGCCGTTGACGCCGAGGACGCGGATGATGTGCAGGATGACGTCCTTGGCGTAGACGCCAGGGGCAAGCTTGCCGTTGACCTCGATGCGACGGACCTTGAGCGGGCTGAGGGCGAGGGTCTGGGTCGCGAGGACGTCGCGGACCTGCGTGGTGCCGATGCCAAAAGCGATCGCACCGAACGCGCCGTGGGTGGCGGTATGAGAGTCACCGCAAGCAATCGTGGTTCCGGGCTGGGTGATGCCCTGCTCCGGACCGACCATGTGGACGATGCCTTGGGTGCCAGTCGTGGTGTCGAAGAAGCGGATGCCGTAGTCCTTGGTGTTCGTACGGAGCGCCTCGATCATCTCTTGGGCGATCGGGTCGGAATAGGGCTCCTTGATCTCGTTGGTCGGGACGATGTGGTCGACCGTAGCGAAGGTGCGCTGCGGGAACTTCACCTTGAGGCCAAGGTCCCGGAGCATGCCGAAGGCCTGGGGGCTTGTCACCTCGTGGATGAGGTGCGTGCCGATGAACAATTGGGTCTGGCCGTTAGGCAGCTTGCGCACCGTATGCGCTTCCCAAACTTTCTGGAACAGGGTCTTGGCCATCTTGGTAAAAGGTGAAGGGTCAACGTAGGAAGGGACAAGGACTGGTCAATCCCGCAGGCAAGCCGAGGGCGGGCATCTTTGGCGATAAAACACCCGTCGCAAGGGGGCACCCGCCGCCGTGTCTTGACCCCTGCGCCCCTCCTCTTCCATCCTGCACCCATGGCCCGCACGCTTACCCTCAGCTTCTCCTGCCCCGATACCAGCGGCATCGTGGCCGAGGTGTCCGCGTTCGTCGCCGGCCACCAGGGCTGGATCACGGAAGCCAGCCAGCATACCGAACACGAACTAAAACGATTCTTTATGCGGGTCGAAATCAACGGCGACTCCCTCGACTTCCCGACGGATAAATTTAGCGAACTTTTCGCTCCGGTCGCGAAAAAATTCGGCATGGAGTGGAACCTCTCCGATTCGGCCAAGCCACGCCGCGTCGTCCTGCTCTGCTCCAAACAGGAACACTGCCTCTACGATCTGCTGGCCCGCCACGTCGCCCAGGATTTCCCGTTCGTTGTCCCCTGCGTGATTTCCAATCACGAAGACCATCGTAAAATTGTCGAAGCCCACGGTATCCCTTTCCACTACGTCCCAGTGACGCCGGAGACGAAGCATGCGGCTTACCGCAAGATGGAGCAGCTCTTCCACCAGGAGAAAGCGGACCTGATCGTCCTCGCGCGCTACATGCAGGTACTTGATGAAGAACTCTGCCGCAACTTCGCTGGCAAGATCATCAACATTCACCATTCGTTCCTGCCGTCCTTCGCCGGCGCCAAGCCTTACCATCAGGCGCATCGCCGTGGCGTGAAGCTCATCGGTGCAACCTGCCACTTCGTCACGCCCGACCTCGACGAAGGTCCCATCGTGGAACAAGACGTAATCCGCATCGACCATTCGGACACGCCGGAAGACATGGCCCACCTAGGTAAGGATATCGAAAAAGTCGTGCTCGCCCGCGGCCTGCGCGCCGTCGTCGAGGACCGCGTTCTCCTCGCTGGTAATAAGACCGTTATCTTCCGTTAAAAACCGGCTCCTTGGAGGGGTTTGGCGTTGGCGAGGTTGAGCGATAAATACATGGTGAGCATACCCCTCCCCATGCGTCCTCTTTGCGCCTTCCTCTTTGCGAGCTCCGTCGCTTTCGCCGCCCTTACTCCGGAAGAGATCACTCCGACGAAGAAGACACCCTTCAAGCAGCCCGCTGAAGCTGATCGCGGCGAACTACACGAATCGATTAAAACCTACATGGCCAAGGAACCAGGCACCTTCGGCGCCCACGCCGCGGCCCAGGACTTCCCCGGCAGCGTCGAGTCTAAGGAGCGCGTCGCCCGCACGGTCACCTATGATTCTAATCTCGTCCATCGCTGGGACACCAACGCCGGCAACGCCCCCAACCTCGCCACCGGCCCGGACGCCTGGCAGGAGACGGGCCTCTACGCCGCGCCCGGCGAAGTCGTCATCGTGAAGGTCGCCTCGCTCCCCGAGAACCGCGTGATCAAAGTTATCATCGGCTGCCACCGCGATAGCCTACTCAAGCTCGAGAAGTGGAATCGCTTCCCGGTGATCGCGCGCACGTTCGAACTGAAGGTCGGCGACAACAAGATCGCCAATCCGTTCGGCGGTCAGCTCTTCATCCAGAGCTCGCACAAGGACTGGCGTAAGCCGGTGAAGGCCTCGCCTTCCACACCGCTGCAATTCAGCAACGCCGTCGCGATGCCCACCTACGTCCTCGGCAAGGACACTCCCGATACCTGGATGAAGGCCAAGCAGAACCCCGCCCCGTGGGTCACGCTCGTGGGTAAGTATGTGATTCTCCACGTCCAGGCCTCAGAAGTGAAGAAACTCACCGACCCGAAAGCGCTACTGGAATGGTGGGACAAGGCGATGGCACTTGAAGCCGACCTCGTCGCCCTGAACCGTCTCGCGCCGGAACGCGTCGTCCCCGATCGTCAAATCTCGGCGGGCTTCATGCACTCGGGCTACCCGTTCATGTGTTGGATCGAGCCGTCACAGAAGGACAGCATCGACCTCCCGAAGCTGACCAAGGAAGGCAACTGGGGCTTCTTCCACGAGCTTGGCCATAACCACCAACGCCGCGACTGGACCTTCGACGGCCAGACGGAAGTGACCTGCAATTTCTTCTCCCTGTACGTGATGGAAAAACTCGTTGGTAAGCCTCAGGGCCGCGGCCACCCGGCGATGGAGAAAATCGATGAACTCCTCGCTAAGCGCTTCGCCGCCGAACCCAACAAAGGTCCGTTCGAACAGCTCGCGACTTTCGTCGTCCTGATCCGAGCCCATGGCTGGGAACCCCTCCGCCAGACGCTGCGCTCCTACGCCTCCGAACCCGCCCCTAAGGGCGCGACCAAGGAGCAGTTACAGAGCCTCTTTGCTGAACGCTACGGCAAGGCCGCCAAGGCCGACGTGAGCGAGTATTTTGAAAAGATGGGCTACCACGTCGAGTCGACCGCCAAGACCTCCCTCAAGGGCTTACCTGCCTTCAAGCCGACCCTGCCCACGCCGGCTAAGTGACGCTGCGGCAACGGTTCCCGAGGTGACGCCTTCTGCCTCGCCCTGCGGGCTGATTTAAACTTAATACGCACCCGTCGGCCCTCACCGACGTTTTCCGACCATGTCCCTCATTTCCCGCCTTTCCGCCCGCCTCCAGAACCACCCCAAGCGCATCGTCTTCCCCGAAGGCGCCGACGCCCGCGTCATCCAGGCCGCCCGCCAGTTCGTCGTCAAGAAGCTCGGCGTGCCGATCCTCGTCGGCGACCGCCAGCGCATCAAGGTCAACGCCGCCCGCCTCAACATCAGCCTCGAGGGTATCCGCGTCATCGAACCAGAACGTAGCGACGAGCTCAAGAGCTTCACGGAGAAGCTCGCGTCCATCCAGCGCTACGGTAACACGAACCTCCAGGGCAACCCAGCCGAACTCGCCCTCAACCCGAATTACTTCGCCTGTCTGATGGTCGCTACCGGCGGCGCCGACGCGCTCATCTCGGGCGCCACGCTACACGCCTCCTCTGGCCTGCGTGCCATCCTCCAAGTGATGCCCCGCCAAGCGGGCGTCGAGACGGTCTCCTCGATGCAGATCCTCGAATCCGAAGAAGGTAAGTTCGGCATCGATGGCGTGCTCTTCCTCGCGGATTGCGGTGTCATCCCCGATCCGACCGCCGAACAGCTCGCCGATATCGCGGTGACCACCGCGGGTCTCGCCGGCCACCTGACCAACACGACACCGAAGGTCGCGATGCTCGCCTACTCAACCCACGCCTCCAATCCACGACTCGCCTCGGTGAAGAAAGTCCAGGTCGCCACCGACCTCGCCCGCCGCAAGGCCCGCGAACTAGGCATTACCTGCGATATCGATGGCGACATGCAGGCGGACGCGGCGATCAATCCGTTCGCGGCCCAATCCAAGGAAGTCGCCGGCGCGGTCGCTGGACGCGCTAGCGTGCTGATCTTCCCTGACCTCAACTCGGGTAACATCGCCTCGAAGCTGGCCCAGCACATCGCCGATATCCCGGCCTACGGCCAGATCCTCACGGGTCTCGAGCGACCCGCCGCCGAAATCTCCCGCGGCGCCAGCGCGCACGACATCTTCGGTACGGCGGTCATTGTCGCCGCCCAGGCGG
>JBIILC010000057.1:0-8297 GCA_044232865.1 Opitutales bacterium | reverse complement strand
TGAAGCGGCTGTTCTTGGCTTCGACGAGTTCGCCGCTGTCCTTGCTCTTGCTGTAAGGCTTCGCGAGTACGTCCAAGTGGTCCGGGCTCGGCCAGAAGGTGGTGTTTGTCATGCCCAGGGGTTCGAACAGGCGTTCTTCCATGAAGTCGGCGAAGGGCTTACCGCTGGCGACCTCGATGATGCGCCCGAGGAGATTGATCCCGTTATTGTTGTAAGTCCACTGGCTGCCGGGCTCGTTCACGAGCGGCTTCTTGGCGTAAGCGACACACATCTCCGCTAAGGGCAGGGTGTCGACCGGCGTGTTCGCGGCGGTGGCGGTCGTGGTATCGATTCCGCTGGAGTGCGTCAGGAGGTCCTTAACGGTGACGGTGCGCTTCGGCGCGACCAAGCCCTGCGCGGTCTTGAGCTGGATGCCTTTGAATTCAGGGACAAATTTCTCGAGCGGATCGTCGAGCTTCACCTTACCTTCTTCGACAAGCATCATGACGCCCATGGCCGTCATGGGCTTGGTCATCGAGGCGATCCAGAACATCGAGTCTTTGCTCATCGAGCGCTTCTTGGCGACGTCGGCCAGGCCGAAGGCTTCGATGGCGATAATGCCGTCGGGCCCGACCACCGCGGTGACTGCGCCAGTAATCACGTCACCGTCGACGAAGTGCTGCAGCGCGAACGCCGTGACGGCATTCTCGTTATCGGGCATCGGTTTGTCCGGCTTGCAGCCAGTCAGGAGAAAGAGGCCGAGGAAGAGGCTCAAGAAGCGCATGAGGGTTTAATAACTTTTCATGTGTCCGCCCCCAAGCCGAAAAGTCGGTAGATGGCGACAGGGTGTCAGGTTTGTGGCTGGAATGCTCTCAGTGTGTCCCCTTTTCGTCTTTTGATGACTGCTCTGTGACGGATTTATCCGCATATGTCACTTCCGCCATTTTCGCCGCGAACACCTCACATTGCCACGCTTGTAGTCGCTTGGGCTCGAGACCAAATCAGCCGCACACCCACATGCGCACCCTCACTCGTTCCCTGCTCCTCGCCGCCGCCACCATGCTTACGCTGGAAGCTTCGCCGCCCATCAAGAATGTCCCCACGCTCGACACCACTGCGATCGGTGATTCGAGCAGCGTGACGCTCGGTAGTCTCACCTACAAGAATCTGGGCTTGGTCGGTGTCGGTAACTTCTCGTCCAGCGCGCTCGATAGCCGCGGCGACACGCTCGGATCCTTCTCCTCCTTCAAGATCGACACGTCCACCTGGCGTAAGAACGCCAATGGCTCCTACTCCGGTACGCTCTACACTTTGCCTGATCGTGGTTTTAATGTCGGCGGCTTGATCGATTACGCTGCCCGCATCCAGAAGTTCGACCTCTCCTTCACTCCTGACTATACCACGCTTACCAACGCCGGCCAGAACCAGCTGACTCTCGCCTTCAAGGGTACGACGACGATCATCGACTTTAACGGCAACACCACCACGGCGCTCAATCCGACCGGAACGACCCTCAGCGGATTCACCAACGTCCCTACCGCCAGTGTCGGGGGCGTCACTAAGTTCACGGTGGACGGTGAAGGCCTCGCGATTCGTTCCGATGGCAGCTTTTATATCTCCGACGAATACGGTGCCTCGATTTATCACGTGAGCAAAACCGGCCAGATGCAGGGCGTGATCACTCCGGTCAAGGCTCTGATTCCGGAGTTCACTGTGCCTTCTGGTTACTCGGGATTCACGACGCTAACGACCCTCGATAATAATGCGCCTACTGGTGAGCAAACTAAGAAAACCTTCCAGACGGGCGGCCGTCGCGATAACCAAGGCATGGAAGCGGTCGACATCACCCCGGACGGTAAGTTCCTGGTGTCGTTGCTCCAGTCCGCCACTCGTCAGGATAACCCTGGTAACCGCGACTTCAACCGAGCCTACACCCGCCTCTTCATTTACGATATCACTCAGAACGCTACCCCGACCAACCCGACTGAGCATTACCTGGTCGAGCTCCCGGTGACCAGCAGTAAGGGGCTTGGCGCGGTGCCGAACAAGACCGCCCAGCAGTCCGAACTCGTCGCTCTCTCTAAGAGCTCCTTCCTCGTGCTCACCCGCGACGGTAACGGTAACGGCTCCTCTAACGCCGCCTATAACGCCTTGGGCGTCGGTGGTGCCGAGAATCCTCAGGTCTATAAGAACATCGCCTTGGTTAGCACGCTCGGTGCCACCAACCTCGCCGGCACAATCTACGAGACGACCTACGAACCGGCCGTCACTGGTAGCAGCTCCAGCACCGCCACCAATCCGCTGACCCTCGCCCCGGTTGCCAATATCGTAGCTGCCACGACCACTGATTTCGTCAATCTCCTCAACGTCAACCAGCTCGCCCGCTTCGGCCTTAATCTCAACGTACTCGGCACCACCGGTGCTGTACTTGCTGGTAACCCCTTGCTCGCGCAGGACACGAACTCGCTCTCTGAGAAGTGGGAAGCGCTTTCCGTCGTACCCTGCCTCGACTCCCTCAATCCGAACGACTACTTCCTGATGGTCGGCAACGACAATGACTTCGTCACTGCCTCGGGAGTCATGACGGGCCGCGGAACGCCGGGCTATGACGCCACCAACGCGACCCCCGGCGAAGAGGTGGTTGAGAACTTGAACCGCATCCTGGTCTACCGCGTGACCCTGCCAGGCTTTGTCGACCCGGGTCTGGTCATTTCCGCCACGAATCGTGCCCCGGTGATGGCCGCGAAGTCCCTTAGCTCGACCCAGATCATGGGCACGAGCTTCAGCTCGATCCTTAAGGGTCGTCTCTCGAACAGCATGCGCCTCTCCGCCCCGAAAATCGCCTCTGATTTCGACTGGCAGCTGGCCGAACAGACTTCCGAACTCTGCGCAAGCGGTCTCCCCCAGACCCATGGCGTCAAGGGCGGCCTGCGCTGGTGGTTCGACGGCAGCATCCGGAATATCTCCGAAGATGCCGGCGTCCTCACCCCGGCCCTCGACTCCCGCGCCAATGCCGGCGCAGTCGGTCTCGAGTGGGAAGTGGGCACGGGCTTCGTCTTCGGTCTCGGTATCGGCATGCAGGACGGCAAGTCCGAAGGCTCCGACGGATCCAACATCGGTTACACCGGCCGCAGCGTGACTTCCTACCTCATCGGTCGCGGCGACGTCTTCTTCGGCAGCCTCACGGTCACCGCCGGCACGCAGGACTTTGACTCGATTCAGTCCGCTGGACCCTATGGCACTACCCCGAGCGGAACGACCGAAGGCCAGAGCCTCTCGGCTGAATTCGTCCTGGGTGCTACGGTCGCCGAATTCGGCGGCTGGGCGGTCATCCCCATGGTCGGCTTCTCCCGGACGACCGCGCACGTCGACGGTTATACCGAAGCCGGTATCGGCGGCGTCAGCTATCCCACCCAGGCTCTCTCGACCAACACGGCCTCGGCTTCGGTCGAGCTCGCCAAGGCTTTCGAGATCACGAACGGCAGCTACACGCCCTTCGTCCGCGTGGGCTTCGACCATGACTTCGGTGGTAAGGACCAGACGTCCAACGTCTCGGTGAGCACCAACGGCGGCACGGTCGGCGTCGCGATGACTCTCCCGAACGCAGATCGCGACTACGCAGTCGGTACCCTCGGACTGCGCTGGAAGCTGGGCGAACTCAACGCCGAGGCTTCTTACGAATACCGCTCCGGCGATAACGGTTACTCCGAAAACCGCTTCAACCTCAGCCTCTCGTCCTCGTTCTGATTTAGTGTCGGTCTTCATAGCATAGGTGGCTGTCTGCAGCCTAGGGGTCGCCAGGGGTGGCGGCCCTTTTTATTGCCCGCTGCCTTGCGTGGGGGAACTGCTGGCATGGTGAACTGCTGCGAAGCAGGGTAGGGATGCGATGACATCGCATCCGCTGTCTTTAGGTAGGGACGCGTCGGCGACGCGTCCGCCCGTATCGAGGTAGGGACAGCACCACGTGCTGTCCTAGCTTTCCATTCCAGGTGACGGGTGACGGCCACAGTGGTCAGCCTTTCGGGAGTCAGCCGTTCAGCCTTCAGCCGCCGGAACCCGGGTGCCAGCTCTCTCGGGCCCTCGTGTCCTCGTTTCCGCCCCGTCACCCGTCACCATGTCTTTCTGCCTCTGCTTCGTAGCTTGTCACCATGCCAGCATGTCCCCTCGCGCAAGCGCGTGTCCCCGTGTCACCTTGCCCACGTGCCCCCTCGCGGGCGCCTTGCGCCCGCGCTACTTCTTCCCCTTCACCGCCGGCGACGGAAACATCCCACCCCTCGGCAATGTCACCATCTTATACTCTCCGCCTGAGGCCGCGACGCAGCGCTTATACAGCTCCTGCGGCTCCTTAGAGGTAGAATAGAGATACAGCCGCGGAGCCTTGCGCTCCGTGGCGAGCGCAAAGGTCTTCACCCAACGCTCTTCCCAGGCTTTTTCTTCGTCGGTTCGACTGTCCGAGCGCGGAATCAGATCGGCGTCAAACACAAGCCGCGGGATGGTCTCTCCCTTGGATCGGTATTGCATGATGCCGTCTTCGAAGTCCGAGAAGATGACGATGGCGTCGTACTGCTTCTGCGCGATCATAACATCAATCCACGCGCCGACGCCGCCGACGCGGAACTGGGCATCCTTATTCCCCAGCATATACCGTCCGGCGGGGCTGAGCTTGCCGGGGTCATTGGCGGTACCCTTGCGGCCGCCGTTGCGGTTGGCGACGATCTGCTCGACGGTTTCGACAGTGTATTTCTGATTGGGCTTACTCCCCACGACCTCGCCGTCCTGGTTCAGGTTGAAGATCCCAAAATAGCGAAAGACATCAGCACTCGGGAACTGCTCTTTGATCTGCTTCTCGACGCCGGTGAGGTAAGGTTCCATCGAGGGCGAGTTATCGAAATACACAGCGATATTCGCGCCGCTGATCTTCATGCCCATCACGGAACGACCGGTAAAATTCTTACCGCCCTTACCGATACCGACCGCGCCACCCATACCGCCGCCCGCCCCGCCACCAAAACCCTTGGAGGAGGTGGCCATGGCTCCGAGGGCGATCCGGCTCAGGTCCGGCATTTCGGGCAGGGCGATCTGTGCGTTCGCGCTCTTGGACGTGATTCGCGAGGCAGTCTTGGTCAGGCTCTTGGGTGCATTGGGCTTCGCCTTGGTCTTCTGCGCGATCGCCCGCTCGCCGCTATTCCCTCCGCCGGCTCCCGTGGCGAAGGTGTTGGGTTCCTTCTTCTGGATGACCGCGACGGACACCACCCAGACGGTGGCTAGGAATAAGAGCAGACCATGGATGACCAATGAGGCGGCCAGGCCTTCGCCGCCAAAGCGGAAGAGGCGGTGGCTGAAGAGCGACTTCTTGGGCTGACCCTCAGGCTTCGGTTCCGGCGCTGGCTCGGGCGCCGCCGCGGCCACGGTCTCCGCCGGGGGAGGCGGCGGCGGCGGGGTCGTCGGCGCGCGGGGGCGCAGACGAGGCGGCTTGGGCGGGGTGGAATCCACAGGGGAAGTCTTATCATTACATCAACCCCACCGTTAAGGAAAGGGAAAGCGACCAGGGGTCTGACTTCGTTCGGCATTCTGAACGTGTCTGACCCCGTGGTCGCGTCGCTCACCCATTCTCAGGCGGCGGGTGGCAGCCCCGGGTTGCAGGTGGCAGGAGATTGCCTCGGGTAGGGATGCGATGACATCGCATCCGCAGTAGTAAATTCATTCCAGGTGTCAGGTGACGGCCACGGGGATCAGCCTTTCGGGAGTCAGCCGTTCAGCCCTCGGCCGCAGGAGCCAGGAACCCGCTGCCGATACCCGAACGGCCGAACCCTGAACTCCCGATGCCCGTGCCCGTCACCCGTCACCTGGAAATCCATCACTCTCCCCGTGCCCACGTGTCAACTTGCCAGCATATCCCCTCGCGCAAGCGCGTGTCCCCTTGTCACCATGCCCACGTGCCCCCTCGCGGCTACGCCGCGCCTACTCGTAACTCCCGTCCTTGCCCACCGTCAGCTTGCGATACGAACCACCGGAAAGCTCGGTCAGCTTGATGAGGTCATCCGACGGTTTCTTGTCGGTCGAGAGAAGCACCAACTTGATGGCCTTATGTTTGTCGCTAGGTGTGAATTTCTTGACCCAGTATTTCAGGGATTGTTCGTATTCCTCTCCCGCGAGTTGCACCGAAGAATCCCTGAAATTACTGACGATGACCAGTGTGTCGTGGCCGATTTCCACGAGGATATCCGGCCTGGTGCCGAACAGCATCTGATAGGCGACGTTGTTGCGATCAACATTTTGATCCACGCTTGAGTATAGAGGACGCGCGCTCGGGTATGCTTTGTCGATGAGTGCGTCGAAGAGGGGACGATCGTCGACCCGAGTGTTGACGCAGATCAAGGTCTGCGCGGTCTTGATCTCGCGCTTAGCGCCGCCTGACGGTTCTTTGCGGATGCCGCTTTTATCTTCCTGCGCAGCGTGGCCAATCGCGGTCAAAGAGAGGAGAAAAGCCAAACCATAGGCCGCGAGGGAGGAGATTCTCATAGGGGTATAATAAAAGTATGACCCAGCCCCCCGTTTAAGGAAGGACCATTGTCGTGAGGGCAAAGCCTCAGGTCTTCCCTGGGGTGGGTCGGGACCGCGTCCCTACCTCCGCCCGCCACCCGAGCCCTGAGGCCGCCACCCGCCACCCGAAACGCAGTCTCGTTCTGATCAACCGAGCCTCTGGGCCTCTAGCTTGTATCGCTGTATCCCTTGTCCCCGTGTCACCATGCCAGCAGTTCCCCCGCGCAAGCGCTTGTCCCCGTGTCACCTTGCCCACGTGCCCCCTCGCGGCTCCGCCGCGCTCACCTTTGCACTTTTGCACAGGAGCTCTGCTCCGATTTGCACCTTTGGACGGTCTCTGGTGCTCCTCGCCAATTTTCACCCCTGTGAAAATTGGCGATGCCCCTCAATCCTCTTCTCGACCTCCGCCTGCTGTTCAGGCGTGAGTCCATCCGGGAATTTCTTCGAGGATCGACGCCAGCGCTCGAGCCATTCCTGGCCAACTAATGGGTAAGGGCAGGGGATCGGGAAACCAGGGCTGAGCGCGACGATGGTGTCCTTCTTGGATCCGGTGCCTTCGCCGACGGCCACATAGAATCCAGAGTTGAGCAACGCGACGCGCATGGTCGTCGACGAGCAATAGGTGAAGAGCTGCGCGGACTTCTTGGGGTCGCAGTAAGAGAAAAGCTTATCAAACGACTCGAGTTCCCAGGCGTCGGGATTGGTCTTCTGGGAGAAGAAGTCGTAATAGAAGATATCGGGCGCGGCGGAAGCCTTGGAGGCCACCTTCCAGAAGTCGCCGACATGCAGGTCCCAGCTGAGGCCGGGATATTGGCGCGATTGCCAGGTGCCGCGCGCGAGCACGGCGTCGGGGCCGGAGTGACGGAGGTACTCGAAGCGGTTCTTATGCGACATGGCCAGCTTGAGCGAATCCATGTCGTTCTCGAAGCTGATGACCTTCATGTTACGCACGGGTCCCTTGGCGGCTTCGGCCTCGTAGCAAAGGATCGACGCCATGGCATTGGCGGCGGCGCCGAGTCCGAGGTCCCAGATGACGATCGGGGCGGCGGTCTCGGGGGTCTGGCCTTCGGGGAGCTTGAGGCGCTCGGAGAGCTTGGCCTGGTCGATGTACAGCGCCTTGGCTTCATCCATGGGTGCGCGACGGAGGTGCATGATCTCGCCGGAGGAGATCTGACGGATATTCGCAAAACCTTCGATCTCGTGGATATGGATCTCGTAATCGCCGAGGGTGCGCGGACGTCGTTCCTTGCCGACCTTGGGCGGTACGGCCGGATTATCCATGTCCTCAACCTGCAGGACCTGACGGCGGTCGTGGTAATACGCCAGGAACGAATCCTCGAGGATGCTCTGGCGGATTTCCCGCATCATCTGGTGATAGAAGAAGATGTTGTGTTGCCCAAGGAGCGTCCAGCCGAGCGGCTCCTGGGTCTTGGTGAGGTGGTGCAGGTAGCCGCGCGAATACTTGGCGCACACGGGGCACTTGCACAGGGCGTCGATCTTCTCCTCGGAGAACTTATAGATCGAGCGGCGCAGTTGCAGGATGCCGCGGGACGTGTAGGCGGTGCCGAACTGGGCGACCTTGTTCGGGATGATGCAGTCGAACATGTCGACGCCGCGATGCACGGCTTCAAGGAGGTCGAGCGGGGTGCCCACGCCCATGAGATAGCGCGGCTTGTCGGCGGGCAGCATGGCCGCGGCGATCTCGCACGTGTCTTCGCGCTGGGCTTTGCCTTCGCCGACCGCGAGGCCGCCGATGGCGAAACCGTCGAAGGGCA
>JBIILC010000021.1:0-27113 GCA_044232865.1 Opitutales bacterium | reverse complement strand
TAGCGGTTGGCGGTTAGATGAGATGACAGCGGGGAGAGTTGGATGGAGGATGGGGGATAAACGATAGGGATAGGTCAAAGGCGGGGAGAGGTTGGGGATAGTGGGGCTTTGGGATTGTTCAGGACTTGGGTTTGGCGGTGTGTGGTCTGTTCCTATCCGCTAACCGCCAACCGCTAGCCGCTTTGGTGCAAAATTCCCTTTCCTCGTGAGGTGGTCGTGGGATAGTCGGCTTTGTCCATGAATATCTTCTCCGCCGATGTCGCGCTGGCTATCACCCGTCTCGGGCTGCTGATTCTGCTCGGCTGGTTCATGGCCCGGCAGGGATGGGTCGGCGCGCATGCGCGTCAGCCGCTGATGCGCATGATCATCTGGGTCTTCTTCCCGGCGATGATCTTCTCGCGCGTGAGCGGTAATCCGCTGATCGCTTCGGGCTCGCAGGCGCTGCTCTATCTCGGTGCTGGTTTCCTGATGATTGTGACCGGCTATGCCGTCGCGACGGCCATCGGCTCGCTTTTCAAAGTCCCAGCCGGCACGGCGCGTCGGACCTTCGCTTTCTCGGCGGGCGTGAATAATTTCGGTTACCTCGGCATCCCTGTCACCGCAGCGTTGTTCAACGATGACGTCGTCGGTGTGTTGCTGGTGCATAATGTCGGCGTCGAAGCGGCGGTCTGGACGGTCGGGGTCGCCATGCTTTCCGGCGACTCCCTGCGCCGCGGGCTCAAGAATCTTCTGCAGCCGATGACCGTCGCCTTGTTCGTGGCGCTGGCGATTAACTTCGCCGGCTTCGGTAAGAGTGCCTCGATTGTCTTCGTCAGTGACCTCTGCCACACCATCGGCGACTGCGCTATCCCCATCGGCACGTTGCTGACCGGCATCTACCTCCACGAGATCATCAAGGACTTCCGCCTGGTCTCGGATGCGCCGGTCTCTTTCGGCGTGATGGCCGTCCGCTGGCTGGTCATGCCGTTCCTGGTATTGACGACGGTCGGCTACTTCGTCGCCGATGAATCCCTGCGTAAGGTGATGCTCGTGCAGGCGGCGATGCCCTGCGGTATCTTCACCTTCCTGATCGTGGAGATGTTTAAGGGGGAGGTCCTGATCTCCTTACGCTGTTCGGTCATCACGATGCTCTGTTGCCCGTTGGTCACGCCCCTGTGGCTTTACCTGGGCGCCCGCTGGCTGCAGCTGGCTTGACCATCCTTTACTTGTGGGTGGCGCGGGGTAGTCTGCAGGGGCTTCCCTGTGCGTCCGTTCCTCTCCATCCTGATGCTTTGCCTGGTCGGCTGCGCGACTTATGTCGACCGCGGTCCGCGCGTCCGGGTGGCGGTGGAGGAAGGGGATTACGAGACCGCCGGGACCGTCGCCCAGAACTTCGCGGCGGACGAACCTAAGGACGCGCTGGTCTGGAATCTCGACGCCGCCGCCGCATTGCGGGCGCATGGTAAACTCAAGGAAAGCGCCAAGATTCTCGAGCAGGTCGAAGCGTCCTTCCGGGCCGAAGAAGAACGACCGGGCTTCTCGGTAGGCGGTGCGACGCTCGCCGCTTTTTCCAATGGTTACGCCGAGGCGTATCGTCCTCGTCCTGCGGATCGTATCTACGCATCGACTTATCAGGCCCTGAATCGGATGGAGCTGGGCGACATCAATGGCACCCGTGTCGCCATGGCCCGCCTGCGCTTCGTGCAGCAGGCCTTCGGCTCGGGTCAGCTCTACGTTCAGCCTAAGGCGGCCAAGGGTAAGTACGATGTCGCCAAGGCTTCGCAGGACGAGCGCACGAAGGAAGGCCTCGGGATGATCGAGGAGAATCTCGCCAGCCTCACGTCCGAAGGCGCCTATGACGACGCCTTCAGCCACTGGCTCCAAGGGATGTTCTTCCTGCGCCTCGGCCAGGATACGTCCGACCGCGAGAAGGCGCGCAAGGAGCTGCTGGCGGCCACCCAGCTCAATGGAAGCAATGAAGCCTTCCGTCGCGACCTGAAGGAAGCGGAAGCCCCGGCGAGCGAAGGGCAGGGGACAATCGTCTATGTCATCGCCGAAACGGGCATGTGTCCGGAGTGGTATCAGCAACGCATCGACATCCCGCTCTTTATCGTCTCCTCGCGCGTCCCTTACGTGAGCGTCGCCTTGCCAGCCATCCGACCCTCCGGCCTGAATTATAATCTGAAGCTTAAATTGGATGCCCAAGACGTAGCCATCCCGTTGGCGAGCCGTCCGGACGCCCTTATCGCGAAGCACTTCGAGGCCGCCTTGCCGGGCATCAAGGCCCAAGCTTTCACCTCCGCCGCCGTTAAGGCCACCGCCAGCTACCTGATCAATAAGTCCTCCGAAGAGGCGGCTAGCCGCCCTAATTCGGGCTCAGGTGCTATGCTCTGGTCCATTGCGACCAAGGTGGGCACGGCAATCTATACCGTCGGTACGACCAAGGCCGACCTGCGTAACTGGTCCAGCCTGCCAGCCCGTTTCTCGGTGGTCCGGTTGGACGCCAAGCCTGGCCAGAAACTTACCGTTGTCGGGCATCCGGAGGCCTCCCTCACGCTACCGGCGGGCAAGGTTCTGCTTGTAAGCCTCAAGTCCACGCAGGAAAATCAACCCATCGTCCTCCGCTGCACCCCTCTCGTCCCATGAAAAAATTCCTGCCTCTCCTTGCGCTCGGTCTCCTGACTGGTTGCACCACGATTCTCGAGACGGGTGACCGCATCGAGCGCGGCTTGACGCCACCCGATGCAGTCAATTACGCCACCACCAAGCCTGAGGGCGGTTTCTCGACCCAGCTGAACGACAATCGTATCGGCAATAAAATCGAGCTGCTCGCGGCCCGCAAATCAAAGACCGACGGCGGTTACACGCGCGTTCAGTTCGACCTCCGTAATGGCGCCTACCTCCGCCAGACGATCAACGTCAGTTTCGAGTGGCTTGCCGCTGACGGCACCGTGACCGAAAGCCAGCCCAACTGGATCGTCACTCCGCTTGAACCTGGCGCCCTCACCACCGTCACCGCGACCGCCCTCAAGGCGCAGTCCGCTGAGTGCCGCCTCCGCCTCATCTCCCGCTAATCCCTCCCATGAATAAACTCTCTCTCCTCGCCTGCGCCGTTCTCATCGTTGGTTGCGGCACGCCCGCCACCTACAAGGATCCGAGCGGCCGTGAACTCGTGGTCAGCCTCGACAAGGTCAATATCCAGGACTTCGCCACCGCGGGCTCCCAGATGCTCCAGTCGATGATCTCGTCCCCGTCCTTCTCCAAGGGCGCCCCAGTGTTGCAGCTCGGCTCCATCACCAACGACACCGCCGACAACTTCGACACCGCCTTGCTGATGTCGAAGCTCACCGTTCCTCTGGTCAACGCCAACCGCGTTACGCTGCTCGACAATGACGCTACCGCCAACGCCGCCCGCGCCACCTCCGGCTCCAACGCCAATGTCCCTCGCGCTGAATACGTACTCAAGGGTAAGATTCTGGAAGACCGCTCCAATGCCGGCAGCACCCGCCAAAGCTCGTTCGTTTTCCAGCTCACCCTTGTTGAGGTCAAACGTGGCGTCGCCGTCTGGACCGAAGAGAAAATCGTGACCAAGCAGGGCACCAAGAACGCCGTCGGTTTCTGATAAACCGTCGTCAGCATTTGACCTTCTTTCGACCTGCATCTCCCTCCGGTGATGCAGGTTGATTTTTTGATCGTTGGCCAAGGCCTGGCGGGCTCGTTGCTCGCCAAGGAACTGCTGCGTCGCGGCCGAACGGTCCAAGTCGTGGACGACCGTTGGAAATCTTCCGCTTCGCAGGTCGCGGCTGGCCTGATGACGCCCCTGACCGGCCGGCGCTTCACGCTGACCAAGGATTACCCCGAGCTCTTCGCCGCCGCCAAGGCGCGCCTGACCGAACTTGGCGTCTTTCGCCCCATCCAAGTCTATCGTATGTTCGTCGACGACGAGCAGCGCGGCAAAGGCCTCAAGCGCACCGAGTGCAAGACCTGCCAGCCGTTCATCGCCCAGGTGACTTCCAATCAGGGTGAACTTGATCCGGGCCTAACGGATGAATTCGGTGGTGCGTTGATGAGCGGTGCCTGGGTCGACCTGCCGAAGCTCCTTTCGGATGTCCGAACCGACCTGGTGGCCAATGGCAGTCTAACCGAAGCGTCGTTTGACCCAGCCGACGTCGAGGCCTCCGTCGAAGGCGTCACGTGGCGCCAGGTCCAGGCCGGCGCCATCATCTATTGTGACGGATACAAGTCTGCCCAGCGCGGCCCGTTCAAATATCTCCCGTGGCAGCCGGCGAAGGGGGAGGCCATTACGATTCGCTCTTCCGTCGCCGATAAGCCCTTCATCCTGAACCGCGAAGGCTGGGCCTTACCGCTCGGGCAGGGTGTCTGGCGCACCGGTACCAACTGGCAGTGGGATCAGCTCGATGAGGCTCCGACCGAGCCGCAGAAGGAGAAACTGATTCGCCGCTTCCGCAGTTACTTCAGTCAGGAAGTCCAGGTCGACGTCACCGCGCATATCGCCGGCGTCCGTCCCTGCACATCGGACAGTCATCCCTTCATGGGAACCCACCCGCAGCAGCCTCGGACGCACCTCTTCGGCGGACTCGGCCCGCGTGGCACCGTCTGGGCGCCGCTCATGGCCGATGAGATGGCGGCCTACCTTTGCGAGGGTAGGGCGTTGCGGAAAGAGTGTGACCTCGCGCGGTTCCCCGCGGCGTAGGTTACTTCTTCTTCGCCTTGGCGACCTTGGCCGGCTTCGCTGCGGCCTTGGTGACCAGGAAGTCGACCGCGAGCAGGTAACCTTCGAAGCCGAGGCCGGTGATCACGCCTTCGCAGGCGGAGGCCGTGACGGACTTATGGCGGAATTCTTCGCGCTTGTAGATATTCGAGATGTGCACCTCGACGGCACGCATGCTGCTGCCGGCGATGGAATCGCGGAGGGCGACCGAGACATGAGTGTGGCCCCCTGGATTGATGACCAAGAACTTTACGCCCTTGTCGGCCCACTTCGCAATCGTGTCGATGATTTCGCCTTCGTGATTGGACTGGAAGAAACGGGTCTTCGCGCCGGCGGCCTTGGCGTGCTTCTCGATCAGCTTCTCGAGGTCGCCGAGCGTCTGGGTGCCATAGACCTCAGGCTCGCGCTTGCCGAGTCGGTCGAGGTTGGGTCCGTTGATGACGCCGATTTCCATGGAGGACGATTAAGTCCCCGGACCGTTCGGGGCAAGATATGAAAAAGGGCGGCCCCTTGCAGGACCGCCCTTGGTTTCGCCTGGTCAGAACCTTACTTCAGAATCTGGCGGAGGACGTAGGGCAGGATACCGCCATGGCGGTAGTATTCGCCTTCAATCGCGGTATCGATGCGCGCGACGAGCGCGGCCTTGTCGACCGTGCCGTTGGCGCGGCGGATGACGAGCGTCACCGGCGTCTTCGGTTTGATCGGGCTGGAGAGGCCTTCGAGGTCGAAGGTCTCGGTGCCATCGAGGTTGTAGGAAGCCGCGTTCTTACCGTCCGCGAATTCAAGGGGTAACACGCCCATGCCGAGGAGGTTGGAACGGTGGATGCGTTCGAAGGACTGAGCGACCACGGCGCGAATGCCGAGGAGGGCGGTGCCTTTCGCAGCCCAGTCACGGGACGAGCCCATGCCGTAGTCGACGCCACCAAAGACGATCATGCCTTCGCCGCGTTGGGCGTAGGTCTGGCAGGCGTCATAGATGGCCTCGATCTTGCCCTCGGGCTGGACCTTCGTGAAGCCGCCTTCCTTGCCGTCGGCCATCGCATTCTTCACCTGAGTGTTGGCGAAGGTGCCGCGGGTCATGATGCGATCGTTGCCGCGGCGTGAACCGTAGGAGTTGAAGTCCTTCTTCGACACGCCGGCTGCGAGGAGGAACTTTCCGGCTGGGGTCTCTTCCTTGAAGGCGCCGGCGGGGGAGATGTGGTCGGTCGTGACGGAATCGCCGAGGAGGGCCAGCGGGCGGAGCTTCGTGAGCGTCGGCACTGGAGGAGGCGTCATCGAGAAGCCCTTGAAGAACGGAGGCTCCTGGATATACGTGGAGGATTCTTTCCAACTGAAGCGAGCGCCCGTGCCGCCCTGAACACCCTTCCACTCGGCGGTGGCGTTGGCGAGGGATTCGGCGGCGTACTTCGACTTGAACATCTCGGGTTTGAGGCCGCGGGCGACGTGGTCGGCGACTTCGGCCTGGGTCGGCCAGACGTCTTTGAGGAAGACCGGCTTGCCGTCCTTGCCCGTGCCGAGCGGTTCGCTATCGAGGTCGATGTCGACGCGGCCGGCGAGGGCGAAGGCGACGACGAGGGGCGGCGACATCAGGTAGTTCGCGCGGACCGCGCCGTGGACGCGGGCTTCGAAGTTGCGGTTGCCCGAGAGCACGGAAGCCGTGACGAGGTCGCCCTGCTTGATTGCGCCTTCGATGTCGGCGTCGAGCGGGCCGGAGTTGCCGATGCAGGTCGTGCAACCGTAGCCGACGAGATTGAAGCCGAGTTGATCGAGGTAGCCCGAGAGCTGAATCTCATTGAGGTAGTCGGTGACGACGCGGGAACCGGGGGCCAGCGAGCACTTCACGTTCGGATTCACCGTCAGGCCCTTCTCGACGGCCTTCTTGGCGACGAGGCCGGCGGCCACCATCACGGAAGGATTCGAGGTATTGGTGCAGGAGGTAATCGCAGCGATCACGACCGAGGCGTGGTTGAGCGAGCGGCCCGTGGCGCCGACGGCGGCGGAAGCGGCGCGGTCAGCAGCTGCCTTGCCGAAACCATTCTTGTCCTTCGCGGCGGTGAAGAGCGTGTTGAATGACTCCTTGATCTTCGGGAGGTCGATGCGGTCCTGCGGACGCTTCGGGCCGGAGACGCAGGGAACGACCGTGCTGATGTCGAGGTCGATGGTCTGGGTGTAGTCGATGCTGCCGGCCTTCGGAATGCCGTAGAGGCCCTGGGCCTTGTAGTATTCCTTGACCAGTTCGATATGGGACTCGTCGCGGCCCGTCTGGCGGAGGTAGTCGAGGGACTTATCGTCGACCGGGAAGAAGCCCATCGTGGCGCCGTATTCCGGAGCCATGTTGGCAATCGTGGCGCGGTCGGCGAGCGACAGGGCCTCGGTGCCTTCGCCGTAGAACTCGACGAACTTGCCGACGACCTTGGCCTTGCGGAGAATTTCCGTGAGGCGGAGGGTGAGGTCGGTGGCGGTGACGCCTTCGCGGAGGCGGCCGGTGAGGTTGACGCCGATGACTTCAGGCGTCTGGAAGTAGACCGGCTGGCCGAGCATACCCGCTTCGGCTTCGATGCCGCCCACGCCCCAGCCTACGACGCCGATGCCGTTGATCATCGTGGTGTGGGAGTCGGTGCCGACGAGGGTGTCCGGGTAGAACACGCCGTCCTTCTGGAAGACCAGCTTGGCAAGGAACTCGAGGTTGACCTGGTGGACGATGCCGATGGCCGGCGGGACGACACCGAAGGTCTTGAAGGCCTGCATGCCCCACTTGAGGAATTCGTAGCGCTCGGTGTTGCGGCCGAATTCTTGGCGCAGGTTCTCGAGGAACGAAGAAGCGGTGCCGGCGCGGTCGACCTGTACCGAGTGGTCGACGACGAGGTCAACCGGGACGAGCGGTTCGATGATGGCGGAATCCTTGCCGAGCTTGGCGACGGCTTCGCGCATGGCGGCGAGGTCGACGAGGAGCGGTACGCCGGTGAAGTCCTGCAGCACAATACGCGCAACGACGAAGGGAATCTCCGTGTCGACCGGCTTCGCGGCATTCCACGCGGCGAGGGTTTTCACGTCGTTCTCGGTGACCGCGACGCCGTCGCAATTACGCAGCACGGATTCGAGGACGAGGCGGATGGAAACCGGCAGGCGCGAGACCTTGCCGAGGCCGGCCTGCTCGAGGGCGGGTACGGAGTAGATCTGCCCGGACTGGCCGCCGGCGGAGAATGGGCGGAGGGCTTTGAAGGGGTCTTTGAGGGCCATGGTGTGATGTGTGATGAAAGGGGTGTCCCGCCGCGGATGGGCAGGCAGGTAGCCAAAAGCAAAGAAGGCGGTCGGGGCAAGCCCGACCGCCTTCAAATAAGCCGTGCTGACGATTAGGCTTCGACGGCCTTCTTGATCTTGGCGAAGTTCGGCATGGAGGCTGGGTCGCGCTTCACTTCAGAGTGGATCACGTTGCCAGCCTTATCGGCCACGAAGACGGAGCGCTTGGCTACGTTGAGCAGGCCGGTCTTCTCGGGAATCACGCGGGTATCCTTGACCTTGAAGGCCTTGAGGGCGACGCGGTTGAAGTCGGAGACGAGGGTGAGGTTGATGCCGGCCTGTTTGGCCCAGGCTTCCTGCGCGAAGGGGGAGTCGACCGAGATGGCGATCACATCGGCGCCGAGCTTCTTGTACTCGTCGAGGAGGCCGGTCACCTTGCAGAGTTCGTCCGTGCAGACGCCCGTGAAGGCGAGGGGGACGAAGAGGATGACGGTCTTGCCCTTGCCGACATTGCGACGGAGGCTGACGTCGACCAGGCCGGCGTCGGTCTTCTGCTTGAGGGAGATTTCAGGGAGAGGCTGGCCGAGTTTGAGGGGCATGGTTTAGGTGGGTAGGGGGTGCGACGCTGAAACTGGTCAAAAAACAAGTGCTTGCAAGGATGGAGGCGGCAAAATGCCATAAATGACCCTTTTTTAACAGGGGGTTAAGGTGTTTTCCCGAATAAAGGGCTAAAAAGCGGTTAATCGGCCTCTTTGGCTAACCCTAACCTGCGGAACCACTTACGCTGCTTCCTGACCAAGGCCCAGGTATCGAGGTTGATACGTTCGGCCAAGCCGCTCACTGCCACACGTTTCCCGCCCTCCAGCCAGTCCATGACGGCCCGATAACCCACGGCGCGGGACGATGTCAGCTCCGGGTCCAGATTCAGCGCCAAGAGGCGTTCGGACTCCTCGATGATGCCATCGTGCAGCATGATGGCTGTGCGGGTGGCAATCCGTGTCTTCAGCTCTTCGTCGGGTCGTTCGAGGAGTTCGAAGGTGACGGGGTGATCGGCGAAAGGTCCGCGGCGGGTCAGGAATTCGTCGCGCAAGGAGTCCAGGGTCCGGCCGGAGGCCAGACGGCGTTCGAGCGCCTTGGCGATGCGAATGGGGTTCTGGACGTCAAGCCAGTCGGGAAGTTTCGCGCCCTCGATCTCACGGAGACGCAGCAGCAGCGAGGCTAGACCTTGGCGGTGCAGCGTGCGGACTTCATCCGTGATGGCTTGCGGAATCTCCAGTTCGTCGGTGACCGGTCCGAAGAAGGCTGCCAGATAGAAACCGCTACCTCCCGTCACGAGAGTGCGCTTGCCGCGGCCGTGCGCAGCGGTGATCGCCGCCCGGGCCATCTCGACGTATTGCGAGACGGAGTAGCGTTTGGATGGTTCGACTAGGTCCAGTCCATGATGGCGGACGCGACGTTGTTCTTCCGGCGTCGGTTTGGCCGAACCGATGTCCATACCGCGGTACACACAGACAGAATCGCAAGAGATGATCTCGGCGTCGTGCCGTTCGGCCCAGCGTAGCGCGGTCTCAGTCTTGCCGACGGCGGTCGGCCCCGTCAGCACATGAATGGCTGGCGCGGACTCGGTCATCAGCCGCGCTTGGCCCACTCGAGGAAGTAGGACAGCAGGATCAGGGCGACGGGCGAAGTGAGTACCATGCTGTCGATGAGATCGAGCGCGCCGCCGATACCAGGAATCGTCGCGCCGGAATCCTTGGCGCCGGCGAGCCGCTTGAAGACCGACTCGATGAGGTCGGACGGAATGCTGAGCACGGCAATCGGCAGCGCCAGTAAGGCGGCCTTCCAGGGAACCATGAAGCTGATGCCAACGATATCGCGTAGCAGCCAGGCGAAGAGCGCCGAAGCCCCGGCAGAAGTGGCGAGTCCTCCGAGGCAGCCTTCCCAGCTCTTGGCGGGGCTGATGGTCGGGGCGATCTTATGCTTACCGAACGGTACGCCGATCATGAGTCCGCCGACATCGGTGAACTTCGTGGCGACGAAGACCCAGACGACGTAGTAGAGCCCGACGGACTGGGCGGTGAGCAGGTGGCCATCCTTCATGCGGGCGATGGCAATGAGTGAGGCCAACATGAAGGGCAGGTAAGCGAAGCCGTATAAGGTCGGGAAGCGACGGAGCAGCGTCGGGACCTCGCCGGGATGGCGTAGGAGCGACAGGAGGTGCAGGCCGACTAGCAGCGCACCGCCGGTTAGCAGGTAGTTTGAGCGGGCCTCTTCGGCCGCGAGGAAGAAGAGACCGAAGTGCAGCGCGAAGCCGGCGACGATACCAGAAAGGTGGGGGCGGCCGACGCCAGGAATCGAACGAACCAACTGATAAAACTCATACTGAGCGGCGCAGATGATGAGCGCGAGCAGACCAAAGGAGGCTTGTTCGGCGACGGAAAAGAATCCGCCGACCCAGATGACGAGTCCGACGACGACCCAAAGACCAATGGTGCTGAGGGCGCGATCTTTCATGCTTGGGTGGAGGTCTGAATCTGTTCGCGGGTCTGGCCGAAGCGACGTTCGCGCTTGGCGTATTCGGCCAGCGCGAGCTGAAGCTGGGCTTTGTCGAAGTCTGGCCAGAAGACCGAGGCGAACACAATCTCGGCGTAGGCCGACTGAAGGAGTAAGAAATTACTGAGGCGGAATTCGCCCGAGGTGCGGATGATGAGGTCAGGGTCGGGCATGCCAGCGGTCTGCAGGCGGGTCTCGACCGTGGACCAATCCACTTCGGAGGGAGAGAGCTTGCCTGTGGCGACGTCGGTTGCAATCGCCTGAGCGGCGGCCACGATTTCTTGGCGGGCGCCGTAGTTCAGTGCGACGACCAAGGTGAAGGCGTTGTTATCCTTGGTGGACTTGATCACGTCCTCGAGTGGCACGCGAACGAAGTCGGGAAGCGCACTGATGTCGCCGATTACCCGGAGGCGTACGTTCCGTTTCTCGAGGCGGGCGAGGTGCGCGCGGAGGATCCACTCACCGAGTTTGAACAGGCCGCTGACTTCCTCGAGGGGGCGTTTCCAGTTCTCGGCCGAAAAGGCGAAGACCGTGAGGGTGCTGATGCCGCCGTCGATGCAGGCGTCGATGATCTCGATGAGCCGTTCAGCGCCACGGCGATGACCTTCAAGCCGAGGGAGGCCCTTGGCGGCGGCCCAGCGTCCGTTACCATCCATGATGATGCCGATGTGACGCGGCGGCACGGGATTGGCGGAGGGGATGGGCGCAGCGGGGGACACTTGGCCGGAGAATGTTCTACCCGACTTGCCTGTGGCAACCGCGAATCAACGCTCGTCAGCCGCGACCAGGACGCCGGGGAAGCCAGCTTTGCGGGCGAGTTCGCAGACATCGAGGAAGCTCTGCATTGTGAGGGATGCGTCAGCCTTGATCAGGATGGGACGCGAGGAGCCGCCTTGGGCGGCGACGCGACTGAGTTCCAGTGCGAGGCCTTCGCGGGTGACCACGCGACCAGCGACGACGAACACGCTGCTACCACGGGCGGAGACGAGAGTCACCGTCAGGGAGGTGCGGGCCATGTCGCCGGCCGCCAGCTTGGGCGTATTCATCGTAGGTGAGACCGCGCCCGCGCGGTCGTCGAAGCCCACATACATGCCAGGGGCAAAGACGAATTCGGCGGAAAGGACGTAGATCAGTGCTGCGCAGACGAGGGCGAGGGCCAGCGGCACGAAATCCAGACCCTGTTCGGCGGGGCGGACTTTTTCCAAGACTCCTAGGGGTGTCCGCATCTTAGCTCTGGCGAGGCTTCTCCTCGGGTAGCTCGTGGCGGACGAAGGTGATGATCGAGTGGGCCGCGATCTCCATCTCGGTGACGATTGAGCGGACGCGGCCGACGAGGAAGTGGTGGGCCATCGCGCAGGCGGCGGCGATGACCATGGCGAAGCCCGCGGTGGCGAGAGCCGCTTGGACTTCGGTCAGGAGGCCGTTGGCGGAGGCGTAGACGCTTCCATCGCGTAGGGCGGTAGCAAGGTTGAAGCCCGAGAAGATCGCGCCGGCGAGGCCGAGCAATGGGGCGACGCGCCCGATGGACGAGATGGAGCCGAGGCGACGTTCGAGGACGGGCAACTCGAGTAAGGCGGCCTCCGTGGCGGCGGCACGCATGGCTTCTTCGCCGCTACCCGAGCGGAGCAGGGCGGCTTTCACGACGCGGGGCACGGGACCGGGGGACTCTTCGCAGGCGGCCAGGGCTTCGAGCGGCCGGCCGGCCCGTAGGTTGTTGCGGACACCTTCAATGAAGTCAGACGAAAGAACCAGGCCGCGGTGGAGGAACATTGCGCGTTCGACGACGAAGACCAGGGCGAGGAAGGCGAGCAGGAGGAGCAGCCAGACGAAGGGGCCGGCATCGAAGGGGAAGGAGAAGCGGCTGCTCATTGGGGCTTGGAAGAATTGGACGACGAATTGCGGAGGGTCGCAAGTTTGCTTTCGGCGGTGGACTGTCCAGGGAGGCGCGACTGTGCGGCGGGCTGTCCCTGGTTGACGTTCACGATAATGCTGTAGGCGGCGATGGCCTCAGTGCGGTCACCATCCAGCTCGCAGGTCTCGGCCATCAGCAGCACCGAGCGCGAAAGCCATAGGCGTCCTTCGGAGGAGAGCTTGCCGGCGGTGTCCGCGGCGGCGCGGGCGGTCGCATCGCGCAGGGCGCCCAAGGCGCGGAGCAGGATCTTGCGGGCTTCGCCGCGAGTGGCGGCCGCTTCGAGGCCGGTCTCGGTCCGGGAGCGTTCGATCAATGAGAGCGCCCATTTGTACCATGCTTCAATCTTCACATCGTCGGAATCCTTGGCCCAGGCTTCCGCGATGCGCTCGTAGGCGGCGGCAGCCCGGGAGACGAGCTGGCGGTCAAGCTGCCCGTTACGGTCGCGACGTAGTTGGGCGAGCCCAAAGAGGGAGTCCGCGCGGGCCATCTCGGCCTGCGGGCGGGAAGGGTCGGTCAGCTTGTCGCGGATCAGGCCTTCGAGCACGGAGAGGGATTTATCAAACTGTCCGAGCGTGCGGAGGATTTCGGCTCGACGAAGAGACACGCGAAAGATCAAGGCATTCTGCGGGTAGGTTGCAGTGAAGCGTTCGAGGAGTAAGACCGCGTGCGTGAGTTTGTCCTCGCCGCCAGTCGGTGCCTGGAGCGCGGATTGTTCGGCCGCTTCGTAGAGGCCGAGCGCGGCGAATTCCGTAAGATTGGCTTCACCCTTGAATTCCTCGGCGAGGGATTCGAAGCGCGCCTGGGCTTCCGCGTTGCGACCGACGGAGGCCAGGTGGCGGCCTTCGACGAGGTAGGACGCCGCGGCGGCGGGTACCTTGCCGAACTGCCGACGGAGCCCGACAAGTTCGTCGAGGCCTTTGGCGGCGCCGGCGTTGAGCGAGGTGCGGGCTTTGAGAAGCGCAGCATGTCCCCGGAGTTCTGGAACGGCCTTACTCAGTTCATCGGGCGTCGCACCGGCGGGCAGATTAGAGAGCTTGCGATCAATCTCCGCGGCAAGTCGGCTCGCTTCAGTGGGATTATTGTTGGCGATGGCCAGGAGAGCCCGCTGCCAGGTGAAACGCAGGTCATAATCGACGCGGGCGCCGCGCGTGAGTGGGTCTAGTCGGGCCAGCAGTCGTTCGGCGTCGGTTGGCCGCTGAGCCTTGCGCATGTCCTCGACGAGACTCCAGATTGCCGACCAAATGGGCTCCTTGGTGCGGGTGCGATTGGAGCGAGCCGCGTCTTCGATCACTTCCGTGGTGCGATTCCAGTCGCTGATCTCATCACTTGTCTCGAGTAAGCTGAGGATGCGCTGATGAAAGGCATCTTCGGAGATTTTCGTATCGGCCGCGTCCTTCTGCAGGGCGGCGTAGGCTTTTTCGGCGAGGACGAAATCCTTGGCAAGGAACAGGCAATCGGCGGCGGCGATGCGGAGTTGCGCGCGTTCTGGTTCGATGCTGCTTTCGCCCAGGGTGGTGAGATGCGTCGCGGCGAGACGATACGAGCCGTCGCCCCAGGCTGCGATGGCGAGCGTGCGGGTGGCTTCGCGGACGAGCGGGCTGGCCGGGACATCCTTGAGCAGGTCTTCGGCGGCTTGGCGGGCTTTTTCGCGGCTCCCAGCGAAGAGCATTAACTGGGCGCGAGCGAGGTGGATGGAATCGAGTACCTTGAGGTCGCGTGGGCAGTAATAGGAGAGCTGGCCTGGGTTACGACGAAGCAGGAAGTCGTTCACTTCGTTGGCGATTGCTTTCGTATCAATCGGCTTAGCGGGATCTATTTCTGAGCGAGGGTCCGCAGCGGCGACCAACGCGCGTAGAGCCGTGAGACGAATCGCAATATTGGCGGGATTACGGGCGGCATCCTTAAGGCGTCCGCGCCCTTCGGCATTATCCGTTCCGAGGATGAGTCCAGCGAGAAGATCGGCCTCCGCTTGGCGTGCGGGGGGTAAGGAACCGGCGTTAGCGAGAGCTTGGGCGGCGCCTTTGGTGTCCTTGAGGTGCGCGAGTGCCAGCGCGAGATTACGGGCGTAGTCGAAAGCGAGTGGGGTGCCCTTGGCGTCGGCGGCAAGTTCGCGCAACGCCGAGACGGTGCGCGGCTCCACCTTGCCGGCGACGATCATCGCGCGGTAACCGAGGACCTCGATGCGCTGGCGCTGTTCTTCGGAGACGGCCGTGCGCGCGATCGCTTCTTGCGCGAGGTTGATGTTGAGGTTGTCGCTCTCGGCGCCAGCGACCATCCACCGAAGTGCATGCCCCCAAGCGATTTCAAAGGGGGGTAGCGCGGTGATGTTCAGTTCGGCTGAAAAAGCCCGGGCACCATCAGTATCGTTTTCCAGTAAGGCGATGAGCCCTTCGCGGAGTGATTTGCGAGGCGACTTCGGTAGGAACTTCACCGTCGCCTTGGCTTCGGCCGTACGGGTTCGTTCGATGTAAGCGGCGGACAGGCCGAGTCCGGCCTGTTCGCGATCCTTGTCGCTGAGCTTCGGGTCGGCGAGTAGCTGGGCGTAGAAGCTGGAGGCTGTTGAGGAGAGTCCCGCAGCCAAGGCTTGGTCGGCCAATCCTAGCAACGTCCGCCGGTCGGGCTGGTCGCCCGAGCTGACGGCCGCGTTAGTCGTGATTAGGTTAGGCGGGAGGTCCTGCGACACGACCTGACCCGGCAGCAGGACGCCGAGGGCGAGGAAGGTGGCCAGGGTGAACCGCAGCATCGCCCCGACTATGGTCGGAGCGGGCCGGCGGGCAAGAGGCGAGTGCCGGTTCAGGCCTTATCGAGACCGAAGGCCGTATGCACGGCGCGGACGGCGGCATCGGCCTTGGCCGGGTCCAGCGCGACGGAGATTTTGATCTCGGAGGTCGTGATGAGCTCGCTGTTGATGCCGACGGAGGCGAGGGCCTTGAAGAGGGTGCCGGCCACGCCGGGGTGGGAGATCATGCCGACGCCCACGATGGAGAGCTTGGAGATCTCGCCGGCGGAACGGACGGAGCCGGAGCCAAGCTTCTTGAGGGTCTGGCCGACGACGGCTTCGACGCGGGAGAATTCGGCGGTGGTCACCGAGAAGGTCAGGTTGGCTTTGCCGTCCTTGCCCAGGTTCTTGATAATCATGTCGACGCTGAGCCCGGCTTCGCCGAGGTCGTCGAAGAGGGCGGACAGCGCCTGCGGGCTGTCGGGCAGGTCGTTCACCGTGACGCGGGTCTGCAGGCGGTCGAGGGCGACGCCGGCGATAGCCGCGTCTTCGAGGGTTTTGTCGATGGCTTTCACGATGGTACCAGGTTGGTCGTTAAAGGAGGAACGGACCTCGAAAGGCACGTTATATTTCTGGGCGAACTCTACGGAGCGCGACTGCATGACCTTGGAGCCGCTGGAGGCGAGCTCGAGCATCTCTTCGTAGGAGATTTCCGTCAGCTTGCTCGCGTTGAGCACGATGCGGGGGTCGGCGGTGTAGACGCCGTCGACGTCGGTGTAGATCTGGCAGAGGTCGGCCTTAATGGAAGCGGCGACCGCGATGGCGGTGAGGTCCGAGCCGCCCCGGCCGAGGGTGGTGACTTCGCCCTGGTCCGTGCAGCCCTGGAAGCCGGCCACGACGACGACTTTTCCTTCGTCGAGTCGGGCGAGCAGGTCTCCGCCGGTGATGCGGGTAATGCGGGCGCGGGTGTGAATGTCGTCCGTAAAGATGCCAGCCTGGGCGCCGGTGCGGGAGACGGCGGGTACCCCTATGGCGTGGAGGGCCATGACCGTCAGGGCGATGGTTTCCTGTTCGCCCACGGCCATGAGGACGTCCATCTCGCGTTCGTCCGGCAGCTTGGAAAGGGCCTTGGCGCGGGCGATGAGGTCGTTGGTCACGCCGCTACGAGCGGAGACGACCACGACGATGCGGTTACCCTTGGACCACTGTTCCTTGATCTTGGCCGCCACGTTTTGGATGCGGTCGACACTGCCGACGGAAGTGCCGCCGTATTTCTGGACGATGAGAGCCACCGGAGGATCAGGATTCGGGAGAGAAGATGCGGAGCACGACGGGCTCCTCGAGCACCGTCTTGAGGCGGCGCAATTCTGTCAAGACTGCGGACATCTTGCGTTCGCTGACCGGGTAGGTCGAAAGCGTGACGGTACCGCGACCCTGGTTCGGGTGTTCGTACTGGATGACTCGGGCGATGGACACCTTGTGCTTCGAGAAGATACGATAGATGCCTTCAGAAACGCCGGCTTTATCGAGCAGCGAGAGTCGCAGGTAGAAGGGCGAGACAATCTCGTCGATCGAGGCCATGCGGAGGGCACGGCCAGCTTTCTCACGGGCGGCGAGCGCTTCGGGTGAAAGGGCCTGCGAGATCGGACCGGTGAGGGCAGCGATGGCGTCGACGATATCGCCAATGACAGCGGAAGCGGTGGCGTCGCCGCCCGCGCCGCGGCCGGTGAGTGTGGTAGCGCCGACGACGTCGCCGCGGAGGGTGATGCCGTTGTTAACGCCGGAGACGCGGGCCAGGATGTCGCGATTAGGGACGAGGGAAGGATAGACACCGACGGTCATCCAGTTGGCCTTGAAGTCGCGGCGGATGACGGCGAGGTGCTTGAGGGCAAAGCCGAAGCGGCGGGCGAAATCGATATCGGCCGGGCCAATCTTGCGGATGCCTTCGACGAGCGTCCGCGCGGGCGGCGCCCACTTACCGTGCGCGAGCCAGGCGAGGATCGAGGCTTTGTGGAAGGCGTCGATGCCATCGACGTCGAGCGTCGGGTCGGCTTCGGCGTAACCGAGCTCCTGGGCTTCCTTGAGGGCGTCGGGGAAGGAGAGACCGTCCTCGCCCATGCGGGTGAGGATGTGGTTACAGGTGCCGTTGAGGATACCGACGATCAGCTCAAAGCGATTAGCGACGAGGCCTTCGCGGATCGCCTTGATGATCGGGATGCCGCCGGCGACGCTGGCTTCAAAGAGGAACTGGCCACCATGCTTACGCACGGCCTGGAAGATCTCTGGTCCGTGCTCGCAGAGCAGGGCCTTGTTGGCGGAGACGACCACCTTACCGAGGCGCAGGGCGCGCAGCGTGAGCTCGCGGGCCTTGGTGGTGCCGCCGATCAGTTCGCAGACCACATGGACCTTCGGGTCGTCGATGATCTCGTTGACGTTGGTCGTCAGCTTGGAGGCCGGAATCTTCACCGAGCGCTTCTTTTTCAGGTCGCGGACGGAGGCTTTGCGGAGGTCGAGCTTCACGCCGAGGCGCGATTCGAGGTCGGCCTGCTTTTCGTGCAGGTGCTTCCAGACGCCTTGGCCGACGGTGCCGAAGCCGAGGATGCCGATGCCGATGGTGCGAGGGGCGGTCATTGCGAAATGGGTCAGGCTTTCTTAACGAAGCGGTTTTCGGTGCCGTTGAGCAGGCGACCAATGTTGGAACGATGCGTCCAAACGTTGAAGGCGGCGATGGCGCCGGCGAACCAGAACTCGGCCGGACTGAACGTCAGCTTAGTGAAGAGCGGCAGGACCCAGCAGGAGACCGGCAGCGAAACGCCGAGGATGATGGACGCCAGGGAAACATAGCGCGAGAGCAGGAAGACGAGGCCCCAAAGGGTGGCACCAATGAGGATTGGGATGGGCAGGAGCACGGCCAGGCCGCCGATGGTGGAAGCGACTCCCTTACCGCCCTTAAATTTCAGGAAGCAGGAGAAGCAGTGACCGAGCAGTGTACCGACGAAGCCAGCGACGCAGATTGTGAAGTGGATTTCGGCCGCCGCCGGAGTCTCTTCCGTACGAAGCAGGAGATAAGGCAGTCCGGCTCCGACGAAACCCTTCAAGACGTCGAGAGCGAAGACGAGGTTGCCTGGGCCTTTGCCGAGCAAGCGCTTGACGTTCGTGGCGCCGGGATTTCCGGAGCCTTCCTTGAGGATATCGACGCCATGCTTCTTCGCCACGAGCACGGCGAAGTTGACGGAACCGAGGAGGTATCCGAGTAGGAAGAAGATCCCGATGGCCGCGAACATCGCTTACGCTTCGATCAGCTTGGCGCTGACGATCGCCGGATTACGGAGGATTTCGGCGATGGCGGCGGCGCCGGGAGCCGTGTCGAGCTGGTAGACGGCCAGGGCGTTGGAGCCACCGCTGCGGCTGAGGGCCATGTTGGCGATGTTCACGCGTTCCTTGGCGAGCAGGGTGCCGAGGGCGCCGATGATGCCAGGCTGGTCCTGATTCTCGATGAGCAGCAGCTTGCCTTCGGGGATGAACTCGAGGGTGCGGCCGTTGATGGAGACGATGCGAGGGGACTGGGCTTTGCCGATCACGGTGCCGGCGACAGAGACGGACTTGCCGCCTGCGAGCACAGCTTCGACCAGGATGAGTTCCTTGTAGTCGGCTTCGGCGGAAGAACGGACGGTCTGGACCTCGACGCCGAGGGCCTTGAGTTTGCCGGGAGCGTTCACGTCGGTGACGCCTTCGACGATGCCGCGCAGGTAGCCGCGCTGGATGGCGCGGGCGATGGCGTTGGCGCCCTGGTCGGAACCGGTACCAAAGGTGGTCAGGCGCAGCGATTCGATGCGACCCGGAGCGGCGAGCTGACGCGCGATGGCGCCGAGCTTCTGCGCGAGGGAGAGGAACGGCTTGATCGCGGCGAGCGTCTGCGAGTCAACGGAAGGTAGGTTGACCGCGTTGGCGGGCGAGCCGCCACCGAGGACGGTGATGGCAGCTTCGGCGACTTCGACGCCGACGTTCTCCTGGGCTTCGGCCGTGGAGGCGCCGAGGTGCGGGGAGAGGTGGGCTTTCGGAAGGGAGCGGAGCGGGTGGTCCTTGGCGAGGGGCTCTTCGACGAATACGTCGAAACCGCAACCGCCGCACTGGCCGGACTTCAGGGCTTCGGCGAGGGCGGTCTCATCGACGATGCCGCCGCGGGCGCAGTTCACGATCTTAACGCCCTTCTTCATCTTGGCGAAAGCGGCTGCATCGACCATGCCTTCGGTCGCGCCCTGCTTGCCCTTCTCGATGAGAGGCATGTGGACGGTGATGTAGTCGGAGAGAGCGAAGACTTCATCGAGGGTCGCGATGGACACGCCGAGGGCCTTAGCGCGGGCTTCGGTGAGATACGGATCGTAGGCGAGGACCTTCATGCCGAAGGCGAGGGCGCGCTTAGAGACTTCGGCGCCGATGCGGCCGAGGCCGAGCACGCCGAGGGTCTTGCCGAAGAGTTCGGAGCCCGAGAGGGTCTTGCGGTCCCATTTACCTTCGCGCATGGACTGGACGGCTTCCGGCACCGGGCGGGCGAGGGAGAGCAGGTGGGTGAAGGTGAGCTCGGCGGTCGCGACGGTGTTGCCCGAAGGGGTGTTCATCACGATGACGCCACGTTCGGTGGCGGCTTCGACGTCGATGTTGTCGACGCCCACGCCGGCTCGGCCGACGCAGACGAGGCGCTGGGCGGCGGCGAGGACTTCGCGGGTGATCTGGGTTTCGGAGCGGACCAGGATGGCGTCCACGTCCGCGACGAGGGTCAGGACCTGCTCGGGCGTGGAGCCGTAGGCTTCGACGACCTCATAGCCCGGCTGGGCTTTGAGGAGGGCAACTCCGGTGGGCGAGATTTTGTCGGCGACGAGTACCTTGGGCATGGCGATAGCGTGTAAAAGTTTGCGTGAGTCATAAATGCCCGCCCAAGGCAAAGGCAAGCACCTACCCCCATCTGGCTGTCATACGAACTCAGAGCCGACGATGGGCATAATCCGCCAATTCGTAACAATCCGGGCTCATTTCTTCCAGAAAACGGCAGGGATCCAGCGGGCGGTAGCCTTCACCGGAGACCGCGAAGCGGGGGGCGAAAAGGAACAGCATGTTCTCGGCCCGGGTGCAGGCGACGTAGAATAACCGGCGCTCCTCCTCGACGTCACCTTCGTCGATGGCGCGGGTTAGCGGCAGGAGACCGTCGGCCACCCCCAGGAGGAAGACGATAGGAAACTCTAGTCCCTTGGATTGGTGAATCGTGGTGAGGCGGAGCATATCCTCCTCGGGCTCAGCTTTCTTGTCGGAAGATTCGCCGTTGAGGAGGGCGACCTGGGCGACGAGGTCGCCGACGTCTTCGAACTTGGACGCAAAACCGATGAGGCCCTGGAGGTCCTGCTCGCGTTCCTTCCAGTCGGGGAAGATCGTCTTGATGAAGCCGCCGTACCAGCCCTCGATGCAGACGCGGACCGTCTCGGCGGGCGTCCGGGCGAACTTAATCGAATGCGCGTCGGAGGCGGCGACGAAAAGGTCGGGCGCTGGTCCGGAGGGACCAGGCTTGGCCTTCGCGGCTTCCAGTCCTTCGAGCATGTCCTCGAGCGTGATGGTGAGGTCGTTGAAATCATCCTTGGCCGATTCTGGTACGCGTTTGAGGACGGTGTCGGCGCGCAGCGCGCGGACCATGCCGCGGCCTTGGGCCTGCTCGGCTTCGCGGGCGGCCTTACTGATCTTCTCGGCGGCAACGGGCCCGACCTTCGGGAGCAGGCAGAGCAAGCGGGAGAGCGCGACCTGGTCGAGGGGGTTATGCACGAAGCGCAGGTGCGCGAGGATGTCCTTCACGTGCGCGAGATCGAAGAACTTATGGCCGCTGGTGATGACGAAAGGTACGCCCGTCGCGTTGAGTTCCATCTGTAGGTCGAGCGACTGGTAATGCGCGCGGTAGAGCACATGTATGTCCGCCAAGGCGTGCCCTTCGTGGTGTAGCTGCATGATCTTGCGGACCACGAGCTTCGCCTGCTGTGACGTGTCGCCGACGGTGAAGACGGTGGGCTGTGGCCCGCGTTGGCGGACGGCCTTGAGGCGGCGGTCGAAGCCTTCGACGCGCGGGCGGTGGCTGAGGATCTCGTTGGCGAAGGCCAGGATCTCCGGCGTCGAGCGATAGTTCGTGTCGATCGTGTGGATCAGCGTGCCCGGGTGGCGATTCGGGAAGGCCACGATGTTCTCCCAATCGGCGCCGCGCCAGGTGTAGATACACTGCGCATCGTCGCCCACGGCCATGATTTGGTGCTCGCTGGCGAGGAGGTCGATGATGCGGCTTTGCAGGCGGTTGGTGTCTTGAAACTCGTCCACCAGGATATGGCGGAAGCGCTGCCGGTAATGGGCGAGGGCGGCCGGGTCGTTCTCGAGGACGTAAAGCCAGAGGCTGAGCAGGTCATCGAAGTCGCAGAGGTTCCGCTCCTTCTTTGCGGCCTCGTAGCTCGTACAGAATTGCATCAGCTTCTCCGGGCCGCCCTTCATCCAGTCGAGTCGTTCGGCGAGGACGTCCGGCAGCGGGCGGAGGGTGTTACGCGCGTGCGAATAGGCGTCGAGGATAACGGCCGCCTTCGGGTTCGTCTTATCCTTGATGAACGCTCCATCGATCGACTTCACGATCTCGGAGAACAGGTGTTCCGATTCCTTCTGGTCGAGGATGGTGAAGTCAGGCGAACGCGAGGCCACGGCCGCATTGCGGCGGAGGATGCGTTGGCCGATTGAGTGGAAGGTGCCACCCCAGAACTGGCCGCGCGGCACGCCCGTGAGGTCTTCGACGCGTTCGAGCATCTCCTTGGCCGACTTGTTTGTGAAGGTCAGCAGCAGGATGTCCCAGGGCTTGGCTCCTTGGTGCAGAAGCCAGGCTACGCGGTAGGTGAGGGTGCGGGTCTTACCCGAGCCAGCGCCAGCGAGCACGAGCGCGGGGCCGCGGGGCGAGGTCACCGCGGCGTACTGCTCGTCGTTGAGCTCGCCGCGGAAATCGACGGGAGGCAGGCCTTCCACGGATTAGCGGGCGGGTCGCTGGCGGCGATCCATCAGGCTGAACTTCACGACTTGTTCGTCAGCGCGGTAGGAAGAGCGGACCAAGGGGCCGGACTCGACGTGCTTGACGCCGGCGGCGAGCGCGAAGGTCTTCCACTCGGCAAATTCCTCGGGCGTGACCCAGCGATCTATAGGCGCATGTTCCTTGCTGGGCGAAAGATATTGGCCGATGGTCAGGATGTCGACGTCGGCAGCGACGATGTCGCGGATGAGCTGCGCGACTTCTTCCTTCTGTTCACCGATACCGAGCATGATACCGGTCTTGGTGATGAAGTCGCGGGACTTGGCGTGCTTGAGAACCCAGAAGGAGCGGTCGTAGCGGGCGGTCTTACGGATTGGACGCTGCAGGCGTTCGACCGTCTCGAGGTTGTGGTTAAGGATGTCAGGCCGAGCGTCGAGTAAGACGTCGAGGTGGACCTGTTCGCCGCGGAAGTCAGCCGGCAGGACCTCGATGGTCGTGTTCGGACAACGATTGCGGGTGGCGCGGACGGTCGCGGCCCAGACGGAGGCGCCACCGTCCTTAAGGTCGTCGCGGGCGACGGAGGTGATGACCACGTGCTTCAGGTTCATCAGTGCAATGGACTCGGCCACGCGGGCCGGTTCGCCGAGGTCGAGTTCGCTGGGGCGGCCCGAGAGCACGGCGCAGAAGGTACAGGAGCGCGTGCAGACGTTGCCGAGGATCATCACCGTGGCGCTGCCGCGGGACCAACATTCGCCCATGTTGGGGCACTGCGCTGACTGGCAGACCGTGTGCAGCTTGTGCTCGTCGACGTTCTTCTTCGTCTCCAGGAAGTCCGGGCCGCTGGGGAGCTTGGCACGGAGCCAGTCAGGTTTGCGGGCGGACTCGATCATGGAGGAAGGGCAACATTGCCGTCCCGGGCTATTTTTCAACCTTACAAAGAAGAAGGGGTGCCTTCCTCCCGGAAAGCACCCCTTTTGCTATGAGTTTTAACTCAGACCTTAGAAGGTCTTCTTGAGCGTGACCGCCGTGATACCTTCGTAGGTGCCAGCGAACGTGCCGCTACCGTTCGAGTAGGACACGGTGCCGGTGAAGCCAGCAACCGGGTAGGAAAGGCCGATCGCGTAGTCTTTGTCGTTCGAGGCAGCGTTCTTGCCGTCGGTCACGCCGTAGTGGAGCGCGAGGCTGAGGCCCTTGATGGCGGCGACTTCGTAAGCGTAGTTGAGCTCGTAGTACTGGGTGCCGCTGCCAGCGATACCGAAGTAATCGGTGACGGCGTGGGAGAGCTTGGCCGTGAAACCATAGGCCGAGACTGAGGCGTTGATTTCACCCGTGTTGAGCGAGGAGTTACCTTCATAGACGTATGCAAGGTAGCCGACGGTGGCGGAGAAGTCCTTGCTCAGGCTGAAGCCGTAGTTGGCGTAGAGGTCGACTTCAAGGGAGGTCGAAGGGGCCCAGCTGATGTTGGAAGCCCAGACGCCGGCGGAGAGGCCGGAGGTGTGCGCGACGTCGAAACCACCCTGGAGGGCAGTGTGACCGCCGGTCTGCGAGATGCCGCGGAAGACGTAGTCGCTGGTAAAGGCGACGTTGCCCGAGGTGGTGAACGCCGAGGCAGCGGCGGGCGCCGACTGAGCAAAGCTCGCGGCAGCGGTGAGGGTGAGGAGGGTGATGGATGTGTGCTTCATGGCGTCTGTGGATGTGCTCAAACTTTGCCAAATCTCCATGTATTTCGACAATCCTGTGAAGATTGGCGAATAAACCCCAACGTTTGCTTAAAAAGAAGCCACCGATGCTTTATTTTAAGCGTGAAACACTAGCCTTAACCGAGGTAACACTCGAGGTGGGCTTCGGCTGATTTCGCCCAACTGAACTCCGCCGCCATTGCGCTCTTCTGAAGTGCTTTGTGGGCCGCAGGTTGTTGATAGAGCTCCAGCGCCCGGTTGAGGGCCCATTCGATTCCCCCTTGGTCCGCGTGCTCGAAAACAACCCCGGTGCCTTTCTTTTTCCCGTCCCAGCCGCTCACGGTGTCGGCCAAGCCGCCGGTGGCTCGGACGATCGGGAGCGTGCCGTAGGCCATGGAATACATCTGATTTAGACCACAAGGTTCGAAGCGGCTGGGCATCAGGAAGAAATCACTGCCTGCCTCGATCCGGTGGGACAGTCCGTTATCGTAGCCGATGCGGACGGCGCAGAGCTGCGGGAAGTCGACCGCAAGTCGCTTGAACTCGTTTTCCAACCAGGCGTCACCGCTGCCGAGGAGCACGAACTGCAAACTGCCTTCGCGCAGGAATTTGGGAAGTACGCTGACAGCGAGATCCAAGCCCTTTTGTTCCCAGAGGCGCGAGACGACGCCAATCAGCGGAAGGTCGCGATTGGTCGCGAGGTTGAGTTCGCGCAAGAGGGCGGCTTTGCACTCGGCCTTACCGACGGGTTTCTTGGCTGAGAATGCCGCCGCGATGTGCTTGTCGTCTGCAGGGTTCCATTCGTCGCGGTCGACGCCGTTGAGGATGCCGCGTAGATCGCTCGCGCGGCGACGTACGACGTCATCCAGACCGTAGCCGAAGGCCGGGGTGAGGATCTCCTTGGCGTAGGTCGGACTGACGGTGATGACCTTGGCGGCGTGGAGGATGCCACCTTTGAGGAAGTTGACGCCACCGAGGCACTCGAGTTCCTGCGGGCTCCAGAGGAAAGCGGGTAGGCCGAGGTAGGCCATGATCCGCTTGGGGTAGAGGCCTTGATGCTGCAGATTATGGATCGAGAGGACGGTCTTCGCTCCGCCCAGCGCGGACTGCTTGAGCGTGGTGTTTAGGAGCACGGGCACGAGGCCCGCGGTCCAGTCATGGCAATGGATGACGTCGGGAATCCAGCTGGTCGTCAGGCAGGCGTCCAGTCCGGCCCGCCCGTAGAAGGCGGCCCGTTCGCCGGCATCGTCACGCGCCGGATAGATCTCGCGGGCTCCGTAGAAATCTTCGTGTTCGACGAACCAGGCTTCGAAGTTCGGGGAGACCTGAAGCGTGCGGATGCGGCAGCCGGCCTTGCGGACGTCACCGTTCACGCCGACCTTGAGTGACTCGATGAGTGTACCCATCTTCTCGCGACCGGGGACGGAGCCGTACAGGGGTGTCACGGCACGGACCTCGTGTCCCATGGCGGCCAAGGCTTTACCTAGCGCCACGGTGGCGTCGCCGAGTCCGCCAGCCTTGGACCAGGGCGCCAGCTCGGGGGTCACGAAAAGGATTCTCATGCGGAAGGTCGGTTGTCGTGGGGTCGTCCAAGTCGGTTGAGCAACGGGACGAAGGCCACGAGGATAATCAAGGCGGCGACCATGGCGACATTGCCAGCCAAATCATGGACGGTGCCGAACGACGAGAAACCGGCCTGGCCATGCTCGACCCCGGCGAAATCTCGTTCCAGTGATTTCGATCCGTGGTTCAACGCGTGGAAGGTGAGGTAGGTGTTGCGGCCAATGTTAAGCAGGATGGCGGTGAAGCCGGCCAAGCTGATCATCGCGATCCGACGGAGGAGCGCTCCCGGAAAGCCGCCTTCGAGGAAGACCGCGCCGAGGAAGGCGCCGGCGAAGACGCAGGCCGAGAGCGAACGAATGCCCGAGCAGGCCTCTGCCACGCCGACCGCATCGCCGTTCGGGAAGATGATGGTGTTGCCGCTGACCCGGATAGCGTGGTCGTTGGCACGCAGGATTCCGGAGACGATTTCGGTGACGTTGGTGAGTAGCTCACCTTTGATCTGATTGTCGACGAGGTACAGGAAGGGGCCGGAGATCAACCAGACACAGGAGGGAAAGAGGAGGAGTCCGACGGCCCGCCAGCGGGAGGCCGATGTCGCGACGGCGTCCGCCGGTCCGCGGACAGAGAGGAAGGCAAAGGCAAGCGCCGCGCCGGCTAGGCCGAAGCAGATGGCGAGGGTGGGGCCGATACCGGTGCCGAAGATGGCGCGGGCAGCGGCGCCAAAGCCGAAGAGCGCGAGGGAAGCGAACGCCAGCAGCTGGGCGAGGGTGAGTACGCCTTTGGACGTGGGCGCGGCGACGTCGGTCCGTTCGCCGGTCAGCAGGGCGCGGAGGTCTTCCCAGCGATCCCAGAGCACGTAAGCGGAGAAGAATGGTACGAGGTAGCCAAAGGTGTAGTCATCCTTGGTGCTCCAAATCGCCCACTGATCCCAGGTCGTGAACGCAGCCATGCCAATGAGTAGCAGGCCGAGACCGCGCGTCGTGCCATCTAACTTCGACTGGGCTTCCGCGGACATCAGAACCGGGGTACCGCGGCCAGCAGCGTCTTCGTGTAGGTCTGCTGCGGATTGCCGAGGATCTCAGCCGGGGTGCCTTGTTCGACGATCTTGCCCTTGGACATCACGAGGATGTGGTCGCTGACATGTTCGACGACGGCGAGGTCATGGGCGATAAAGAGGTAGGTGAGGCCAAACTGTTCCTGCAGGTCCTGGAGCAGGTTCACGACCTCGGCCTGCACGGAGACGTCGAGCGCTGAGACGGGCTCGTCGCAGATGATGAGCTCAGGCTGCACCGCGAGGGCGCGCGCGATACCGATGCGCTGGCGCTGGCCGCCGGAGAATTCATGCGGGTGGCGGCGCAGGTGTTCGGCAGGGAGCTGAACACTGCGGAGGAGTTCGGCGCAACGGGCTTCGCGGTCTGCCCGCGTCATCTGTGGGAAGTGGATTTCCAGCGGCTCGGAGAGGATGCTCAGGATGTCGGCGCGCGGGTTGAGTGAATTATACGGGTCCTGGAAGATCATCTGGATCTTCTTACGCCAAGGGAGGAAGTCCGAGTTCGAGAGGACGCCGATGTCCTGACCGTGGTAAAGAATCTTACCGGCGGTCAGCGGGGCGAGCTTCACGATGGCGCGGCCAGTCGTCGTCTTGCCTGAGCCGGATTCGCCGACGAGTCCGACCGTCTTGCCCTTGGGGACGACGAAGGAGA
>JBIILC010000020.1:0-27134 GCA_044232865.1 Opitutales bacterium | reverse complement strand
GCGGCCCGTCGCAGATGGACCTCTTTGACCACAAGCCGATGCTCACGAAGTGGCACGGGCAGAAATTCCCGGGCGATAACCTCAAATACGACAACGTCGCCCAGGCCTCACCCAAGGTCCTCGGTTCGTTTTGGAAGTTCTCGCGCCACGGCAAGTGCGGCCTCGAACTCAGTGAGCTCCTCCCGCAGCTCGGCACGGTCGCCGACGATATCTGCCTGATCCGCTCGATGAAGTCGGGCGTGAACAACCACCTGCAGGCCATGCTCGCCGTGCAGACCGGCCGCATCACGTCCGGCAATCCGACCATGGGCGCCTGGGCGACCTACGCGCTCGGCAGCGAGACCCAGGACCTGCCCGCCTATGTGGTGATGGGTCACCCGAGCGGCCTCCCGACCTTCGCGAACCAGCATTGGTCCAATGGCTGGCTGCCTTCGATCTATCAAGGCACGTTCGTCCGCGCCACTGCCCCGCACATCCTCAACCTCGATCCGCCCGCCGCCCTCCAAGGTAAGCCGCAGGAACGTCAGATGGAACTGCTCCGCGCGATGAACGCCGAGCACGCCGCCAACCATCCGGGCGAGACCGACCTCCAGGCGCGCATCCAGAGCTACGAACTCGCCGGCCGGATGCAGCTCGCCGCCAAGGAAGCCTTCGATATCTCGTCTGAGCCGAAGCACGTGCTCGAACTCTATGGCGTCGGCCGCAAGGAATGCGACGACTACGCTCGCCGTTGCCTGATCGCCCGACGCCTCGTCGAGCGTGGCGTGCGCTACGTACAGGTCCTCAACCAGGGCCAGAGCTGGGATAGCCACGGCTCGATCAAATCCGCCCTGCCCACCCTTTGCGCCGCGACCGACCGTCCCAGCGCCGCGCTCGTCGCCGACCTTAAGCAACGCGGCCTACTCGACAGCACTATCGTGCACTGGGGCGGAGAGATGGGCCGCATGCCGGTCCTGCAGAACGACGCTGGAGAAGCCAAGTGGGGCCGCGACCATAACACCTACGGCTTCAGCCAGTGGGTCGCCGGCGGTGGCTTCAAGGGCGGCCTGACCTACGGCGAGACCGATGAATGGGGCCACCACGCGGTGAAGGACGTCGTCAACCATTACGACTGGCACGCCACCATGCTCGACTGCTTCGGCTTCGAGCACGACAAGCTCATCTTCAAGCGCAACGGCGCCGCCCTGACCCTGACCAACAACCAGCCCGCCCGCGTGGTCCGGGAACTCCTGGGCTGACCCGGAGCGGTCGGACCGACCTGACGCGCGGGCGGCTAAGCCGGCGTGCACGCGCGCAGGGCCGGCGACTATTTGACGGCTTTCGCCTTCTTCTCGCGGGGGGTGCCCTCGTTGGCGGGACGCTTCCAGGCTTCGGGGCGGACGACCTGCTTGGCGGCTTCGAGCTTCGCTAGCAGTGGCGAATAAGGCACGTCCTGCACGCCCACGCCGCGATCGATGGCCAGACCGGCGGCGATGGCGGCGCTCTGCGAAAGAGCCATGAAGACCGGCTCCATCCGGATGCTCCCGTGGGCGACGTGCGAGGCGGAGAGACAGACGGGCGAGAAGAGGTTCTCGCATTCGCCGCGCCGGGGGACGATGGCCCGATAGGAGATGCCGTAAGGCCTCGGTGGGACGCGCCAGATGACGCCTTCGTTCTGCACCGTGCCATCGGCGGCGACGATGTGCTGCACCGCATGCGAATCCATGCCGAACGAGCCGAGCGCCACCGGGTCCTCGGCCGTGCGGGTACCCGCGCAGTCGAGCTGGGTCATGACGTAGTCGCCCACCATGCGCCGCGCCTCGCGGATGTAAATCATCCACGGCCAGCTACCGTTGTCGGCGAACTCGTCGCGCGGGAGCCCGAAGGAGGCGGCGCGCTGCCGGAGCTTCTCCGGCACCCGCGGGCTGTTCGCCATCGTCCAGAGGAAGCCGCGGATGTAGGTTTCGTGAGCCTGCTCGATCTCCCGGCGACGTTCGTAGCTGGCTTCGGGGTATTGGTAGTTGGCGCCGACGTAGTCCGAACCCACGGCGTGCATGTTGTTCCAATCCACCTTCTGCCCGGCGCCTTCGAGCGGCTCGATGAGCGCGGGCATCCGGGCGTCGCCTGCGTCGAAGTTGCGGAGCAGCAGTTCGTGTTCGATTTCGCGGTAGCCGGGAGGCTTTTCGATGGGGATGCGATTGGCGGGATTCGCGGTGAGGCAGACGCGGTAGTTGAAGGCCTGGATCCGGCGGTCGCCCTGCCCGTTCGTGAGACCGGCGCCCGGGACGACATGGGGGAGCAGACCGCTGGCGGGGTCGCCAGGCGTGACGTAAGGGCTTACCTTGGCCACGAAGTGGTCCTTGTCCTTCTGGCCGTAGTGCACCCGGGGACTGGTATCGCCGCGTCTCACTCCGGCCATGTCTTCGCCGTACTGGCTCGCGGGTTCGCGCCCCACGGTGAAAGTCACTCCTGCCGCCGCCATGAGGTCGCCGACATAGGTCGCATCAATGAACATCCGGCCCCGATAGGTCTTCCCGCTGAGCGTCGTGATCGCCGTGATCCGCTTGCCTTCCATCGTCACGCCCTTGCCGGAAGTCCGGTCAAGCTTCTCACCATACACTACTTCCACGCCCGCATCCGCGAGCAGCTGCTCGAAGACCTTACGACCGACGTGCGGTTCGAAGCTTCGGACGAAATCCTTGCCGTAGGCCTTCGCGATACCCGCGTAGAAATCCTTGGCGATTCCGCCGAAGGTGCCCTGCTTGCCCAGGAAATCGGTCGCCCCGAGGCCGCTGGCGCTCATGCCTCCCGGGAACCCGACGGGATTCACCAAGACGACCGAGCGTCCCTCGCGCTTCGCGGAGACGGCGGCCGTCACCGCGCCGGAGGAATCGCCGTAGACGACGATATCATGGACGACTTCGGCGGACTGCGCGAAACCGACGACGTTCGCCGCGCACGAGGCTAGCAAGAGGAATGCAGGGATGTTTCTCATGGGGGTCATAAATTAATTCCGGAGGCAGGCAAAGAGGTCAGGGTGGCGGCCTAGCGAGGGGCCGAAGACCCACCCAAGGTGAGGAAAACCTCGCGGAGGGCCCGCCGCGCCTCTGCCTCTTCCGCCGGGTTCTTGTCGGCGTTCGGTCTGGCGGGCTCCTCCCCAATCTCCCCGACGCGCCGGAGCTGGTCGGTATTGCTGAGCATGTAGTGACTGTTCCTGACCTGTCGGTTTTCACCGTTCTGGATGTGGATCCATTCACGCGGGCTACCTGGCCGCCCGAACAACTGCGGGGCGAAGGAACGTCCGTGAATCCGCTCGGCCGGCAACTGGGCGCCCGTCAGCTCGCAGAGCGTGGGCAAGAAGTCGGAAAGATCGATGAGGTCGTCGCAGACCTTGCCCGGCTGGATCTGGCCCGGCCACCGCACGATGAGCGGGACGCGGGTGCCACGGTCCGTCATCGTGCCTTTGCCACCGGCGACCTTCTGGCCGTAGCCCCAGGTGTTGACGAGGTCGCTGTCGGTGCCGTTGTCGGCGAGGAAGAAGACGATCGTGTTCTCGGCGATACCGAGCTCGTCGAGCGTCCGGAGCATCGCGCCGACCTGCTTGTCGAGGTAGGCCAGCATGTCAGGGAAATACCGCGGGTCGCCTTTGATCGAGCCGGCAGTCGCGCGGTAACCATGGTCCTTACTGTCCGGCGTAGGCTCCCACGGGTAATGCGGCAGACAGGTGGAGTAGTAGGCGAGGAAAGGCTTACGGCTCGCCGCGCAGGACCTGATGAAATCGAGGGTGACCTCCAAGTCCACGTCAGGTCCGTAACGACGTTTCGTCTCTTCGGCGATGATGCGTCCGTCGCGCATCAGATAAGGCTCCCAGTAACGCGTGGTCCTCCGTCCATCCTGGTCGAAAATCTGCCAGGTCTGATAGCGGTCGAAGCCGAGTTCCTGGATGGTGTTGTGCTTGTGCTCCAGAGATACGTGCCATTTGCCCACGATCTGCGTCGCATACCCGTGCTGCCGCAGCTGACGCGCGAAACTCGGCTGCGACGGACGCAGGTAGAGATTCTCCTGATGCTTGCCGTGCAAGACGACCTTAAGTCCATTCTGGAAAGGATACCGACCGGTGAGCAGCTGCGCGCGTGACGGCGAGCAATAGGGGTTCGCGAAGCAACGAGTGAAGCGCATCCCTTGCGACGCCAGCCTGTCGAGATTAGGCGTCTTGTGCGACTTTCCGCCGTAGCTGGCAAGACACTCCACGCCAAGATCGTCGGCAAGGATGAGCACGACGTTGGGCGGACGGACAGGTTCGCCCATGACGCGGAGCACGACCAGCGTCATCAGAAAAACCGTAGTCATCTGGAGCCGAAGGCGTGACCTCATCCCGGGTGTCCTCCCAATGATGGCGACGAGGAGGCTCATCGGTCTCCCGTTTCGGCCACCCAGCGGCGATGCATTTCGGTCAGCTTCTCGGCCCGTGCGGGGTTGGCGCCGAGGAGATTTTGCTTCTCCGCCAGATCGTCGGCGAGGTTCACAAGCGTGCGGGCCTTGCCGCCGCTGCCGGTCAGCTTCCAAGGACCGCTCCGCACGGCCCAATCGTTGCCGAACAGCCAGTGAAGCGCCCGTTCGGGCGGGCGGGCCTCTCCTTTCAGTGCCGGCATGACATCAATGCCGTCCAGGCGATGACCTTCGGGAAGGGCCGCGCCGGCGAGTCTCGCCACGGTGGGTAGTAGGTCCATGGTCATCACGACCTCACTGCTCGTCCTTCCGCCGGCGATGACGCCGGGGAAATAAGCGATGAAAGGCACGCGATGCCCGCCTTCGGACATGTCGCCTTTGGCACCCTTCAAGGCTCCGTTCGCCGGAAATCCGCGCGGCGCGGCCGGTCCGTTATCAGAACAGAAAATCACCAATGTCTTTTCCTCCAACCCGTGCTCGCGCAATGCGCCGACCACCGCGCCGACCGAATCGTCGAGCGTCCCGATCATCTCCGCGTAGGTCTCCGCCGGCGACCTCCGGCCGGCGTTGGGGGCGCGGCCTTGCCAGGGGACATGCGGGGCGCCGGGCGCGAGCAGGAGAAAGAAAGGCGCCTGCTTGTTCCGCGCGATGAAATCGACGGCGTAGCGGGACAGCAGGTCGGTCGCATAGCCGGGCTCGTCGCGGAGCTCGCGACCTTCCCACCAGTCCAACGCCTGCGAGCCATGTGTGGCGACGTGCGTGTGATAGTCCACCGCGCCGCCGACGAAGCCGCGGAACTCGTCGAAGCCATGGTTCATAGGGTGAAAGGCGACATCGTAGCCGAGGTGCCACTTGCCGATGAGCGAGGTCCGGTAGCCGACCCGCCGGAGCAGACCGGGCAACGTCACTTCGTTCCGGGAGATTCCCCAGGCCCAGCGTTGCTTTGCGTTATCCCTGCGCTGGGCGCGGGAAACCGGCGACAACTCATCATCCGGGACCCATGCGCAGCGCTGCGGGTAGCGGCCCGTCATCAAAGCCGCGCGCGTGGGCGAACACATCGCCCCGTTGCTGTGGAAGTCCGTGAGGCGGACTCCGCCCGCCGCAAGCCGGTCGATGTTCGGCGTGCGGACCAGGCCGGAGTCCGCGCCGTAGCAGCCGACGCTGCCGTAGCCGAGATCGTCCGCGAGGATGATGATGACATTCGGCCGGCCGGCGGCGGGAACCACCTCCCTGCCCTGCGCCCAAGCCGCGAAGAAAGCGACGCACAGGATCGCACCGCGGAGCCAGTTCGGGCCGGAGGAAATTATTTGCGAATCGCGGGTCATGGCATAAATTCCGGAGTCGCGCGTTGCGGGCGGCGCGTCAGGATTTCGAAGCGATGGCGCGACGGCGGGGAAAGACATCATAGGCCTTAAGAAGCCAAAAGCTGGCCAGCGGACACGCCAAGGGATACGAATAGATGCCGGGCGGGACGGGTCATTGTCGGGGTAAGGCTTTGACGCACGGGATATGCGTTATGCCCAGATAGAAGCTAATCTAAAGGTCAGGCTTGCCAAGCGATTAAGCGGGCCCGGGTGGTCCGGGAGTTGCTGACTTAAGACTGCCTGGGGTTGCAAAACCCTGTCGGACGGCTTGATTCTGGTCAATGGCCCGCCCCGCCCTCTTGCTCGCGCTTGCGCTCACCTGGTCCGCAGGCACGTACGCCAAGGTCTCCTTCAACTGGGAGATTCGTCCGATTCTTTCGGAGCATTGCTTCTCCTGTCACGGCTTCGACGCGAAGCACCGCAAGGCCGACCTGCGCCTCGACACCCGCGAAGGCGCCTTAGCCGACAATGATGGCGTCCGCGCAATCATTCCTGGCGACCCCGTGAAGTCCGAACTCTGGAAGCGTCTGCTCTCCCAGGACGCGGAAGAAGTGATGCCGCCGCCCGAAGCCCACAAGCCGAAGCTGACCGCAAAGCAGCTCGCGACCCTCCGTACTTGGATCGAAGAAGGCGCGCCCTACGAACCGCACTGGGCCTTCACCACCCCGACGCGTCCCGCGCTCATGGAGAAAGGTCCGGCCGCGATCGACGCGCTGCTCGACCAAGGTCTCAAGGAAGCCGGCCTGACTGCCTCGCCCGAAGCTTCGCCGGAAAAGCTGCTCCGCCGCCTTTCGCTCGACCTCACGGGCTTGCCGCCCACACCAGCCGAACTTGCGGCCTTCGCCCAAGCCCGCTCCAAAGACCCGCAAGCGGCCTATGACCAAGCCGTCGAGCGCCTGCTCGCTTCGCCAGCCTACGGTGAACGCTGGGGTCGCTGGTGGCTCGACCAAGCCCGCTACGCGGACAGCAACGGCTACTCGATCGACGCCCCGCGCAGCGTCTGGAAATACCGCGACTGGGTCGTGAACTCGCTCAATGCCGACCTCCCCTTCGACCGCTTCACGATCGAACAACTCGCGGGTGACCTGCTGCCCGACGGCGGCGAAGCCCAGCGCATCGCCACCGGCTTCCATCGCAACACGCCGCTCAACCAGGAAGGCGGTATCGATGTCGAGCAGTTCCGCATCGACAGCGTCTTTGATCGCGTGGCCACGACGGGCACCGTCTGGCTGGGCCTTACCGTCGGCTGCGCCCAGTGCCACGATCATAAGTTCGACCCGATCACGCAGAAGGAGTTCTTCCGGATGTTCGCCTTCTTCAACAATCAGGACGAACCGACGATGAAGGTGACGGACCCGACCCGCGATGAAGCCAAGTTGACCAAGTCGGTGCTCGACGCGGACAAGGCCCTCACGGCGTTCTTAGAACAGCGCGCGCCGGCCCTGCAGCAATGGGAGTCCGGCCTGACGAAGGCCACGAACGCCAAGCTCCCTGGCCCGGTAAAGGCCGCCCTGCGCAAGCCTGCCGCCAAACGCAGCCTCGCGGAACGCGCCGTTCTCTTCGCCGCCAGCCCAGGCGGCACGGACAAGGAATTCAAGGCCCTGCAGAAACGCGCCAAGGATGCCGCCGACCTGCGCGACGCCGCCCCGACCACGCTCGTGCTCAAGGAGCGCGCCCAGCTGCGCAAGACGCACCTGATGACCGCCGGCGACTTCACTCGTCCCGCCGAAGAGGTCGCTCCCGGCGTCCTCGGAGTCCTGCACGCGTTCAAGCCTGACCAAGGTCCGGTCAATCGCCTCGACCTCGCCCGCTGGATCGCCTCCAAGGATAATCCCCTGACCGCCCGCGTGATCGCCAACCGCGTCTGGCAAGCCTACTTCGGCCGGGGCATCGTCGAGACGGAAAATGATTTCGGCTCGCAAGGCACGACGCCCTCTCACCCCAAACTGCTCGACTGGTTGGCCGTGGATCTTGTCGAACGCGGCTGGAGCCTCAAGTCCCTCCACCGCACGATCGTCCATACGCGCGCCTATCGTCGCGACTCCGCCAACCGGGCCGACCTGACCGCGAAGGATCCTGACAACCGCCTGCTCGCTCGCCAGACCCGCCTGCGCCTTGACGCCGAATTGGTGCGCGACTCCGCGCTCGTCGCCAGCGGCATCCTCACCCACAAGGTCGGCGGCCCGCCCGTCTTCCCGCCCATCCCGGACGGCGTGATGTCCTTAGGACAGGTGAAGCGCGTCTGGAGCACCAGCAAAGGGCCTGACCGCACCCGCCGAGGGCTCTACACCTTCACCTATCGCGTGACCCCGCCGCCGGCCTTCGCGGTCTTCGACGCACCGGATGGCCTCGCCTCGTGCACCCGACGCAACCGCAGCAACACGCCGCTGCAGGCCCTGACGCTCCTCAATGACCCCGCCTTCTTCGAAGCCGCGCAGGCGCTCGCTGGCGTCATCGAGAAGGAAGGCCTCGCCTCCGCCTTCGTTCGCTGTACTTCCCGCCAGCCGGAGCCCGCCGAGCTCGCCGTCCTCACCCCGCTCGACCGCCTTTCGGCCGCGCGTGCGCTTCTCAACCTCGACGAGACCATCACCCGTGACTGACCTTCTCCATCTGCGCGAGCGCACCCGCCGCCACTTCTTCCGCGACTGCGGCGTGGGCCTCGGCTCAATCGCCCTCTCTTCGCTCCTAGCCAAGGACAAACCGGCGCCGTCGGCCGACCCGCTCGCGCCCAAGACGCCGCACCATAAGCCCAAGGCCAAGAGCATCATCTACCTCTTCATGGCCGGCGGCCCCAGCCAGCTGGAATTCTTCGACCACAAGCCCAAGCTCAACGAACTCAACGGGCAGCCCATCCCCGCCAGCTTCATCGAAGGCAAACGCTTCGCCTTCATGGGCTCGAGCCATCGTGTGAACCTACTCGGTCATGACAAGAAGTTCAGCCAGCACGGCGCCAGCGGTGCGTGGGTGAGCGACATGTTGCCGTACACGGCCGCAATTTCCGACGACCTCTGCTTCGTCAAGACCTGCAAGACCGACCTCTTCAACCACGCGCCGGCCAAGCTCTTCATGAACACGGGCGGCGGGCTGTTCGGCCGCCCGAGCATGGGCTCCTGGATGACCTACGGCCTCGGCAGCGAGTGCGCCGACCTGCCCGGCTTCGTGGTACTGCAGAGCGGCCCGCGCGGCCCACGCGGCGGTGCCTCGCTCTGGGGCAGCGGCATGCTCCCGAGCACCTATCAAGGCGTGCCCCTGCGCGCCCAAGGCGAACCCATCCTCAACCTGACCAACCCGCAAGGCGTGGCCGCGACGGATCAACGCAAGGTAATCGACGCCGTACGCGAATTGAACCGCGGGCGTCTGGCGAAGACCGGCGACGATGAGATCTCGTCGCGCATCAACGCCTACGAGATGGCCTACCGCATGCAGACCAGCGCGCCGGCGGTCATCGACCTCCGCGGCGAAAGCAAGGCGACCCTCGACCTCTACGGCATCAAGGACCCCGCGGAAGCCAGCTTCGCGCGCAATTGTCTCCTCGCCCGACGTCTCGTCGAACGCGGCGTGCGCTTCGTACAGCTCTACGATACGAACTGGGATCACCACGGCGGCGTCACCGAGAACCTCCAACAGCACCTGCCCGCCAAGGCCAAGGACATCGACCAGGCCTGCGCGGCGCTGGTCAAGGACCTCAAAACACGCGGCCTGCTTGACGATACCATTGTCGTCTGGGGCGGCGAGTTCGGCCGCACGCCGATGGGTGAGGTCCGCGAGTTCACCGGCCGCAATCACCATATCGACGCCTTCACCATGTGGTTCGCGGGCGGCGGTTTCCGTCCGGGCATGACCTATGGTGAGACCGACGAATTCGGCTTCGGCGCGATCAAGGACCCCGTCCATGTCCGTGATATCCATGCGACGCTCCTCCATCAGATGGGCCTCAACCATGAAAGGCTTAGCGTGAGGTCCCAGGGCCTCGATGTCCGCCTCACCGGGGTCAACCCCGCGAAGGTCATCAAGCCCCTGCTAGCCTAAGTGAGACGTTCATCCCAAAGAGTGGAACTTAGGGCATAGCAACCTGTCAGAAGGGGTAGGTTGCGCATAGCCAACTCCTCTAAAACGACTCCCCGAGACCCAAGGAAAGGCTCGCATCGGGAAGCCGCTATAACGCAAAATATCACCACACCCGCTTCGTCCGCCTCTGACATGAATCGTCGCCGCTTTATCCTCCGTTCTCTGGGAGCCACTCTGGCTCTCCCCGGCCTATGCTCGCTCAGCGCAAAGGCTCTCAGCGGCAACCCCACCGTCCAGGTGGCCAAGGGTGCCGGCATCGGCGCCCGCCGTTTCGTGGCCATCGGCAACCTCCTCGGCTACCAGACCAAGAAGCTCTTCCCGACCACCGCCGGTAAAGACTACGAGAAGACGATGCTGCTGGAGCCCCTCTGGGAACAGCGTGACTTGATGACGGTTTTCCGTGGCCTCGATCACGGCGTCAAAGGCGGCCACTTCGCGGTCCACTCCTTCCTTTCCGGCGTGCTCAATTCGGAAGCCCAGAACCGTCCCGACGGCAACGTCTCGCTCGACCAGTTCCTCGCCGAGGAAATCGGTCACCAGACGCGATTCTCTTCGCTCACCGTCGGCTCCGAAGGCGGCATCCACGGCGGCTGCCAGCTCGCTTGGACGAAGTCCGGCGTACGCGTGCCGCCGATCACCAACCCAGCCGAACTCTTTGATAAGCTCTTCGCCAGCGACTCCGCGGAGCGACGCATCCGTCGCGAACAGGAAAACCACGTGCAGGCCTCGATTCTGGATTCCGTGCGCGAGGAAGCGAAGCGTCTCTCCGGACAGGTCAACCAAGAGGACAAGGCCAAGCTCGAAGAATATTTCACGTCCGTGCGCGACGTCGAAAAGCGCCTCGAACTGCGCCAGCGCTGGACCCATCTCCCCAAACCGACGGCCCCCTTTAGCAAGCCGGCCAACCGTAACGCGGTCGATGACCTGCCCCTGATGTATGAGCTCATCGCGCTCGCCCTGCAGACCGACAGCACTCGCATCGCCACGCTGGAAGTCGGCGGCGACTTCCTCCCTCAGCATCTCGGCATCAAGAAGGATTACCACGGCCTCTCGCACCACGGCAACGACCCCGAGTCCATCGCCTCCCTCATCTCCCTCGAGCGCTACCAGGTTGCGCAATACGCCAAGTTCGTCGGTCGCCTCGCGCAGATCAAGGATGGCGGCGGCTCGTTGCTCGACTCCACCACGGTGTTGTTCGGTAGCGGCATGGGCGACGCCAACTCGCACCGCAATACCGACCTACCGATCTTCCTGGCGGGCGGCGGCTACAAGCATGGCAGCTTCCGCGAAGTCGCGCGCGAGGTGAAGCACAAGGTGCCGCTCTGCAATCTCTTCGTCGACATCGCCCAGAAGATGGGTGTCGAGACGCACGCTTTCGGCAGCAGCACTGGACGGTTCGCCTAAGCCCGACATCGGACCACTGACGTGACGTCGATGCCGGCATTCCGAACCCTGCTGATCCTGTCCGCCGTCTTTGCGACCGGTCTCATGCCCGCCGCCGAGCCGCCGGCGAAGTTAGTGGAGCAATTCGTCAGTAAGTACTGCCTGGAATGCCACGATGCCGACGTCCACAAGGGCGACCGCTCTTTTGACAAGTTCACGCTGCCTTTAAAGGCGTTGCCCGCGGTCATCGAGGCGCGTGACATCATCGACCAACTGACTCTGCGGGAGATGCCGCCTAAGAAGGCCGAACAGCCCAGCGACGAAGAACGCCTCGCGGTGATCCGCGCCCTGCGTGACGGCACCGCGGCGGCCCAAGCTTCGCTACAGAGCACCGGTTCGCGCACGGTCCTGCGCCGGCTCTCGAACCGCGAATACGAGAATACGCTCGAGACCTTGTTCGGTCGCCGCATCGACACCCTCGGGCTGACCGCCGATTTCCCCAAGGAGAAGACCGCCCGCCACTTGGACACGATCGGCCAGTCGTTGGTGACTTCCGGTTTCCTGGTCGACCAGTATTTCCTGTCCGCCAACCGACTCGTCGAAACCCGCCTCGGCAAGCCGACCACCGCGCCTCAGACCTGGCGTTTCAACAAGAACTTCATCCAGTACGAAGAGCTGACGGGCTCGCATAAGAGCGCCTTCAACTTCCGCTACCTCAATATCTACGAGCAGCCAAACACCGACACCCGTCAGGGCGGCTACGGCCACATCGAAGACTTCAGGCAGGGCGTGCCGATCTCTGGCCTCTATGATATCGAGGTCGAGGCCGCGGCCCTGCATCGCGACACCCATTACGATCCCGTCATCTTCGGCATCGACCTCTCGGAGCCGTTCATCCTTGGCGTCGTGCCCGGCGACATCACCAAGGGTCACATCCATTACCCGCAGGACATCGAGCCACTGCTCGCCAGCAGCGTGGTGCCCGACAACGTCCCGACCCGGCTGAAGTTCCGCGTCTGGCTCGAGTCAGGCCAGACTCCGCGCTTCATCTTCCCAAACGGCCCCTATGAATCGCGCGCCTCGGTGGTGACGATCAACAAGCGCTACCCGAAAGAGTTCTCGACGCCGGTCGGTTCCTCGGGCGTCGGTCGCTCACACATCCTCCGGGAAGGCAAGTTGCCGCACATACGCATCAGCGAGATCGTCATCCAAGGCCCGGTGAGCGAGCCAACCGGCGGCGCCGAAGAAGTTGCCGTCTTCGGCGAAAAGGGCTTCCAGCCTGACCGCGCACTTGACCAGCTACTCGCCTTTGCGGCGAAAGCTTACCGCCGTCCGCTGCAGGACACCGACCGCGCGTCGATCCGTGCCATGCATGAGAAGCGGCTCGCCGAAAAAGCCAGCCCACGCCAAGCGGCGCTCGATACAGTGAAGCTCATCCTCTGCTCCCCTTCCTTCCTGTACCTGAGCGAAGTCACCAAGGAGGGCGACCGAAGCCTGCAGCCTCAAGACCTCGCCACGCGCCTCGCCTACGCCCTTTGGGCGACGCCGCCCGACGAGTCGCTATCCGCCTCCGCGGCTTCGCGCAAACTCACCAGCGATGCGGAATTAAAGAAGCAGATCGACCGCCTGCTGGGTGATAAACGCGTCGACGGATTCGTCCATGGCTTCCTCGACAGCTGGCTGAACCTGCGCGACCTCGGTGGCATGCCACCCCCTCGCGAGTCGAACCGCGCCTATTATGCCGAAGATCTGCCGGCGTCGATGAAGGCCGAGGCACGTCTATTCTTTAGCGACATGCTCAAGGAGAACCGCCCAGTGAGTCAGTTCCTGCACGCGGACTATACCTTCGTCGACAAGAAGCTGGCGCAGCTCTACGACCTGCCCGCGCAGAAGACCCTGCGCCTAGCCGACGGCTTCCAGAAGGTCAGCCTCAAGGGCGATAAGCACCGCGGCGGCCTGCTCGGTATGGCGGCCGTACTGACGGTCAGCGCCAACGGTGTCGAAACCTCGCCCGTCACCCGCGGGGCCTGGGTCAGCGAGAACATCCTCGGCATCAAGCCACCCCCTCCCCCGGACGTCGTGCCCGCCATCGAACCTGATGTCAGCGGAACCACCACGATCCGCGAGCGCCTCGCCAAGCACAGCACCGACCGCGCCTGCGCCGAGTGCCATCGCAAGATCGACCCGCTCGGCTTCAGCCTCGAGTCCTTCGACCCAGTCGGACGCTGGCGCATCACCTATCCCAAGCCGAAGAAGGGCGCCGCGCCCAAGATTGACACCACTGGCGAGTTCGCCTCGGGCGAGACCTACCAAGACTTTGCCGGCTTCCGCGACATCCTGCACGACAAGCGCGAGGAGATGTTCACCCGACACCTCATCCGCTCATTGCTCGCGTATAGTACAGGTCGCCTCATGGAGCCGGCCGACGAGTTTGCCATCGACCGCATCCACGAGAAGGTGAAGCTGCAGGGCCTCGGCCTACGCAGCCTCGTCGTCGAGTGCCTGACCAGCGACGTCTTCCGCTCGCGCTGAGCAAGGGGTCAGGCCGTTACCGAAGTGTGACTGCAACTAAAAGCTTAGGTTTAAGCCAGTTTTAGTATCAGGTCAGTTTGGTAACGGCCTGACCCCTTGGCCCAAGTGAGACGATAGTGCTACCCCGTGAAACAAGAGGAGTAGTAAGCTGTCAGAATGAGAGTAGAATATTCTCACGCTTATGTCCGACCCCCTCGAGCTGACTCGCCGCCGCTTCCTCGGCCAGATGACCACGGGCATGACCGGCTTGGCTTTGTCGCGCCTGCTCATGAGCGACCTCGGGGCCGCGGTGCCACCCGGCGCCCACTTCGCCCCGAAGGCCAAGCAGGTGCTCCAAATCTTCTGCCCGGGTGCGGCTTCGCATATCGACCTCTGGGATCATAAGCCGCTCCTCGATAAATACGATGGCACTCCCCTGCCCGGCCCGGTCGAGGTGACCTTCCAAGGCAAGAACGGCAACCTGATGAAATCCCCCTGGGCCTTCAAGCCAGCCGGCAAGAGCGGCAAGATGATCAGCTCCAACCTGCCGCACATGGCGCAGCATGTCGACGAGATGGCGTTCATCCATTCGATGACGTCGCGCAGCAACACGCATGGCCCGGGCTGTATCGCGATGAACACCTGCTTCACCCGCGAAGGTTATCCGAGCGGTGGAGCTTGGATCAGCCACGCCCTCGGCTCGCTCAACCAGAACCTGCCGACCTATATCTCCGTCCAAGACGTCCGCGGCGAACCCCCGAACGGCAAGGCCAATTGGGGCAACGGCTTCCTGCCGGCCCGTCACCAAGGCGTGAGCATGGCCTCCCAGCAGGCGCTGCGTAATCTGGGTCGCCCGACCGACATCTCTTCCGCCGAAGACGAAGCGACCCGCGAATTCCTCCGCGCGACGAACCTCGAACACGCCGAACAGCATCCTGGCAACGACGAGCTCCGCGCCCGTATCGCCGCCTACGAGCTTGCCGCCAAGATGCAGCTGGCCGCCCCCGAAGTCAGCGACCTCTCCCGCGAGCCAGACCATGTCCACGAGCTCTATGGGACGAAAGATGCCAATCCGCTCAAGGCAGCCTACGCCAAGAACTGCCTCCTGACCCGGCGCTTCCTCGAGAAAGGCGTCCGTTACGTCAGCCTCTACTGCGCCTCCCGCGCCAGCGGGGTCGACGGCCTCCTCAACTGGGACGCCCACCGCACGCTCAAGGCCGACTACGATCGTCACTGCCCGGTCTTTGATCAGCCCACCGCCGCCTTGCTCGCCGACATGAAACAGCGCGGGATGCTCGACGACGTGTTGATCATCTGGTGCACCGAGTTCGGGCGCATGCCCACCCACCAGGTCGGCACCACGGGTCGCGATCATAACCCCGATGCCTACACGACTTGGATGATGGGCGCGGGCGTCAAGGGCGGCGTGTCCTACGGCGCGACTGATGACTTCGGTCGCCGCAGCGTCACCGACGTCACGACCTGCTACGACTTCTACGCAACCGTCCTGCACCTCCTCGGCCTCGATCACGAGAAGCTGACCTATTACCACAACGGCGTGAACCGCCGCCTCACCGACGTCCACGGCCACGTGATTAAGCCGATCCTCGCATGAGAAGCCTCATCGCCCTCCTCCTGCTCGCGTCGGCTCCGCTGATCGCCGCCGATGATCCGGCCGGTATTGCCTTCTTCGAGCAGAAGATTCGTCCGGTACTCGTCGAGCATTGCTACGAGTGCCACAGCGCCAAGGCCAAGAAACTGAAGGGCGGGCTCTACCTCGACTCAAAGGCCGGCTGGCTAAAAGGCGGCGACGCGGGTCTCGCGACGATCGTCCCGGGCAAACCGGACGAGGGCCTCTTCCTCCGCTACGTCCGACACCTGGAACCGGACATGGAGATGCCGCCGAAGAAGCCTAAGCTGCCAGACGCAGTGTTGGCCGACCTGTCCGCCTGGATCAAGATGGGCGCGCCTGATCCGCGGACGGAGTCAACTGGTGAGGTTAAGCGGGCCGACAAGTCCTGGTGGTCGCTCCAACCGCTGGCCAAGGAGTTCAAGCACGCCGACATTGACGGCTTCATCGACGCCAAGCTCACCGAGCAGAAACTCTCCCGCAACGCCCCCGCCAAGCCGCAGGTGTTGATCCGCCGCCTCGGCTACGACCTGACCGGCCTCCCACCCTCCCAGGCCGAAGTCGATGCCTTCGTCGCCGCCTACCAGGCCGATGCCCGCAAGGCGACCGAAGCCCTCGTCGACCGGCTCCTTGCCTCCCCTCGCTATGGCGAACGCTGGGGTCGCCACTGGCTCGACGTCGTGCGCTTTGGCGAGAGCAACGGCTTCGAACGTAACTTCGTCATCGATGACCTTTATCCGTTCCGAGATTACGTCATCCGCTCGGTCAACGAAGATAAGCCCTTCGATCAGCTGATCCGTGAGCACCTCGCTGGCGACGTCATCGGGAAATTTAATCCTGAGGTCGAGATCGGCAGCGCCTTCCTCGTGGCTGGCCCCTATGATGACGTGGGCAACCAGGACCCCGTGGCCAAGCAGGTGATTCGGTCCGCCACCCTCGACGATATGGTCACAGCGACCGGCAGCGCCTTCCTGGGCCTGACAATCAACTGCGCTAAATGCCATCACCATAAGTTCGATCCCATCCCGACCGAAGACTACTACCGCGTCCGGGCGGCCTTCGAGGGCGTCGTCCATGGTCGCCGACCGCTCGCGACAAAAGAACAGGCCCAGGCCTATAATGCCGCCATGGGCCCACTGAACAAGGAACGCACCCAACTTGTCGCCGAACAGTCTGCGCTCACCACAGCCATCGAGACCAAGGCCAAGGCCCTGCTCGCCACGCGTACCTACCCACGCCCCAAGGCGGACACCTTGCTCACCGAAGAAAAGATCACCCCCATCGAGGCCCGCTTCGTCAAGCTCACCATGTCCGCCAACTCGGCCAACCCGCTGAGCGGCGTTGGCGGTCGTATCTCCGAGTTCGAGATCTGGACCGACGAAGCCACGCCTCGCAATGTTGCGCTAGCCTCCACCGGCTCCAAGGCCGAAGGCGTCAAGGGCGCTACCGCCGAAGACTTCCCCATGGCCTACAGCGCCGCCCTCACCATCGACGGCGACGAAGGCGCTCAGTGGTACATCGGCAATCCGGCCGAACTCGTCATCACCCTGCCCCGCGTCGAAAAGATCAGCCGCCTCGGCTACCGCTCCGCCAAGGGACGAATCCTGCGTGACAACTCGCAGGGCGCCACGCCGACCGAATATGAGATGTTCATCTCTCTCGACGGTAAAGAATGGAAAAAAGTCGCCGACTCCTACGACCGCGAAGCCTGGTCCCCAGCGCACGCCTTCGAACGCGTCCGCAAGCAAGTTACCACACCGGAAGAAACCAAACGACTCGGCCAGTTTGGTCGTGCCCTCGCCGCCGTCGATAAGCGCATCGCCGCCGTGCCCAAAATGCCCTCGGCCTGGGTCGGCACGCACCAGCCCAAGCCCGAACCCACCTTCGTCCACAAGGGCGGCGATCCGACCAAGCCGGCCGGCCAAGTCGTGCCGTCTAGCCTAGCCGTACTCGACCTCGTCACGAAGCCCTACACACTCAAGGCAGACGCTGGCGAAGGCGAACGTCGTATCGCGCTGGCTGACTGGATTACCAAGGACAACCCCATCACCTCCCGTGTACTCGCGAATCGCCTCTGGCATTATCACTTCGGCACGGGCCTCGTCGATACCCCGAGCGACTTCGGCTTCATGGGCAGCAAGCCCACCCACCCCGAGCTGCTCGACTTCCTCGCCCAACGTCTGATCAAGCAAGGCTGGAAGCTCAAGTCGCTACACCGCGAGATCATCCTTTCGCAGACCTATCTCCAGTCCGCGGACTTCAATCCGACCGCCGCGCGAGCTGACAAGGATGCGCGTCTGCTCTGGCGCTTCCCGCCGCGCCGTCTTGGCGCCGAAGAGATCCGCGACACCCTGCTCGCGACCGCTGGACAGTTGAAGCTCGAGCCCATGGGTGGGCCCGGCTTCCGTCTCTATCGCTACCTCGTGAATAACGTCTCGACCTATATCCCGCTGGATACGCAAGGACCTGAGACTTACCGCCGAGCCGTCTATCACCAGAACGCCCGCGCCAGCGTCGTCGACGTCCTTAACGACTTCGACCTGCCTGATATCGCCTTCTCCGCGCCCAAACGCGCCAACACGACTTCGCCCCTGCAGTCACTGACCCTGTTCAATCACAGCTTCACGTTAGACATGGCTAAGGCCCTCGCCACCCGCCTCGACGGACCCGACCCCATCGCCCAGGCCTACTCGATCGCCCTACAGCGCCAGCCCACCACCACCGAACGCGCCGCCGCCGAGAAGCTCATCGCCCAGCACGGCAAACCGGCCTTCTGCCGAGCCCTGCTCAACAGCAACGCCCTAATCTTCGTCGAATAGGCCGAAACTTCGCCCTGCCGCGCGCGCTCCCTTTAATAACCTTGCGCCAAGCCCCCTGACACACCCCTCACCTTACCCCTGAGATAAAAGTCGTAGGTACAATAACGTTTCTCTCCCATTACGAGTGACAAAGTTATCAGAGCATTCGGCGGCTATAAAATAGTAACTCAATGGGGTTAGCGAACACGCCCAAAGACAGACGCACGACAGTTGCCGTCGTTTAGTTGAGAAGTATCATGAATAACATAAATCCGACCGCAAGGAGCCCCAGACCGCAACTGATCATCCACCTAAAAGTTTTCCATTTCTTATCCTTATCGGATTGCACGACTGAGGCGGTGGCAGCCCCACCAGCGCAACCGGCAAAGGTAATCATAGCGGCGCCAAGAGAAATAAAGAGTACCAGTAACTTTCCGATGGTCTCATCTGCATTTTTTGAACCAGCAGCCATCACGGTGACAAAAAACAGCCCGAAACCAAAAAAGCCGGTTACACACATCCAGCTTAACGCGAATCTAACCCCGGAAATATATTGAGATGTGGATACTTCTTTCGGGGGAGTTTCCATAATGAAGTTAGTAATACGACCGTTCGTCGATTAAGTCGACCTAATCCCCCTCACCCCTTGAAACCATAGTCGCCACGACGTCATTCAATCATATCAACCATAAGAACAATGATTCCATCTTTTCGCCTTCTCAGCGCCATCTTACTATTAGCCAGTAGTTCGCTCTTCGCGGCCGAGACCTTCCTGGTCGACGGGCGTAAGGCCGTGATTCATTCGGCGGCCAAGCCGGCCGAGGGCAAGCCCTGGCTATGGTATGCGCCGGCGCTCAACGGCGGCGTCTCCATCGTCCAGCATAAGCTCTACGCCGACGCGTGCCAGCAGGCCGGCATCGCCATCGCCGGCTACGACCTCGGCGAAGTCCGCGGCGCGCCGAAGAGCGCGGCGCAGTTCACGAAGTTCTACGAGGAGATGGTCAAGCGCGGCTATTCACCCAAGCCCATCCTGCTCGGCCAGAGCCGCGGCGGCATGATGACGCTCACCTGGGCTTTTCGTAATCCCGACAAGGTGAAGGCCTGGATCGGTATCTATCCGGTCTGCAACCTCGCCAGCTGGCCGCTCAAGAACTCCAAGGCCCAGACCCTCGCCGACTTCGGCCTGACCGAAGCCGAACTCACGACCCGGCTCAAGGAGTTCAACCCGCCCGACAACCTCGCCGGCCTCGCCTCCGCGAAGGTCCCCATGTTCGCCGTCCATGGCGACAACGACGTGGTCGTCCCGCACCAGGACAACACCCTCCTCCTCAAGGCGCGCTATGAGGCCCTCGGCGGGAAGTTCACGGTCAAGATCGTCCCCGGTGAAGGCCACAAGGTCGGTCCGGCCTTCTTCGCCTGCCCGGAGCTGGTGACCTTCCTTCTAAACGAATGTAAATAAGCGTCCCGACGGAGCTAGTCGGCCGCTGATAAGTAATTTAAATCAGTAATAAATTGCTTATCTACCCATTCGTTAAAGAAACGCCCCAATGTGCACTCCTTGCCCGTCGCGTGCATCCAACCCTTTAATTCGATGAATAAAAACAATTCGTGGGGTCTTGTTGGGGCTTTCTTCCTAGGCTCCCTCTCTCTCTTTGCGCAGGGGGCCACACCGGCCACAATATCAGATGAACCGGCGGAGGCAGCCTTCGTCGTGTCGCGTCGCGAGGAGGCGCCAACCTTCCCCTCCGATCAGAAACGCACGCTCAAGCCGGGCTTTAGCAGCGCGGGAAAGTGGGCTAGTTCCGGCACCCACAAGACACCCCTCGGGAATTCGCTCCATAGCACCCAACCGGGAAGCGCATTCTGGAATCCGCTGCTGACCATGCCGGGCCGATACCGCGTGTCGGCCTACAAGATCGTGAGCGGGAAATCGGATGATCCCGCGGTCGCCTTCACGATCAACCACTCCGGCAAGAAATCGTCCGCATCGATGAACTCGGCTCAGGGATCGACCGAGTGGGTCGTACTCGGCGAGTACGACTTCACGGCCGACCGGGATGAATTCGTCGGGCATGCACGAACCGCCGGCACGCCGGCAAAAATACGCACCCGCATTTCTGATATCCGCTTCGACAGGATTGATGCTTCGGGCAAGATTGAGGAAACGCTGATTGTCACGGTCGATCCTTGGCTGCCCCGATATCTGAACGTGGAAGGCATAAAAGGACATCCTTCCCGTCAGGAGATCACGACCATGGTGCGGAAGGGATTCGCCTCACTCCTGCCGGATGGGACATTCGCCCCCGACGCCCCGATCAGCTCCGGCGACTTCCTTGCATGGGCCGTGGCAACGGCATCCGGCGACAAGCCAGCCTCACCTGAGAAAACGCTCGCCAAGGCCAAGGAGCTCGGGATTTCCGGCACTGCGACGGAGCAACTCCTGAGAAACAAAGGCATCACCGGCCAAGAGGCCGCCACACTTCTGGCGACCATCGCGCAAGCCAAGGGCCGCTCTCTTGCCGGAATTTCAGGACACGTCGCCGAGGCCTCCGGAAAGAACCTCACCCGGGCCGAGGCCGCCGTGGCACTGCGTCGCTTCCTCCACCTCGCGCTGGCGCCGAACCCCCCGCCGGGCGGCGATTGGCAGCTGGTCTTTGAGGATCGCTTCGACAAGCCTGCTTTGGACGAGTCGGTCTGGACGATCGACAACTCCGTACGCGTACGAAACCGCCTCGGACGCTGGCGGGAAAACGTGGAGGTCCGGGACGGCCATCTCCGTCTGCTCAACAAGGTGGAATCCCGCGATGGCTGCATCTGGTCGAGCGGCAACCTGATGACGAAAGCCGAATGGCAATACGGCTACTTCGAGGCCTCTTGCCGATACGCCCGCTCGGTCGGTATCAACAACGCCTTCTGGGGCTTCTCGAGACAAACCGACAATCCCATGGTCGAGCTTAATCCGAACGAGGGGTGGTATCCCGACATCGTCAACGCCCACTTCTACATCCATCATAAGAAGGATGGAAAAATAAAGGCCCTCACCAACGGCACACAAGAAGGCTCGCTGCTCGGATATCGGACGGGGGAGAATCTGGCCGATGACTTCCACGTCCTAGGCATGGAATGGAACGAGAAGGAACTCATCTTCTATTTCGATGGACGCGAAATCCGCCGCCTGCCGAACATCGATGCCCACCGCCCGATTGCCGTCTGGTTCTCCACCTACGTCGCCGACTGGTGCGGCGGCAAAGCCACGCGCTCCGTGGATGGCACCTTCATGGAAATCGACTGGGTGCGAGTCTGGCAGAAAAGCCCTAGGCGGTAAATACACGGTCAAGATCGTCCCCGGCGAAGGCCATAAGGTCGACCCCTCCCTCTTCGCCTGCCCAGAGCTGGTCACCTTCCTGCTAAACGATTGTAAATAAGCGTCCCGACCAAGGGAAAAGGTGGAACTCCCGAGGCCACGGGCTTACGGATGAGGTACCCCATGTTCCGCCGACTTACCATCGCGCTGGCCCTGCTCCTGCAGGGTCTGGCTTACGCCGAGACCCGCGACCTCATTTTGGTCGCCGGGCAGTCCAACGCCGTCGGCGCCGACGCCTACGCGGAAGAGCTCCCGGCTGACTCGAAGGACGCCGCGACGATGTTCTGGTGGCGCGTAGGCGATCCGCCACCCGACGAATACGACGGCACGAGCGCCCGCCAGTGGTCGACCCTGCAATTCCAACCACGCACGCCGGCGATGCCTGCCATCAACGGCAAGAAGCTCGCGCGCCAATACGGCAACTTCAACCTAAAGTCCAAGGGTGGCTTCGGACCTGAGATCGGGATGGTCCGCACGCTGGCGATGAAAGAGAGCCGCCCGCTCGCGGTCATCAAGACGGCCTTCAGCGGCACGTCCGTCGCGGGCGACTGGAACGTCGGACTGCCTGGTAAGGCCGACCCGTGCTACCGCGCGATGGTCGACGAAACCAGGGCCGCGATTGCTTCCGCTCAGGCGAAAGACATCACGCTGCGACCCCGCGCCTTCGTCTGGGTCCAAGGTGAGAGCGACGCCAACGCCAAGGATGCTCCGACTTACGTGGCCAATCTTTCGGCGATGCTCCAGCGCCTGCGCTCCGACCTCAACGCCCCCGACATAATCCTGCTGCTCGGCGTCAACACCCGCTTCGGCAACGGTAAAAACGCTTTCATGCCGAAAGTTATCGACGCCCAGAAAGAAGTCGCAGCCGCCCTGCCCCGCGCCCGTTACGTCGACACCGCCGGCGCGGAGACCCTGCCGCCTTCGCACACCCACTTCACCGCCGTCGGCACCCTTGAGATCGGACGACGTTACGCCGAAGCCCTGCTCGCCGCCGAAACCGCCCTCCCCCTTACCAAGTAGACCATGCGTTCCGCTTCCCTCAGTCTCCTACTCCTCGCCACTGGCCTAACGGCCGCCGACACCAAACTGGACTTCAACCGGGACATCCGTCCGATCCTTTCCGACAACTGCTTCGCCTGCCACGGCTTCGACGCCAAGAAGCGCAAGGGCAAGCTCCGCCTCGATACCGCCGAGGGCGCCACTGCGCTCAAGGACGGCATCCAGGCCGTGAAGCCGGGCGACCCCGAGGCCAGCGAACTCATCAAGCGCATCCTCAGCAAAGACCCGGAAGAGGTCATGCCGCCGCCCGAATCGCACAAAAAGATCACAGCCGCGCAGGTTGACATCCTCCGCCGCTGGATTGCCCAAGGCGCGACCTACCGGAAGCACTGGAGCTTTGAAGTCCCGGTCCGCCCGGCCGTCCCGACGGCCGCGAAAGATCTCACGCCCATCGATGCTTTCCTCTCAACGGAGATGACCGCGCAAGGCCTTAGCCCCGGAGCCGAAGCGGATCCCGAACGTCTGCTCCGCCGCGTGACGCTCGACCTCACCGGCCTGCCGCCGACGCCCGCGGAGGTCGACGCCTTCCTCAAAGACACCGCCCCCGGCGCCTATGGACGCGTCGTCGAACGTCTGCTGGCATCCTACCGCTATGGCGAACACATGGCCCGCGGCTGGCTCGACGCCGCCCGCTATGCCGACACGCACGGCCTGCACCTCGATAACGAGCGCAGCATGTGGCCCTACCGGGACTGGGTCGTGAAAGCCTTCAACGATAACCTGCCTTTCGACCAGTTCACCACCTGGCAGCTCGCCGGAGACCTTCAGACGAACGCGACCCGCGAGCAGCGCGTCGCCAGCGGCTTCAACCGTTGCAACGTCACCACCAGCGAAGGCGGCTCGATCAATGACGAACTGCTCTTCCGCTACGCGGTCGATCGTACCGACACCACCATGGGCGTATGGATGGGACTGACCGCCGGCTGCGCGGTCTGCCACGACCACAAGTTCGACCCGGTGACGACGAAGGAGTTCTACTCGCTCTACTCGTTCTTCTACAGTGCGGCCGACCCCGGCTTCGACGGCAATATCCTGCTGACCCCGCCAGTGCTGCAGCTTTCCACGCCGGAGCAGGAGAAGAGCATGGCCGAGTTCGACCGCCTCATCGCGACCAAGCAACAGGCCATCCGCGAGGCGATTGCTTCCTTCAAGTACGTCGACCCGGCGACGCTCACCCCGCCGCCGCCCGTACGCACGGGCGAGACCGTCTGGTTCGAGGACGCTTTCCCGGCGATGGCCAAGGTCGAATCCTCCGGTGAACCGACGACCTTCATCGAAGCCAGCCAAGGTCCGGTGCATAGCGGCAAGCGGGCCTTGAAGCGCACGGCCAAGGGCGTCGCCCAGGACTTCTTCGCCAACGGGGCCTCCTTCGTCATCCCGCCTAACGGCGTCATCACCGTCTGGACCTATCTCGACCCGGCGAACCTACCCAAGTCGATCATGCTCCAGTTCCACGTCGGCGGCTGGAACCACCGCGCGTTCTGGGGCGAGGAAGGCGCCATCCCCTTCGGCAAGGTGCGTACACCGGAGAAAGTGAACATGGGCAAGCTACCCGAGGCCGGCAAATGGACGCAGCTCAAGGTCGACATCGCCAAGCTCGGCCTGAAACCGGGCATGAAGGTCGACGGCTTCGCCTTCACGCAGTTCGACGGGACGGTCTACTGGGATCGCCTAGCCATCAGCCACCGCATCGAAGAGGCCAAGGACCTCCAGTGGTCCTTCAAGGTCTGGTCGGAGAAGAAGCAAGGTTCCCGTGTGGCCGAACTGCCCGGCGACCTCCAGAACCTCGTGCGCGGCAAGAAGGCCGCCCAATGGACCGACGCTGAGCGCAAGCGCCTGCTCGATTGGTGGCTGGAGAACGAATTCCAAGGCGGCCGGGAGAAGCTCGACGGTATGCGCGCCGAAAAGCTCGCGGAGGAATCCCGCAAGAAGGCCCTGACCGACCAGATCCCCGCCACGCTGGTTATGGCCGACCTCCCGCAACCGCGTCAGGCCCACGTGATGATCCGCGGACAATACGACAAGCCCGGCGAAGCGGTCTCCCGCGGCGTTCCCGCGGCCTTCCATCCGCTGCCCAAGAAGGACACCCACGACCGCCGCGACCTCGCAGCCTGGATCCTCTCCCCCTCCAATCCGCTGACGACGCGCGTGACGGTCAACCGTTACTGGCAGCAGTTCTTCGGCTACGGTCTGGTCAAGACTAGCGGCGACTTCGGTTCGCAGGGCGATTCGCCCAGCCACCCAGAACTCCTCGACTGGCTCGCGGTGGAATTCCGCGAGACGGGCTGGGATATGAAGCGTCTCGTCCGTCTGCTCGTCACCAGCGCCGCCTACCGTCGCTCCGCCGCGGCCTCACCGGAACTCCTGACCAAGGATCCGGAGAATCGCCTCCTCGCCCGCGGTCCGCGCCATCGCCTCGATGCCGAGGTCATCCGAGACCAGGCGCTCTTCGTCTCCGGACTCCTTAGCCCGCGCATCGGCGGCAAGGGCGTACGCCCCTATCAGCCCGACGGAGTCTGGGAACCAGTCGGCTTCACCGGCAGCAACACCGCCCGCTATGCCCGCGACAGCGGTGAGTCGCTCTACCGTCGCTCGCTCTACACCTTCTGGAAGCGCACCGCTCCGCCGCCTTCGATGATCGCCTTCGATGCGCCCGCCCGCGAAGCGAGCTGCGTTCGCCGCGAGCTCAGCAACACGCCGCTCCAGGCCCTCGCGCTACTCAACGACGTCCAGCACGTCGAAGCCGCCCGCGCGTTCGCCCAACGTATCCTCAAGGAAGGCGGTGCAACCGATGACACCAAGGCCACCTTCGCCTGGCTGACGGCCGTTGGCCGTCGTCCCGCCGCGAGCGAGACCCAAGTCACCCTCGCCGCCCTCCGTGCGCACCGCGCCCGTTATGCCGCCCAACCGGCCGACGCGACGAAGCTAATCACGTTCGGCGAATCGAAACCCGACGCTTCCCTGCCCGCGCCCGAAGTCGCGGCGTGGACCCTCACTGCCAGCCTCCTCCTCAACCTCGACGAAACCCTTAACCGATGAACGACCCCATCCAAGATCACCTGCGCCTCCTGAACCGTCGCAGTTTCCTGAGCACCGCCGGACTCGGCGTCGGCGGCGTCGCCCTCGCCAGCCTGCTCTCCCGTGAGGCTAAGGCCGCGAACACTGTACACAAGCCGCTCGCGGGCTACCCGCACTTCGCCCCGAAGGCCAAGCGTATCATCTACCTGCACATGAACGGTGCACCCTCGCAACTCGACCTCTGGGACCACAAACCCCAGCTGCAGGCTCACTACGATAAGGATCTCCCCGAAAGCATCCGCAATGGCCAGCGCATCACCACCATGACCTCCGGTCAGGCCCGCTTCCCGGTCGCTCCGAGCCAGTTCAAGTTCGCCCAGCACGGCAAGTCCGGCCGCTGGATCAGCGAGCTTCTCCCGCACACCGCCAAGGTCGTCGACCTGCTCGCGGTGATGAAGTCCGTGAGCACGACCGCGATCAACCACGATCCGGCCTGTACGTTTGCGATGACGGGTAATGAGATCCCAGGCAAACCGAGCATCGGCTCCTGGATCAGCTACGGCCTCGGCAGCGAGAGCGACGACCTCCCCTCGTTCGTGGTGCTCACGCCCAAGAGCGTCGGCGGTCAGGCGCTGTTCACGCGCATGTGGAGCAGTGGCTTCCTGCCGACACGTCACACGGGCGTCGCCCTCCGCTCCGGCGGCGATCCGGTACTCTACGTCCAGAACCCGCCCGGCGTGCAGCCCGGCGACCGCCGCATCACGCTCGACGCCCTCGCCCAGCTCAACGCCGCCGGCCACCGTGAGTTCGGCGACCCGGAGACGCTCACCCGGACGACGCAGTATGAGATGGCTTTCCGCATGCAGGCCAGCGTTCCCGACCTAACCGACCTCTCCAAGGAGACTGCGGCCACCCTGGATCTCTACGGACCCGAGGTAAAGGAATCCGGTACCTTCGCCCACAGTGCCCTCCTCGCCCGCCGCATGGTCGAACGCGGCGTCCGCGTGGTGCAGATCCTCCACCGCGGGTGGGACCAGCACGGCAACCTGCCCAAGGACATCGCCCGCCAGTGCCAGCAGACCGACCAGGCCTGCGCCGGCCTCCTGCTCGACCTCCAGTCGCGCGGTATGCTCGAAGACACCCTCGTGGTCTGGGGCGGCGAATTCGGCCGCACGGTCTACTCGCAAGGCACGCTCACCAAGACGAACTACGGCCGCGACCACCACCCGCGCTGCTTCACCATGTGGATGGCCGGCGCGGGCGTGAAGCCCGGCATCTCCTACGGCGAGACCGACGACTTCAGTTACAACGTCGTGAAGGACCCCGTCCACCTCAGCGAGCTCAACGCCACCATCCTCCACCTCATGGGTGTCGACCATCACCGGTTAACCTATAAGTTCCAAGGCCTCGACCAGCGCCTCACCGGCGTGGAAAATCGGCGTGTCATCAAGGAAATCCTCGCCTAAGGACTTTTCCTGCCTCGCAACTTACTCCGCCCCGGCGGTGTTCCC
>JBIILC010000019.1:0-27243 GCA_044232865.1 Opitutales bacterium | reverse complement strand
AGCAGGCCGAGGCCGGGGATATTGAACGTCACTTCGATGAGGAACGAACCGGTGAGGAAGAAGCCGAGATTGCCCCCGAAGGTCGCGGCCAACGGGATGAGCGAATTGCGGAGCGCGTGGACAAAGACGATGCGTCCGTGGCTCAGGCCCTTGGCCTTAGCGGTGCGGACGTAGTCGGCGGCCAGGTTATCGAGCAGCCCATTGCGGGTGAAGAGCGTGAGCGCGGTGAAGGCGCCGACCATCTCGCAGGCGAGCGGAACGATCGTGTGGTGGACGCGGCCGGCCCAGCTGAGGTTCGCCCAATCAAACCCTTTAGTCGGGAACCATCCGAGGTGGAAGCAGAGCAAGTGCAGCATCGCGACGGCGAGGATGAATCCAGGGACGGAATAGAGGATGAAAAGAACCTGCGAGGAGCCGCGATCGAACCATCCGTCGCGTTTCAGGGCCTTGGCGACGCCGAGGGGAATCGAGATGGCGTAGGCGAGCAGCAAGGACCAGCCGCCGAACCAAGCCGAGATAGGGAGTCGCGCCTTAATCTCATCCCAGACGGGTTTGTCGCTGGTGGTGGAATCCCCGAGCTCCGCTTGGAGGAGTCCGGCGAAGGCACGACGATAGACGAGCACGCGCAACGCTGTCTCAGGGTCGTCGGGCAGGGGCGCCGGTGAGGCGAACCAGTCGGCCCGAGGTTGGCCGTCCGCTGTGGTTACTTTGAGGGAGCTTCTGGTCTGGCTGACGTTCAGTTTGAGAGACTTGCCCAGGTTGAGGTCGTCCGAAACCTCTGCCTCGGCCTTGCCGTCCTTATCCAGACGCACCGTGATCCAGTCCGCTGGGCCGGGAAGGGCGCCGAGCCAGATGGCATAGGCCTCTAGAAGAGAGCGGTCGAAACCATAGCGTCGCTTGAGGTTGTCGAGCTCCTCGGGCGAGGCCGGGCCGCTAGGGCGGGCGGCGGAAGTCTGCTTGCGGTCGGCCTGCTGGCGCTCGGCGAGGGCTTGTTCAATCGGGCCACCTGGAACGAAGCGGGTGAAGCAGAACGCGACGAACGTGATGCCCACGAAGGTCAGTGGGACTAGCAGCAACCGTCTGAGGACGTAGTCGCGCATCGCGGGTCTCTATAGGGCAATCAGTGGCGGGGAGGGGTCAACCTCGAAAGGACTCGCTTGCACCCGTCGCCGGAGGTCGCACCTTGTGCGGGGTGCCCCTGCTTTACTCCCCCAGCTGGTTCCTGCTGATGCTCGCTCTGGCTTTCGTCGCGTTTGGCCTGTTCCTGCTCACAATCTTCCTGGTCGCCTTCGCCTGGCGGGCACCTCGACGACACAAGTCGATGTCGTTGGGTTATTGCGTCATGCATACCCTGTGCTGGCTGCTCCTGAAGTGCGGGTACAGTATCCGTGTCCGCGGGTTGGAGAACATCCCGGCAGAAGGTGGCGTACTTCTTATCGCGAACCATGTCGCCTATGCCGACGTGCTGGTGATGGGCGTGATGTGTCGTCGCCCTGTCCGCTTTCTTTCTTGGGAAGGGTTCGAGCGCCATAAGTTCCTCGGCTTTATGTGCCGCCTGATGGGAACCATTCCGGTTTCCGAGACGAAGGCCAAGGAGGCCATCATTAAGTCGGGCGAAGCCCTCGCACGTGGCGAGGTCGTCTGCATCTTTCCCGAAGGTAGTATCACCCGTAACGGGGGCCTGATGCAGCTCCGCAAAGGTTTCGAGCTGATTGCTCGTCGTGGCGGCGCCCCCATCGTCCCGGTCGCGATCGATGGCATGTGGGGTTCAATCTTCAGCTTCAGCGGCGGGAAGTCTTTCTGGAAATTACCCAAGCATTTCCCGCGTCCCATCGGCGTCGTGATTGGTAAGCCGTTTCCTGTGGCCGAGCATGCCAAGACCCGCTCGCGTCTACTCGAGCTAGCCGCGGAGGCCTTCGCCATGCGCAAATCCCTCGAAGGCCATCTCGGTCGTGAGGTCGCGGAGGGTTTGGCAAAGAAGGGTGGTGCCATCGCCTTGGTCGACCGTACTTCTGCCCGCCGCGAGTTCACTGGCTCCATATTATTGGCCTTGGGCTGGGCTTTCGCGGGTGAACTGAATCGTCGGACGACATCCAGGCGTGTCGCCATCGTGCTGCCTCCGGGCATTGCGGCGGCGGTGGCTAATCTGGGCTGTGTTTTTGCCGGCAAGATACCGGTGAATCTCAATTTCTCGCTGGGTCGCGAGCAGGCGCTCTCTTGCCTCCAGCGGGCCGAGGTGGATCTCGTAATCACCGCCGGCGCTTTCCGTAGCAAGCTCTCCGAGAAGTCTCCGGACTTCCCGTGGGGCGATCAGGTCCTCGACGTCGCCGATTTTCTGACGGCGCACTCGCGCGCCGATATTGCCTTCCGTCTCGGTTTGATCCGCTGCCTGCCGACCTCTTGGGCGCTGGCGTGCATGGGGCTTCCGAAACATGGTGGCGACGACGAAGCGGCTTTGCTCTTCACCAGTGGTAGCTCTGGTCAGCCCAAGGGCGTACGTCTCTCGCACCGCAACATCCTGGCCAACCTGCGGCAGATCGACGACGCCGACATCCTGCCGGACGACGCCGTGCTGCTCAGCAGCCTGCCGGTCTTCCATAGTTTCGGTTTCACGATCGGCCTCTGGTATTCGCTCTCCCGCTCACCTCGCCTCGTGACCTTGCCGTCGCCGCTGGATTCCGCCGCTGCGGTGAAGGCGATCAAGGAAGAGAAGGTCACGGTCGTCGTCGGCACACCGACTTTCCTGCGCCCCTATCTTCGTCGCGGCACCGCCGCCGATTTCGCATCTCTTGAATGGGCTGTCGTCGGCGCCGAGAAGTGTCCGGCCGACCTCGTGGATGCTTTCGCCACCCAGCTGGAGACTCCGATCCTTGAAGGGTATGGCATCACCGAGACCAGCCCCGTGCTTGCCGTCAATGTACCCGACCGGATCGATCCGGAGGGTCCCGATGGCGTGTGGCTAGGTAATGTCCGCGGCTCAGTCGGCCGTCCGGTCATCGGCGTTGCCGTTCGCTTCCTCGACCCAGAGACCGGCGAGGTCCTGCCGAACGGGCAGGTAGGTCTCCTGGAAATCAAGGGCGCCAATATCTTCATGGGCTATCTCGATGCCGAACAGACGGCTAAGGCGATGACGCCGGATGGCTGGTATCGCACGGGCGATCTCGGCCGCATGGATGATGACGGCTTCCTTCACCTTGCCGGTCGACTTTCCCGCTTTTCCAAGATCGGCGGAGAGATGGTGCCGCATGGCACCGTCGAGGATGCCTTGCGCAAGGTGATGGGACTGACCGATTCTGCGGAGGTCAAGGTCGCCGTCGCAAGTACCGCGGATCCGGCCAAGGGAGAGCAACTCGTCGTGCTGCATGTCGATGACGTCGACGCCGAGGCGATCCGTACGGCGCTTGCGGCCGAAGGGCTCGCTAACCTGTGGATTCCCAAGGTGTTCAAGAAAGTACCCGCTGTCCCGATTTTAGGCACGGGTAAGCTGGATTTGAACAAGTTGCGGGAGCTGGCACAGGGCTGACGCGGTTTTGGCTCGCTTGTGGCTTATGGTCGATTGTCCTAACCGACGATCATGCCTAAACAGAAGAAGCCCGCGAAGAAGTCCGCCAAGGTGGTCAAGGCGCGCAAGCCCGCCCCGAAGCCGGCCAAGAAGCCGACGGCAAAGCCCGCAGCCAACTCCCAGGTCGCCGCTTTCCGCGACGCGATCCTGCGTCACCTGAAGAGCACTTTCGCCCGCGATCGCGTCACGGCCACCCGCAACGACTGGTGGATGGCCACCTGCATGGCGGCCCGTGACCAGATGCTGGCGCGCTACATCGACACACAGGCCCAGCACGCCAGCAAGAACGTCCGCCGCGTCTACTATCTCTCCCTCGAATACCTGATGGGCCGCGTGCTGACCAACAACCTGGTCAATCTGCAGCTGCGCGACGTCGCCACGGCGGCCTTGGCCGACCTCGGTCAGGACCTTGAAACCGTCGCCGATGAAGAAGCCGACATGGGCCTCGGCAACGGTGGCCTCGGTCGCCTCGCCGCGTGCTTCCTCGATTCCCTCGCCACGATGGACATTCCGGCCGTTGGCTATGGCATCCATTACGAGTTCGGTCTTTTCCGTCAGACCTTCGCGCAGGGCCGTCAGGTCGAAGTCGCCGACAACTGGTTGGCGAATAATAATCCTTGGTTGATCCGTCGCCCGAACTATCGCGTGAGCGTGCCGCTCTATGGCCGCGTCAAGCATAGCACCGACGATCGCGGCAATCATTCCGCCGAACTCGTCGAGACGCGTAATCTCCTCGGGATGCCTTGGGATATTCCGATCGCCGGCTTTGGCGGCAGCAGCGTCAACTTCCTTCGCCTCTGGGAATCTAAGGCCGCCTCCGAATTCGACTTCCGCGCCTTTGACCGCGGCGGTTACGTCGAAGCCGTCCATGAGCGCGACTCCAGCGAGATCGTCTCGAAGGTCCTGTACCCGAACGACAGCACCGAGAGCGGCAAGGAGCTCCGCCTCGTCCAGCAGATCTTCTTCGTGTCCTGCTCCCTGCAGGACATCCTGCGCCGCCATCGCCGTACTAACGCCAACTTCAATAACCTGCCGGCCAAGGCCGCCGTGCAGCTCAATGACACGCACCCGTCCATTGCCGTCGCCGAACTGATGCGCCTGCTGGTCGACGTCGAGCGCCTGACGTGGGATGAAGCCTGGGGCCTGTGCTCTCAGGTCTTCAGCTATACTAATCATACCTTGCTGCCGGAAGCCCTCGAGACGTGGTCCGTGCCGCTCTTTGAGAAGGTACTGCCGCGTCATCTCGAAATCATCTACGAGATCAACCGCCGCCACCTCGAGGACGTCGAGAAGCGCTGGCCGGGCGATGACGCCCGCAAGACGGAGCTCTCCATCGTCCAGGAAGGCTCCCCGAAGCGTATCCGCATGGCGCATCTCGCCGTCGTCGGCTCGCACCACGTCAACGGCGTGGCCGAGCTCCACACCCGCCTCATTCGCGCGAATCTGTTTCCGGGCTTCAACGAGCTGTGGAAGGGTAAGTTCGTTAATGTTACCAACGGCGTCACGCCCCGCCGCTGGGTCCGCGGTTGTAATCCCGAGCTCGGCGCCCTGTGCGACGAAGTCGCCGGCAAGGGCTGGGAGGCCGACCTTGGCCGCCTGCGTAAGCTCGACGCCTTGGCCGACCGACCCGCATTCCAGGACCGTTTCCTCGCCATCAAGCGCGCGAACAAGGTCCGTCTCGCCGCCCGCATCAAGGAGCTTGTCGGCGTGGAAGTCTCGCCCGACGCGCTCTTCGACGTCCAGATCAAGCGTCTGCATGAATACAAGCGCCAGCACTTGAACCTGCTGCATATCCTGCACCTATACCGCCGTATCCTGAACGAGCCGAATGGTCAGTTCACACCGCGCGTCTGCATCTTCGGTGCCAAGGCCGCCCCGGGGTATGCCCTGGCCAAGCACATCATTCACGCGATCAACCGTGTCGCCGCCGTCATCAATTCCGACGAGCGCGTCCGCGGCCTGCTGAAGGTCGTCTTCCTGCCTGACTATCGCGTGTCGCTCGCCGAGCGCATCATCCCGGCGGCCGACCTTTCCGAACAAATCTCCACCGCCGGCAAGGAAGCTTCCGGGACGGGTAACATGAAACTCGCCCTCAACGGCGCGGTCACCATCGGCACGCTCGATGGCGCCAACGTCGAGATCGGCGAAGAAGTTGGTGCTGAGAATATCTTCATCTTTGGCCTCCAGGTTGAAGAGGTGGAGAAGCTCTGGGCTGATGGTTACGATCCGCATGCGGTGCTCGCCGCTGATCCGGAACTGGCCGCACTGCTCGACTGGCTGCGCTCCGATACCTTCACGCCCGAAGAAGCCGGAGCACTCTCTCCCGTCGTTGATTCGCTCCTAGGGGGCGGTGACCCCTATCTGGTTCTGACCGACTTCCGTAGTTACGTGGATGCTCAGGCCAGGGCCGAGAAGGCCTTCCTGGACCGTCGCCGCTGGGCCGCCATGGCCATCCGGAATGTAGCCCGCTGCGCCAAGTTCTCGTCTGATCGCTCGATCGGCGACTACGCCAAGCTCATCTGGAAGACCAAACCCCACCCCATTCCCCGCTAAGAAGGGGTTGAGGTCGGTCACCAAGGTCTCCAAGATGGTGGCCTTGCGACCCCGCATCTCCATCTCCGTCCTCCTGGCCGTGTCGGCTTTGACACTTTCGGCGGCCGAGCGTCCGCCTGGAGCGATAAAGGCCGGCGTGGTCATCACGGCCGAAGGGGGCATCGAAGGAACTCAAGTCTATCGCTACGATGCCGACGGCCGTCCGATGGAGGGCACTCCGACCAAGTCGCAAACCTCGGTGCCGGGTCGTCCGCTCGGTTTCATCGGTAAGGCACCTGTAGACCCTTCGGCCAAGGTCGCCCGTGCACCGACGGCTCCCGCTCCCGCGCCGAAGCAGTCTATCAAGACCGCCGACGGTCGCACGGTCCCGTTTTCCATCGAAGGGAAGGGCATCGGCAAGGGCGTTGATGATGCCGTGGATTTCAACGCGGGCCTCAAGAAGGCATCTAAGGCCAGCGGGCTCATGGAGCAGCGCTTCGAGAAGAGTATGTCGTCCATGGGCAAGGACCAGGTCTACTCGCGCAATAATCTCATCACCCTCGACACCTGGCACGGGCGCTACGACACCCTGGGTCGCAAGAAGTCCGACATCGAACTCACGGACACGCTCGGTGCGACGGTCCGTCCCAAGGACACCGTCGAAGTGAAGTCCGTCGATCGTATCAAGTCTTCCGTCAGCGGCACCAAGGCCGAGGTCAAGGATTGGGAAGAGCGCATGGGCATCGAGACCAACGCCAAGTTCGCCGGCGTGAAATCTAACTGGCAGGGCCGGCTCAACCCCGCTCCGAAGACAGTCGACCAGCTTTCAATGCAGGACATCAACCGCTATCAGTTCCGCCGAAACCGCTCAAGTGACCCGGGTCTGCCGGTGGTCAAGCCGGGGTCGGATGATGTGCAGTCTAAGGGCGTAAAGAAGTAATTGGCCGAAAATGGAGCGGCTATTTCGTTTTTTTACCTCGCAGGTTCTTCGAGGTGATTTACTCCTAAACCCTTAACCTCATGAGCGACGCTCAGCCCAGACCCGCCGGCACCGGTATCAGCGACCTTGAGGTCAAGGATGGCCAGATCATCTTCGATTCCGTCTGGTCCAGTCTGGAGCGGGAAATCGGTCGCGAGAAGCTAGCTTTTCCTCGCGAGATCTTCTGGCTCAACGGTGCCCCGGGCGCTGGTAAGGGGACGAACACCGCGTTCATTCTCCAATATCGCGACTACGCCGCCGACCCGATTGTGGTCAGCGACCTGCTTTCGAGCCCCGAAGCCAAGAAGCGTATCGACGCCGGTATGCTCGTCGGCGACCGCGAGGTGGTGGAGATTCTCTTCCGCAAACTCCTTTCTCCCGAGTATGTCAGCGGTGCGATTGTCGACGGCTTCCCGCGCTCGATGGTGCAGGTGGAGTGTCTCAAGCACTTTTTCACAAAGCTGAACGACCTGCGTACCGAGTTCCGCGGTTCGACTGGTGTCCGCTTCCCGAAGCCCCATTTCCACATCCTCGTCCTGTTCGTCGACGAGAACGAGTCCGTCCGCCGTCAGCTGAAGCGCGGACAAGAAGCCATCGCCCAGAACGAGAAGGCCGCCCGCGACGGCGGTGCACTCGCCGAAGTCCGTAAGACCGACCTCACGGCCGACGCCGCCCGCAACCGTTACCGCGTCTTCAAAGAGCGCACCTACGAGCCGCTGCAGTCGCTGCGCGACATCTTCCACTACCATTTCATCAACGCGCAGGGCTCGCTCGCCGAAGTCCAGGCCCGCATCATCAAGGAACTCCAGTATCAGAGCTCCCTGGAGCTGTCGGAAGACACGTATGACCTTATCTCGCCGATCCCGCTGGCCTCGCAGATCGTCCAGCACGCCCGTCAGGACCTCGTCCGCCGTCTGGATGACTACGCGGAGCGCAATGCCGAGTCTTTCCGCTTAGTCATCGAACTGATTCAGGACAAGTTCCTGCCCATCATCAAGGCCCACGCGATTTCCGGCCAAGCCCACGTCAACATCGAGACCCTCGTCTTCGACGACCCTCTCGCGATCTCGATGTTCATCGATATCTTCTCCGAGCGCGGCTTCCACGCCGTGGTCGACCAGCATCGTATCGAGATCCCCGAGACCATCGTCGCCGGCACCGGCAAGGTGATCACGCGCGTCAAGAAGGTCTGGCGCGTGTCGATTCGCTTCGAAGGTTCCGAGATCCGCCGCGGCGGAGCCTGAGTCTATTTCGCGGTCAGGTTGCCTTGCACGAGGTTGCCGGTGCAGCCCTGCTCATTGATGCCGGGCGCGGGGCCTAGGCGATCCTTACGGCCGTCCCGGACGAGGTTGCCGGTCACGATGCTGTCGGCGACGTCCCGCAGTGCGATGCCTTCGCCATCGGAGTCGAGGATACTGTTGTCCTGCACGCGCAGGCGCTTGCCGCCTTCGAAGCGCACGGCGGCGGGGTGGCGGCGGACGCCGGTCACGATGTTACCCGTGAAGGCGGAGTCGTCGGTGCGGCGGAAGACGATGCCGTTCTGTTCGGCGAGGTTGAAGCCATTGACGAGATAGCGCGGGTTACGGTCGAAGTTGTTGCCGGTGACGACGACGTTCATGCTGTCCTCCACGAGGAGATCGTGCTCGAAGCCTTCCCAGAAAGTGTTGGCCGAGATGGTGACTCCGCGGGCCTGGCGGAGCTCGATGTTGACCATCACGTCGCTGAAGACGTTACCGATGATGGTGACGTGGCCTTCGCGGGTGGTCGCGCGGCCTTCCCGGCGGAGCAGGGAGGGGTCCGTGCCGGCGCCGAGAATGCGGATGTTGGCGGCACCAGGGGCCTTGTGGGTGTGCTGGATGGTGCAGCCAGTGATCGCTACTTCCGCAATCGAGCCACCGGTGGAGTCGAGCAGGATGTTAGCCGAGGGCGGGCCTTTCTCGTCGTGGTTCGCCTCAATGTCGCAGGTGCCGACGTGCAGATTGCGGACCTCGCCGCCGATAGCGACGATGCCTCCGCCAAGGTTGTAGCTGATATGGCAGCCGATGACGTTGGTCTGGTGCAGGTTGACGCGATCGAGGAATAAGCCGACGCCCCGATTGCGGTAGAGATGGCACTCCGAGACGATGACGTTGCGATTGCGCTCGGTGAGGTGGATGGCGTGACGACACTCGCGGATGGTCAGCCGCGAGAGGGTCAGTTGCATGGTGCCGGTGGCTTCGATGCCGTCGGCCTCGGCGTGAGCACCGATGATTTCCAGGCCTTGCACGACTGGCGTGCGCTGGGCCCAAGTCTCAGGCTTGAACGACTTTGGCGCAGCGGTGCCGCCGTGAGTACCGATAATCTTTAAGGCAGGTCCAGGACCTGCCATGATGAGTGTGGCAGTGCCGTCGGAGGAGATGCTGGAGGCGCCGAGCTTGGCGAGGTCGACGGTGACCGTCTTGGTCAGGCGGTAGCGGCCTTTGGGTAGCTGGACGCTCCCGCCGGCGTCGACGAGTTTTTGGAGAGCCGCGGAATCGTCCGCCTGCCCGTCGCCGACGAGGGTCTGGGCGGACACCGGCGAGGTTAGCGGCACCAAGGTGAGCAGGACCAATGTGAGGAGGCGCAGCACGGCTTTCATCGCTTGAGAAGTTCGACCATGGCCTTACCCATCGCCGCGCCCACGTCCATGTAAGTTTCAGCGTTGCCGTTGTAGTGGCTGTTGCCCGATCCGCCCTTGGAGAGGGGGTGGGCGTACACCGTTGCGACGTTGCCTGTGAATTCCGGATACTTGCCGGATTCGCCGGCGACGGCGAGCTGGGCTTCGAGGATGCGGCCTCCGTTGCCGCCCGAGCCCTTCACGGCTTCTCCCAGTGTGGCCAGGACGAACTTCGCCTGCGGCGCCTCGAAATCCTGTCGGAGTCGCTTGATGAAGCGGACGAGATTAGCCTCATAATTTGCGGCGTGCCCCGCGTTGCCGCCGTCTTTCTCTCCCTGCCAGAAGAAGAAGCCCGCCACCACGTGGCTTTGGGCGCCCGGGTAGTGCTGCTTCAGTTCGGTCAGGATCTGCTTCGCATGGGCGGTGTCATCGTCGTATTGCTTGCCGGCGTACCACTCGATGGGCTTCCCCTGCTTGTCCAGCCAAGCGGGCGGCGGCGTCGCGATGCCCTTTGCGGGATCCGCCGGCCAGGTGTCGGGTCGTTCCTTGTAGGCGGCATAGATTTTACCGTCGAGCAACGTGCGGGCGCTACCGGGAGGTAGGAGGTCCCAGCCGAGGCTGCGGTTGCCGATGCAACTCTTCAGGAGCATGACTGGGTCGGCCAAGGCTTCGCCAAGGGGATGGGCGATACCATGTTCGGGTCCGAGGGACTTTCCGCTGACCTTAATCCATTCGTTATTGAGGCGCTGCATGCCGTTCCCTCTGCCGGACATCACCCGCACATAGCGAACATCATCACGGGCTTTCCATGCGCCGCTGGTATCCACCAAGAAGGAGTATTGTTTCTTTTCGCGGACCGCATGCTCCAGTGAGCCGGCTGGTCCTGCGACCTTACCGAGGCCGACCATATTCGACTGCCCCAAGAGGATGAACACCTGCACGGGTTTGCTCATGTCCGCGGGATTGGCCAGGACGGAGACGACGGTTGAAGCTAGCAGGACGAGTCTGGAGAATAGGTGACGCATGGGCTTATTTGGCGGATTTGAGGAAACCTTCGGCGCCCATCCATTCACCGGCGGTCTTGGTCCAGCCGTCGACCGGGAACTTCGTTTGGCGCGTGCCGAAACCGTGGCCGCCCTTGGAATAGACGTGGATCTCGGACTGGATGTTCTGGCGCTTGTACTCGATGTAGAGCTTAGCGGCTTCGAGCGGGTTTGCGCCGTCGTTATGCGCGACCACGAAGAAGCAGGGCGGGGCATCGGCGGGGACGCTGAAGCCTTCGCGGAACTTGGTCTTGTCCTCCTTCTCGAGGAAGCCGCCGCCGTAGACGAAGATCGTGAAGTCCGGGCCGCGCGGGTCGTCGACACCGGGCTTCTGTTCGTAGGTGCGGGGAGTGCGATCCCAGGAAGCGTGGCCGACGAGGTTGGCGCCGGCGGAGAAGCCAATCACGCCGATGCGCTTCGGGTCGATATTCCATTCCTTGGCGTGGGCGCGGACGAGGCCGAGTGAGCGCTGTAGGTCTTGGACCGGATAGTTGTGTGGGAGCGTCTCGTCAGACGTCGGGGTGCGGTAGCGCAGGAGGATACCCGTGACGCCGATACTGTTCAGCCATTCGCAGACGCCCTTTCCTTCGTTGTTGGTTGATAGGAACCAATAACCGCCGCCCGGGCAGACGATGACCGCGGCGCCGTTCGGGTTGGCGGCCGGGTAGACCGTGATCGACGGATCGTTGATGAAGGTCTCGCGGCCCGGCTGGTTGCCCTTCGGTCCGATGCGGTCGAGCACCGTCTTCGAAGGCGCCACGCGCTTGCCTGGGACGCCTTCGGTCCAGAGGGGCAGGACGGTTTCGGCGGCGGTGGCGGATGTCGCCAAAGCCAGGAGGAAGAGCGTAAGCAAGCGCATCGGGGTAAGGTTAAGACAGCACACCTAGGTGGATGTGCCAAACAAAGAAGCGGCCGAGGGGCCGCTTCATAAGACCGATATGACTGAATCGCTCAGGCGATGGCCTTGACGAAGAGCTCGTTGGCCTTCTTCCAGTCGACGACCTTCCAGAAGGCGTCCACGTAGTCGGGGCGGCGGTTCTGATACTTGAGGTAGTAAGCGTGTTCCCAGACGTCGAGGGCGAGGACTGGGGTGCCGTTCACGTCGGCGACGCCCTTCATGAGGGGGCTGTCCTGATTCGGCGTGGAGGTCACGGCGATGGACTTGTCGGCCTTGACGACGAGCCAGGCCCAACCGGAACCGAAGCGGGTGGTCGCAGCGGCCTTGAAGGCAGCCTTGAGGCCCTTCTCGCCTTCGAGTCCACCGAAAGCCTTCTGGATGGCTTCGCCGAGGGCGCCGACGGGTTCGCCGCCTCCGTTGGGCGAGATGATGTTCCAGAAGAAGGTGTGGTTGGCGTGGCCACCAGCGTTATTGCGGACGGCGGTGCGGATGGACTCAGGGACCTTGGAGAGGTCGGCGATGAGTTCGTTGACGTCGGCCGGAGCGGTGAAGCCGGCTTCCTTGGCGAGGGCGGCGTTCACGTTCGTGACGTAAGCGTTGTGGTGCTTGCCGTGGTGGATTTCCATCGTCGCGACGTCGATGTGCGGCTCGAGAGCGGCGTGAGGATAGGGCAGGGGGGCGAGGGTGTAGCTCATGGTTTTTGTGGAAGAGGTTTGGGCGGAAAGGGAAGCGGTGCTGAGCGCGGCGGCGGCGAGAGAGGCTTTGCTGATGAAGTCGCGACGATGCATAGGGATAGGTTGATGATTTACCGTAGGGGTCAAGCCGAGGCGGTGGAATCGCGACCACGCTTCATGTTGAAGTAGGCCTGCAGAATCTCGCGGCAAGGCTCTTCAAGGACGCCGGAGGTCACCGAAACGCGGTGATTGAGCTTCGGGAGGCTGTGTAGCTCGGTCGCGCCGCCCATGCAGCCCATCTTGGGGTCGCCCCAGGCGAACACCACGCGGTTGAGGCGGCTCATGATCGTGGCGCCGGAGCACATCGGGCAGGGCTCCTTGGTGACGTAAAGGTTGCACTCGTTGAGACGCCAGTCGCCGATCTTCTTGGCGGCTTGGGTAATCGCCAGCATCTCGGCATGGGCAGTCGGATCGTTGGCGCGTTCGACCTCGTTGTGGGCGGCCGCGATGATCTCGCCGCCGCGCTCGATGATTGCACCGATGGGCACCTCGTCGATGCGCCAGGCGTCGACCGCGAGGTTGAAGGCCAGGGCCATGTAGAAGGCGTCGTCCCGATTGAGCTGCGAAGGGCGCATCTTCTCGAACGGGCAAATAAGCCCGGGGCGGGGGGTCGAAGCATCTCCTTCCATGGCGGCAGGATTACCCCTGCGAGGCCCGTGGCAAGAGGGGAGGAGGGCCTCACTACGGTGATTGACTCTCCTCGGGGTTCGGGATGCACTGCCGTCCATAAGGCATGGCTGAAGAACCCGTTATCGAACTCGAAGGCAAAATCCTGCAAGTGCTTCCTGGCACCATGTTCCGGATAGAGCTCCCTAATAAGCACGTGGTGCTGGGACGTATCTCCGGTCGTCTCCGCAAGAACTTCATCCGCATCAACCCCGGCGACCGCGTGAAGGTCGAGATGACCCCTTCGGACCTGACCACCGCCCGCATCATCTTCCGCCTGAGGGATTCGGCCCCGCGCCCCCTCGGTCCGCCGCCCAAGCGCCGCTACTAAGCCCCTTTGAGACCCGGTTATGCCGGGTTTTTTATTGCGAAGGAGAGGGGGCTAATTCAGTCATGATGACTTAATAACCCCTCAATACCCATGGCCATCTACAATAGCGTCCTCGACACCATCGGTCATACCCCGCTCGTCCGTCTGAACAAGGTGACCGAGGGTCTTCATGCCGAAGTCCTCGTGAAACTCGAGTTCTTCAACCCGCTCTCGAGCGTCAAGGATCGCATCGGTCGCGCCATGATCGACACCGCCGAGCGCGACGGCCGCCTGAAGCCGGGTGGCACCATCGTCGAGCCGACCTCTGGCAACACTGGCATCGCCCTCGCCTTCGTCGCCGCTGCCCGCGGTTACCGCTGCATCCTCACGATGCCCGAGACGATGTCGATTGAGCGCCGCGTCCTCCTCCGCCTCCTCGGCGCTGAGATCGTCCTGACTCCTGGTGCGAAGGGCATGCGCGGCGCCATCGAGCGTGCGACGCAGCTTCGCGACGAGATTGGTGCCAACGCTTTCATGCCGATGCAGTTCGATAACCCAGCCAACCCCGAAGTGCATCGTCGCACCACGGCGGTCGAGATTTGGGATGATACCGAAGGTAAGGTAGACGCGATTGTCTCTGGCGTCGGCACGGGCGGCACCATCACGGGTATCGCTTCCGTGATCAAAGGTAAGAACCCTAAATTCCGCGCTATCGCTGTCGAGCCCGCCGCTTCTCCGGTCATCACGCAGACCATGGCCGGCCAGCCCGTCCAGCCTGCTCCTCATAAGATCCAGGGTATCGGCGCCGGCTTCGTTCCGAAGAACTGCGACATCTCCCTGATCGACGAAGTCATCCTCGTCACCAACGAAGACGCCTTCGCCATGGCCCAGGAAGTCTCCATCCGCGAAGGCCTCGCGGTCGGCATCTCTGCAGGCGCCAACATCTGGGCCGCCCTCCAACTCGCCAAGCGTCCCGAGTATGCCGGCAAGCGCATCGTCACGATCGCCTGCTCGCCGAGCGAACGTTACCTCTCGACCGCCTTGGCCGAGAAGGTGCGCGCCGAAGTCACCGCGCTGACTGCTTCGTAATCCGAGCTGCCAGCTCGTCCCGAAGGCCTATGTCGAGAGACGTAGGCCTTTTTGTTGTCTCGAGGTAGGGACAGCACCACGTGCTGTCCTAGTTCTCATAGCTCAAGCGGGCACCATGTCTCGACATGGTGTGATTAGGACAGCACGTGGTGCTGTCCCTACCTCGATACAGCCCGCCCTGATGCTTTCTCCTTGAGTCCTTTCCCCTAAAGGTGAACATCCGTTCACTTTATGTTGGATATGCGTACATTGCAGGGGTTCGAGGCCCGTCGGCCGTTGGCCTTGCCGCTGCTCGGCTCCCGTGCGGTCGCGGGATTCCCGTCACCGGCCGATGACCATATGGAGCGCCGCCTCGACCTGAACGAGCACGTGGTGCGTAACCCCATCTCGACCTTCTTCCTGCGCGTCGACGGCGATTCGATGTCGGGCGCGGGTATCCTCACGGGCGATCTCATCGTGGTGGATAAATCACTCTCGGCACGCGCGGGTACGATCGTGGTCGCCGAGGTCGGCGGTGAGTTCACGGTGAAGCATCTTGAACGTGATGCCGCGGGCGCCTGGAGCCTGCGCGCCGATAGTCCGCGCTGGCCGGGCTGGTCATTGCCTTTCACGCCCGAATGCCGTATCTGGGGAACGGTGGTCGCCGTCGTGCGCCGCTGCTGACGCCATGCTCCGCGCACTCGCCGACTGTAATAACTTCTACGCCTCGTGCGAGCGTGCCCTTGATCCCTCTTTAATCGGCGTGCCGATCGTGGTGCTCTCGAACAACGATGGCTGCGTGGTCGCGCGTTCATCCGAAGCTAAGGCGCTGGGTATCCCGATGGGCGCGCCGTATTTCGAAGTGCGTCGTACCTGCGAGGCCCATGGCGTCCGGATCTTCTCGTCTAACTTCGAGGTCTATGGCGATTTTTCTGAACGAGTGATGGCCGCCCTCGGCGAACAGGCGCGCGACCTCGAGGTGTATTCGGTCGACGAAGCATTCTTGGGCTTCCCTGACATGCCGGATGCTGATGCCAAGGCCCTCGGGCTGCGTATCCGCGCCGATGTCCTCAAACGCACGGGTATCCCGATCTCGCTAGGAATGGCCCCGACGAAGGTCCTCTGTAAACTGGCCAATGAGCGAGCGAAGACCGACAAGGCCAGCGGCGGAGTGATCGTCGTGCCCGCCTCGGTGGAAGGCCGCACCGCCTTCCTGCGTGGCGTCGAAGCGGAAGACGTTTGGGGCGTCGGCCCCGGCCTGGCGTCACGCCTCCGTTCCCATGGTATCCTTTCGGCCATCGACCTCGCGGAGGCCGATCCGGGTTTCATCCGTCGCATCGCTGGCGTGGTCGGCGAACGCCTCGCCCTCGAACTGCGCGGCATCTCCTGCCATGACATCGTCGAGGACGCCGGTCCGCGCAAGAGCGTGCTGGTGTCGCGTTCTTTCGGACGTCCGATCACCGATGCGCATGAGCTCTCCGAAGCCATCGCTTCGCATGCCGCCCGGGCCGCGGAGAAACTGCGCGAAGACGGCCTGGTCGCTTCGTCGATTGTGGTCTTCATTCGCACGAACCAGCATCGCATCGACCAAGAGCAGTATCGCGGCGATGAAATGGAACCGCTCGATCCGCCGACCGACGACGCCCGCGCGATTTGTGCCGCGGCTTCGCGGGCGTTGGCGCGGGTCCGTCGCGATGGTTATATGTATAAGCGGGCAGGGGTGATGCTCCACGGCCTGACCCCAGCCGATGTCGTGCAGCCGTCCTTGCCCGGCATGGGCGGTGAGGCTGATCCGAACAAGGATCGGCTCATGAAGGCCGTCGACGCGCTGAACCATAAGCTTGGCCGTGATGCCGTGCGCCTCGCCAGCACCGGCTTTGAACGGGAATGGAAGGGTAAGTCCGAGCTCCAGTCGGGCGCCTCGCTGACCGACCCTGAGCGTTTACCGAAGGCGAAGGACGGCCCCAAGCCGAGGATTAGGTTTCACGAATAAGTGCCTTGAGGTAGGAGCAGCACCGCGTGCTGCCCTCGTTCTGCCTTGGGTAGGGTTGAGCGCCCTCGCTCAACCGCGGCTGACCAAGGGTGGTCAGCCCTACCTCGTGCCCCTAGGTCGTGACGCTGTCCCGACCCTACCCATCGACGCAAAGATACAGTATGGGGTCAGACCGCTTCTGACCGATATCCGTCAGAAGCGGTCTGACCCCATACTCGTGGGCTTGTCCTGGGAACTTTCCCCCGACATACCTGCTCTTACCCCTATGAGTTCTCCCCGACTCGGTTTCTGCCATGTCCTGCTGGTCCTGGCTTCCGTCACGCTCTTGGCCGCGCCGCCCGCTAAGCCCGGCGTCCGCGTGGGGTTCGCCGATCGCGATATCACTCCCGACATCGGTATGGAAATGCCGGGTAATTACGGGAAGGTCTACTCGAAGAAGATCCATGATCCGTGCAAGGTGCGCGCGAGCGTGTTCGACGATGGTCAGAAGCGGGTGGCTCTCGTTGGTATCGATGCTCTGATGATTCGGCGCGAGACGGTGCTGGAGATTCGCGCCTTGGTGAAAGCCGCCACGGGGATCACCGACGTAATGATTGGCGCTTCGCATTCCCACTCCTCCGGTCCGATCGGGATGATCCTGCCGGGCGAGTTCGATCACGCTTCCGCCGAGATCCAAGAGCTCGCTTACAAGAAGTCGTCCTGCGCCGATGCGGGCTATCTCAAGAAGGTCGTCGCCGCCACGGTCGAGGCGATTGTCGCCGCCGATCAGTCAAAAGCCACGGTGACGGTGGGCTACGGCGTCGGCCATGAGAGTCAGGTGGCTTTCAATCGTCGTGTGCGCATGAAGAACGGCCTCACCTTCTCCCATCCGGGCAAGAACAACCCTGACGTGGTCGAGTTCGCCAATCCGATTGACGACGAGGTCGGCTTGATCGGCGTCTGGCGCCCTGATGGCACGCTCGCGGGCTGCATCGTCAACTTCTCCTGCCACGCCACCACGAATTCCGACGGCATCGGCGCAAACTGGATCTATTACACCGAGAAGGTCATCCAGGGCTATTACGGCAAGGACGCCAAGGTGGTCTTCCTGCAGGGCGCCTGCGGAGATATCACCCAGGTCAACAATCTCGACCCCAAGGCCAATCCGGCTTCCGACGACTGGTCCCAGTTCGTTGGCGGACGCGTGGGCGCCGAGGCCTTGAAGGTCCTGCTGAGCATGTCACAGACCCGCACCGCCGAGGTACCGCTGGCCGCCGACCATAAGGTCTGGGAGATTGGACGCCGGATTCCCGCCCCTGAGCGAATCGCCGAGGCCCGTGAACGCATCAAGGGCCCGCCCGCCCACAAGGATTGGGTCTGGGCCAAGGAGACTCTCCTGCTTGACGCCTTGATCGCCCGGAAAAGCGGCGTCGAGGTCGAGGTGCAGGCCATCCAGGTCGGTCCGGTCGTCTGTCTCTCCAATCCCGCCGAGTATTTTGTCTCCTACGGACTCCAGCTCAAGAAGCGCAGCGGATTTCCCATGACCTTCCCGGTCGAGCTCGCCAACGGTTGTGTCGGTTACGTCCCGGACGAAGAAGCCTTCGGGCCGAACGGTGGCGGCTACGAGACGCGCCTGACGAGCTACAGTAATCTCGAGATCACCGCTGGCACGCAGTTCATGAACGTCGGCCTTGAACTCGCCGCCAAGATGAAGCCCTCGAAGCTGCCCGAACGTCCGAACGGTCCCGCCGGTAAACCGTGGGCCTACGGTGACCAGCCTCCGCAGCTGAAATGATTCGGCTCTCGTCCATCGTCTTCGCCTCCGTGCTGGCGGCGGCCCCGCTGCCGAGCCCGCTCGCGCCGGCCGATGCCTTGAATGCTTTTGAGGCTGCGCCTGGGTTGCGAGTCGAACTCGTCGCCGCCGAGCCCTTGGTGGCTTCGCCGTGTGCGATTGCCTTCGATAGCAAGGGACGCCTGTTCGTTGCGGAAAATCGTGGCTACCCAATCGGGCCCAAGGAAGGGGAGAAGCCGGCTGGCGTCATCGCGATGCTCGAAGACACCGACGGCGATGGACGGATGGATAAGCGCACCGTCTTCGCCGATGGACTCACGTTTCCCAACGGCGTGCTGCCTTGGGGCGGAGGCCTGATCGTCACCTGTGCTCCGGATGTGCTCTTTCTTAAGGATAATAACGGCGACGGCGTCGCGGATGAACGTCGCGTGCTCCTTACCGGTTTCGCCACGACGGGTAGCACTCAACTACGCGTCAACGCCCCGACCATCGGTCCTGACGGACTGATCTATCTGGCCGCCGGCTTGAGTGGCGGAACGGTCACCTGTCCGTCCTATCCGGAGCGCCCGCCGCTCAAGATGACGTCTGATATTCGTTTTCATCCCAAGACCCTCGAGGTCGAATTAGTCGACGGGAAGTCGCAATATGGGATGAGCTTCGACATCTTCGGTAACCGCTTCATCTGCATGAACCGCGTGCCGGTGCAGCACGTCGTCTTCGATTCCAAGTGGCTGAAGCGGAATCCACGCCTGGCTTTCAGCGAGACCGTCCAGGACTGTAATGAGCGCGATGCTTTCAACGGCATCAACGGTGGCCATGATGGCGTGAGGCTTTTTCCGATTAGCTCGAACATTACGACCGCCGATGGCCATGCGGGTTCTTTCAGCGCCGCTTGTGGCGTGAAGGTCTGGCAAGGGAAGTCGCTGCTGACTCCCGAATGCGCCAACACCGTGCTCTCCTGCGATCCAACCGGCAACCTCATCCATGCCGATCGGCTCACTCCCAAGGGCGCGACCTTCGCGGCCACCCCGGCGTTCTCTAATCGCGAACTGCTCGCCTCGCGTGACGACTGGTTCCGGCCGGTCTACCTGGCCAAGGGGCCGGAAGGAGCTCTCTACATTGCGGACATGTATCGTAAGGTCATCGAGCATCCTGAATACCTGGCGGCAGAAGTGCGCAAGCATACCGACTTCGAATCGGGTAAGAACCTTGGGCGCATCTGGCGCGTGCGGGCGGAGAAGCCGAGTGATCAGCGTCTGCATATGATGTTGGCCCTCAGCGACACGCCGAGGACTCGATTCCGTAAGCTGATCGACCTAGGCGACGACGCTTCGCCGGAGGCGACCAAGTCACTTGCCGAGGGGGTAATACGGTATGCGGACGACAAGTGGATGCGTAACGCCGTGCTCAGCGGCATAGGCGGCAGGGAAGGGGCATTCCTGCAGGCCATGCTCGCGGAGCAGCCCCGTGATGCCAAGGTCGGCGCCGGATTAGCAGAAGTCTTCGGTTATCTTGGAGGTTCCCTCACGAAGCCCGCCGACCTTGAAGTCGCCAGCGGCGCGCCCGAATCCGTACGCCTCGCTTTGCTGAACGGTTATCTTTCAATTGCAGGCCGCAAGGCCACGGGCCTGCCGGCATCTTTTCAGACGTTGCTGGAATCGTCACCTTCCGTCGCGACAGATAAGTCCAAATCGATCGAAGAGCGGAGCATCGCCGTGAAGCTCATGGCACGTCTGCCGTGGGAACGTGCAGGTGAGGCCTTGCTGAAGCTCGCCTTGGATGAATCCGCACCTGATCTTACGACTGCGGCGCTCAAGTCCGTGGTGGCCCATCCTAAGGACGACGTCTCGATGGCGCTTCTCGCCGGCTGGTCGCGTTATACGCCCGCTCGCCGGGATGCCGTTCTGGGTTCGCTCCTCGGCGTGCCGTTCCATGTGAAGGGCGTCCTGGCTGCTGTGGAGGCCAAGCGCTTGCCCGCTAGCGCCTTTACCGGCGTACGCCGACGACAGGTGCTCGCCGCCAAGGATCCCGCTATCAAGGCCATGGCAGAGCGTCTGCTGACCATCTCGGCTCGTCCCGAGGCCTTGGCCGAGGCTACCAAAGCATTATCGCTGACGCCCGTGCCCGTGAATGGACGTGGGGTCTTCAATGCCGTATGTGCCACTTGCCATCGCTTGGACCGGGAAGGGTACGCCGTCGGGCCTGACCTCTTCGACATCCGCCGGCAGACCAAGGATAACATCCTGTTTCATATCGTGAATCCCGATGCTGAGATCGCACCGGCCTTCACCGCTTATCTCGCTGAGGCTAAGGACGGACGCGTCCTCAGCGGTGTCTTGGTCGGCGATACGCCCACCTCGATCACCTTGCGTGGCCCATTAGGCGTCGAAGCGACCCTGCTGCGTGCCGACCTCGCTAAACTCGAATCTCTGCCCAGCTCGCTCATGCCCACCGGCCTCGAAGCAGGCCTGAGCAAACAGCAATTGGCCGACCTCTTGGCCTATCTCAAAGGTGAGAAGTGACCATGAGCATTTCCCCCAAAGATATCATTAAGTTGGAGCAAGTCATGAAGTCGGAGGGCCCGGCTCATTATCGGAACAGGTATGTGCCGGGAGCCGAGCACGTCGGCATCTACCGGATCTTCATGATCTGGCCGGATAAGCTGAAGGAGGTCGAACAGGTCGATGCCGAATGGCGCGAGGCCGCTATTACCTTCCTGGAAGTGAATCCGCGATACTTTCGTTCGGGTTATGACAAGGCGCAGCTGCTGCGTTATCTGAAGCGCGCTGAACTGAGCCCGAAGCATAAGCAAAGGCTCCAGGCGGTCTTGTTGGATGTCGTCGGCCGGCCATCAGGCGTCGAGTTCAGGCAGTATTGCCAATTGGCGTCCAGATTGGCTTCCAAGGAACTGGCGTCTGCCCTTTCGAAGCTCGTGAAATCCGAGGACGAAGGCGTGCGTCGCCAGGCTTCATGGATGCTGGAGCACGTCGAAGCGGCCTAGGTTGCCCCTACCTTGAACTTGCGGAGGGTCGGGGGCGGGGTAGGAATAGCCATACCCCCTATGAGCCCTACTCGTCGCGAATTCCTCGGTACCCTGGGCGGCCTGGCCGCTGGTTATGCGCTCGCTCCGGCGCTGCGTGCGGCTGAAGCCAGTGGTAAACCCCTCGGCCTCGCCCTCTGTGGCCTAGGAAATTACTCGAACGGCGAACTCTCGCCGGCTTTGTTGGAGACCAAGAATGTGAAGCTCGTGGCGGTGATCACTGGTACCCGCGAGAAGGGCGTGAAGCTCGCGAAGCTCCACGGCTTCGACGAAGCGAACATCTATTCTTACGAGGAGTGGGATAAGGTCGCCGCCAATAAGGCGATCGACATCGTCTACGTGGTGACGCCTCCCGGTATCCACGCCCAGAACGTCGTCGCGGCTTTCGGCGCCGGCAAGCACGTCATCTGTGAGAAGCCGATGGCAATTTCGGCCGCCGAGTGCGACACGATGATCGCCGCGGGTAAAAAGGCCGGCAAGCGCCTCGCGATCGGCTACCGCCTCCATTTCGATCCGTATCACCAGGAACTCGTCCGTCTGGCCAAGACCCAGGAGTTCGGCCCGTTCATGAAGATTAAGACCGCCAACGGCTACACGCTTCGTCGCAAGTCTTGGCGCATCGAGAAGAAGCTCGCCGGCGGCGGGGCGCTGACGGACATGGGCATCTATTCGCTTCACGCCTGCTGCATGGCGACCGATGCCAGCCCGATTTCGGTCACCGCCAAGGAACTGCCAAAGACGCAGCCCGAATTATTCATCGAGGTTGAACAGGCCCTGGAGTTTCGCCTCGAGTTCGCCAATGGCGCCGTGGCTGATGTCTGGTCGGGCTATGATGCCAACCGGGCGGAGCTTTATGCTGAAGGCGCCAAGGGCTGGTTCAAGGGCGAGCGACCGGTGTTCAGCTACCGCAATCTGAACATCTCGACCTCCGCCAAGGGCAAACTGGACTTCGGTATCTTCCGTCAGCAACAGCGCCACATGGATGGTGTTGCCGCGGCTTTCCGCGATAATCAGCCGGTCAGCTGTGATGGCGAACTCGGCCGTCGCGACATGGTCATCATCGACGGCGTCTACGAGTCGATCCGGACGGGGAAGCGCGTCGAGCTGAAGTATAGTTGATTCGAGGTAGGGGCGCGACGGTGTCGCGACCTTGGGCCGGACGCGTCGCCGACGCGTCCCTACCTTACCACCCCTTCGCCAGCTCGATCAACTTCGCGGAAGCCTCGGTCATGGCGGCTTCACGTTCTTTCTCGCCGCTGTTCACGCCTTCGGCGTGCACGAAGGTGACGTCGGTGATGCCGATGAAGCCGAGGATCTTGCGCAGGTAAGGTTCCTGGAAATCAAAGTCTGTGCCGGCGACGAAGCCGCCGCGGGAAGTGACGATGAGGGCCTTCTTGCCTTTGACCAGCGGCTCGACGCCTTCTTCGGTCAGCTTGAAGGTCATGTCCGTGCGTACGACTTGATCGATCCAAGCCTTAAGGCAGGCCGGGATGGAGAAGTTATGCATCGGCGTGGCGATGAGCAGCGTGTCACAACTGAGCAGCTCAGCCGTGAGGGCATCGGAATGGTGCAGCACGCCTTTCATCGATGGATCGTCATGGTCCGCCGGCGCGAAGGCTGCGCCGACCCAGGCATCGGAGATGAAGGGGGGCGGGTGATGGCCGACGTCGCGATGGGTGACCTGCAGACCAGGGACTTTGAGTCGAAGATTCTGGATGAAACCTGCGGAAAGCTTCCGGGTCACCGAGCGGACCGTGCGCGGAGAAGCGTCGATATGCAGGACTTTCATGTACACAGGGTATCCGCTGCGCACTGGAAGTCAAAGGGTAGGGCGGCCATTGCCATGGCCGCCGTTCGCCTTTAAAGGTGCGTTGTCCAGTCTTAGTCGGCTTTACCGACGTTCTGGCTCCGTCCGCGAACGGACGTGATGGCAATCACGTCCCTACCTCTCAGTTCGTGCCTTTAGCCAAAGTCGCTTTCAGTTCGGTCACGAACTTAGCGTAAGCAGGATCCTTGGCTACGTTGGTCATCTCCTTGGGGTCCTTCTCGTGGTCGTAGAGTTCGACGGCGGTCTCGCCACCGTTCCACTCGGTGTAGCGGAAGCGTTCGGTGCGCACGGAACGACCGACTTTATGGGCGCCGCCTTTCTTGCCGTTCACGGCGCCGAAATCGACCTGCGTATAGGCCGAGTTGGCCCACGCACGATTCGGGTCTTCGAGTAGGGCTCGGAGGCTCTTGCCTTCGGCACGCTTATCAGGCGTCAGGCTGCAGAGGTCGGCGACGGTGGGGTAGAGGTCGATCAGTTCGGCGACGCGCTGGGTCGACTGCCCGTTAGCCTTACTGTCCGGGTCGCGGATGATGAACGGCACGCGGGCGGAATCTTCGTAGAGGGAGCGTTTCTGCCAGAGGCCGTGTTCGCCGAGATTGTAGCCGTGATCGCTGATGAAGATCACGATAGTGTTCTTATCGAGGCCTTGCTTCTTCAGTTCCGCGAGCACGAGCCCGAACTGGGCGTCCATGAAGGTCATCGAGGCTAGGTAGGCCTGCTTCGCCGTACGCTGCGTATCCTCGGTCATGCCATAGTTGGCCACGGTCGTATTGGAAAGGGCCACCTGGGGCTTGGAAGCACGGTCGGCGGTGGGGTCAGGGACGAGCTCGACCTTATCCTTAGGATAGGTGGTGAAATAAGGCTTTGGGGCCACGTAGGGCGTGTGCGGACGGAAGAAGCCCACGGCCAAGAAGAAAGGCTTGGTGCGCTTTTCCTGGAGGAAAGAGATGGCCTGTGCGGCGATCTTGCCGTCGGTCTGTTCGGCGTCGGTGCCGTCGGCGGCGAGCCAGCTCAGCGTGCCACCGTAGTTACCGGAACCCACGAGGATCTGACCCGTCTTGCCCTTGGCCTTATCGGCCGAAGTCCCAGCGCCAACGCCGATCGAGAAGATTTTATCCTCGTCGTCGCAATCACGACCGCGGGGATTCCAGACCTTTTCCCACGACTGCGGGTCGTCGAGACCGTTGGTGCCGATCTCCTTCGGTACGCCATAGTGGTAGAGTTTGCCGATACGTCCGACGGTGTAGCCGTTATTCTTAAACATCTGCGGCATCGTCACCATGTCCGGGATCACCTTACGGAATTCCTTCGCGTTGTCGTAGACGCCGGTGGTGTCGGGACGAAGGCCCGTGAGGAAAGAAGTACGGCTCGGGTTGCAGAGGGCGTATTGGCAATAAGCGCGATCGAAGCGGACGCCGGAGCGGGCGAGGGCGTCGATGTTCGGCGTGAGCGCCGGACCTCCGTAGGTGCCCATGCGGGTACCGCAATCATCCGAGACGAGCAGCAGGACGTTCTTACGAGGCTCGGCCGCGAAGGCGGACAGGCAGGCGAGGAGGACGAGGGCGGTGGGGAGGCGCATGAGGCTATCTAGGGGACAAGTGGGCATGGGGGCAAGTGGCACCTAGGGCCAGGGCTAGGGCTAGGGAAATGTAAAGGGCTGGGGCCATTTCTAGCCCTAGCCCTGTCCCTGGCCCTATCCCTCCGACGCTTCGCGTCGGTTACACTTCCCAATCGTCGCCCTTGCCCTGGAGGACCTTATCGATGGCGCCGAGCACGAGGTCGACGGCTTCTTCCTGGGAGGTCTTGTCGGTCTTGATATGGACCTCAGGAGATTCCGGGGCTTCGTACGGTGACGAGATGCCGGTGAACTCGGCGATCTCACCACGGCGGGCCTTGGCGTAGAGTCCCTTGACGTCGCGGGACTCGCAGACGGCGAGCGGGGCGTCCACGAAGACCTCGATGAACGTATGGTTCGCGAGGGCGGCGCGGGCCTTGGCGCGGTCAGCGGCCAGAGGAGCGATGAGGGTGACGAGCGTGATGTGTCCCGTGCCAGCGAAGAGGCCGGCGACAGCGGAGGCGCGACGGACGCTTTCGGCGCGGTCGGCGGCGGAGAAGCCGAGGTCGCGGTTCAGCGAGACGCGGAGGTCGTCGCCGTCGACGCGGATGACGTTGCGGCCGGCGTCGAAAAGACGACGTTCGACAGCTTCAGCGATGGTCGACTTGCCCGAGCCGGAGAGACCCGTGAACCAGATGACCGCCGGCGGATGGCCGGCGCGGGCGCCACGCTCGGAGGCGGTGACCTTGCCGGAAGGGGCTTCAGACTTCGAGACCGTATCGAGGATGATGCCGCCGCCATGGATGCGGCCGCCTTCTTCGAGGGCGAAGCGACCCGTGATGGGGCACTCGCTGTGCAGGTCATAAGCGATGTTACGCGTGGCGCGGACGATCACTTCGCAGATCGAGTCGCGGGGGACGCTGGCGGCCTCCTTGGATTCGAGCGTGGAGGCGTCCGTGACCTTGATAATTTTGGCGATGACCGCGTCGACGTTCTGGGTGAGCAGGCGCAGGCGGTAGGTCTTGTTCTGGACGAGGGGTTCCTTGCCGAGCCAGAAGATGCGGGCGCGGAATTCGCGGCCGACGCGGGGCTGGTTGGCCGGGTGGGACGCAACCTGGCCACGTTCCACGAAGATCTGCTCGGAGAGTGTCACGCTGGCGGAGCCACCGGTGCCGACGACCGAGCGGGAATCAGGCCCCGGCCAGTCTTCGAAGGTGCGGACCGTGCTGCGACGTCCGCCGGGCTGGAAGATGAGCTCGTCGCCGGGGCGAATGGCGCCGGCTTCGACGCGTCCGGCGATGATGCGCCGGTGATCGAAACGATAGATGTCGGAGACCGGTAGGCGCAGGGGCAGGCCGGTGAGGTCGTCCTCGTGCGCGAAGTTATCGAGGGCTTCGGTGACCGTCGGGCCTTTCCACCAAGCCATCTTGGCGGAGCGGTCGACGACATTCTCACCGTGCTTGGCAGCAATAGGGATGAAGTGGACGGCGTTGAGGCCGAGCGTTTTCAGGAAGGCCGAGTATTCGACGACGATCTTCTGGTAGGTGGCCTCGGAGTGGTCGACGAGGTCCATCTTGTTCACCAGAACGACGAGCTGCTTCACGCCTAGGAGGGAGAGCAGGAAAGCGTGGCGGCGGGACTGGTCCATGACGCCTTCCTTGGCGTCGATGAGCAAGAGGGCGGCGGAGGCGCTGGCGGCGCCAGTCACCATGTTCTTGAGGAACTCTTTGTGGCCCGGTGCGTCGATGATCGCGTAGGCGCGCTGCTTCGTGCGGAAGAAGATACGCGTGGTATCGATGGTGATGTTCTGTTCCTGCTCTTCGATCAAGGCGTCGAGGAGGAAGGCGTATTCGAACTCCATGCCTTCGATGGCACAGTTCTTACGAACCTGCTCAATCTTGCCGTTAGGCAGGGAGTCGGTGTCGTTGAGGAGACGGCCGACAAAGGTGGACTTGCCGTGGTCGACGTGGCCGACGACGACGACGTGCATCTTGCGATGGTCTTCGACGGAGGGAAGGGAGGTGCTCACAGGTTGGGAAAGGGATTGGGTGTTCATCTTGTTGGGCGGCTCACATGAAGCCCTTGGCGCGGAGTTCTTGCATCGAGTTGCGACCGACGTGGTCCTGGGCGCGACCGGCGCGTTCGCTGGTCTTGGTCAGCTTCAGTTCCTCAATGACTTCGTCGATATTGCTGGCTGGGCTGTCGACCGGGTGCGTGATCGGATGGCAACCGAGGGAGCGGAAGCGCTTGCCGTCGCGGGCGAAGTAGAGGGTCGGGTTAGGGATGTTCTCCCGGCGGATGTATTCCCAGATGTCGAGTTCGGTCCATTCGAGCAGAGGCTGCACGCGGACGTGGCCGCCTTCAGGGGCGGAACTGGCAAACTGGCCCCAGAATTCCGGCGGCTGGTCCTTGTAGTCCCAGTTACCTTCGGCGGAGCGAGGGGAGAACCAGCGCTCCTTGGCGCGGGTCGGGTCTTCGTCGCGACGGATACCGGTGACGAGGGCGTCCCACTTGAATTCATCGATCGCAGCTTTAAACGGAACGGTCTTGAGCTCGTGCGTGACAGTCACCGGGTCGTGCGTGGCGTAGCCGATGCCGCGACGGATGGCGTCTTCGTTGACGCGGACGA
>JBIILC010000056.1:0-8484 GCA_044232865.1 Opitutales bacterium | reverse complement strand
TGCGCAGCTTGGTCGAAGCGGCGGACTGCTTGGCCTTCTTCATGACGCCCTGGACGCCGGGGAAGAGGACGGCGGCGAGGATGCCGATGATCGCGATCACCGTCAGGAGTTCGATGAGCGTGAAGCCGCGGCGAGAGTTATTTGGGGATTTCATGGGGTGAAGATAACAGAACAAATAATGAAAATACTTGGGCTAGCAAGCCATTCCCCCCCCTCCTCCCTTAAAAAGTCTGCCATAATTGTCACAAAGTGGACCCACAAAAAAGCCCCGCTGGGCGGGGCTTTTCGGAGAGGTCGCGAAGTCTTACTTGGACTTCAGTTCCTTGACTGCGGCAGCACTGACGGCTTCCTGCCAGCTAGGAGTCAACTGGCCAGGGTTCTTCTTGGAAGCGAATTTGTTTTCTTCTGCACTGGTGTCAGAGCGCCAATCGACGTGGGCGTCACCGAAAGCGATATGGCCGCCTTCCGTACCCCAGACTCCGAATGCGGCGGTCGTCCACTTACCGGCAGTGTCCAAACCGCGCGTCCAGAGGAGGGGCACCTGTTCGTTGAGGTTCTTGTTCGTCGGGGTGTAGGTCGTCCAAGACATGAAGCCGGTGGCAGTAGCAGGAGTGATGAAGGCCGGATCGATGGTCTCGGAACCGGCGGCGCCAAGCAGCACCTGTTTCGGGAAAGAAGCGCTGTCGTTCAGCGAGTCAGCGTCGACAAACCAGATTTCACCGGTGTTCAGGCCGGCATTGAGGGCGAGCACCGCGGCGAACTGACCCAGCGTGGTGGCCGAGGTCGGGGCAGATGCACTATTCCAGGTGGCGTCCTTGATGAACTTGCTGCCCGAGTTGAAAACGATGTAGGACTGGGCGATGTTGCGCAGCTTGGTCGAAGCGGCGGACTGCTTGGCCTTCTTCATGACGCCCTGGACGCCGGGGAAGAGGACGGCGGCGAGGATGCCGATGATCGCGATCACCGTCAGGAGTTCGATGAGCGTGAAGCCCTTACGGTTACGGGTGGAGGTGTTCATAGATTGAGTGGGGTATAGATAAGGTTAGGAGATTTTGTTCCGTTGGAAAGGGTAAAAGGGCTTTTTAAGATTAATACGGGAGGGGGAAACGGCTGGTCAGGGAGGCCACGATACCCTGTGCCTGTTCGATTTTGGCAGGATTTTGAGGGTCGGAAAGGACGATGGCGATCGCCTGGGCGATTTCTCGCATCTCGGACTCCTTCATACCCCGAGAAGTCACCGCCGGGGTGCCGACGCGGATGCCGCTGGCCTGGAAAGGACTGCGGGTCTCGTCCGGCACGGTGTTCTTATTAGTGGTGATGTGGGCGGCGTCCAGGGCGAGCTGGGCGTCCTTGCCGGAAACGTTCGGGTGGCTCTTGCGGAGGTCGAGCAGACTAAGGTGGTTATCGGTGCCTCCGCTGATCAGGCCGAAGCCGAGCTTCACCAGCTCGTCGGCGAGGGCGCGGGAATTGGCGACGACCTGCTGAGCATATTCTTTGAACTCAGGCGTGGCGCACTGCGCGAAGCAGATGGCCTTGGCGGCAATCACGTGCTCGAGCGGGCCACCCTGGGCGCCCGGGAAGACGGCGGAGTCGATAGCCTTGGCGTGCTCGGCTTTGCAGAGAATGAGGCCGCCGCGCGGACCGCGGAGTGTCTTGTGCGTGGTGGTGGTGACGAAATCGGCGTAAGGCACGGGCGACGGATGCACGCCTCCAGCGACGAGACCGGCGATATGCGCGATGTCGGCGAGCAGGAGCGCGCCATTCTCCTTGGCGATCTTGCCGAAGCGGGCGAAGTCAATCTCGCGGGCGTAGGCAGAAGCGCCGACGGTGATCATCTTGGGCTTCTCACGCTTGGCCATCTCCTCGACTTCGTCGTAGTTGATGCGGCCGTCGGCGCCCACGCCGTAGTGGACGGCGTTGTAGAGCTTACCGGAGAAGTTCGCGGAGTTGCCGTGCGTAAGGTGGCCACCATGCGACAGGTTCATGGTCAGGATCTTGTCACCGGGCTTAATGCTCGCGAAGTAGACGGCGGCATTGGCCTGGCTGCCGGAGTGCGGCTGGACGTTGGCGTGGTCGGCGCCAAAGAGGGCCTTGGCGCGGTCGATGGCCAGCTGCTCAACCTGGTCGACAATTTCGCAACCACCGTACCAGCGCTTACCAGGATAACCTTCGGCGTATTTGTTCGTCAGGATGCTGCCCTGGGCTTCCATCACGGCGGGAAGCGTGAAGTTCTCGGAGGCGATCAGCTCGATGTGCGTCTGCTGGCGCTTGAGCTCAGCCTTGATCAGGCGGTCGATCTCAGGGTCGAGCTGGGCGAGAGGGATGCGGCGAATGGCGGTCATGGGTAGAGTGGTGAAAGGGCAAATCGTGCGAGGAATCGTGGCAACGGCAAATCGGCGGGGTTATCCACATGGGGAGTCCAGCTTATCCACGCGCCGGGTATGCCGGCCGGCTTCGAATTCGGCAGCCAGGAAGGCCTCGACGCACGCCAGCGCGGTCGGGAGGTCGACGTATTTGGCCCCGAAACACAGGACGTTGGCGTCGTTATGGCGACGGCTCTGCCCCGCGGCGTCGGCGCTCTGGACGAGGGCGGCCCGGATGCCGCGCACCTTGTTGGCGGCGATGGAGATCCCAATGCCGGTCGTACAGACAAGGATACCGAACTTCGCGCGGCCGCCCACGACGTCGGCACCGACGGCGTGCGCATAGTCAGGATAATCACAGGAAGCCTCGGTCTCGGTACCGCGGTCGAGGATGGCGTAGCCCTTGGCCTTCAGCGCTTCAATCAGACCGCGTCGCAAGGCGAGTCCGCCATGGTCACTGCCAAAGGAAAGCGTAAGCGGGCTGGTCATCGGGAGAGATTCTGGCGCAGAAACTCCACCATCGCGGGGATGGCTTCAACCATGGAATCGCGGCACTCCTCGTAATCGCGATAACCGCCGCCGAAAGGATCAGGGATATCCCGCGGGACGTCCGTCGGGAGGACGTCGCGCAGGAGCAGCACGAAATCCGGCAGGACGTCGAAACGGGAATGCAGGGCGGCGAGGTGCGACTCGGTCATGCCGAAAATTACGACGCTGCGGTCGACATCCGCTTGGCTCAGCAGCCGGCTGCGGTGGCCGGAGACGTCCAAGCCGATGCGCTGCATGGCCTTGACGGAGTTCGTCGAGGCGGGGAGTCCGGACTCGGCGGCCAGGCCGAACGAGGCGACCTTCAGCTTCTCGAGCCCCTGCCCTCGCTTAACTAGAGTCGCCCGGAGCAACGCCTCCGCCATCGGACTGCGACAGGTATTACCTGTGCAGACAAACGTGACGGTGTCTCGTTCGACGGCCATGCGGTTCAAGATGAGGGATAAGTCCCTCGGTTCAAGTGTTCAAACCACCCCGTCGCGACGGAGCTGGCGATAACCGATGTCCCGACGGTAGTGACAGCCTTCGAACTTGATCTGGGGGACGACGGCGTAGGCCCGGCGGGCGGCTTCCTGGAGAGTGGGTCCGTGGGCCACGACGCCGAGGACACGGCCGCCAGAGGTGACCACCCGGCCATCCGGCAGGCGCTTGGTGCCGCCATGGACGATGTCCACGCCCTCGGGCAGGCTCGCGGGTAAGGTGATGGGGTCGCCCTTGCGGATCTCGCCGGGATAACCGCCGGCAGCGAGGACGATGATGATCGTGGCGCCGGGGCGCAGCTTCACGGCCGAAGGACGGAAGCGGCCATGCGCGATGTCTTCCATGATCTGCACGGGGTCGGTCTCGAGCGAAGGCATGAGCACCTGGCACTCGGGGTCGCCGAAGCGGACGTTGAACTCGACGACCTTGGGACCGCTCTCGGTCACCATGATGCCGACGTAAAGTGTGCCGCGGTAATCGATGCCGTCGGCCTTGAGGCCGCGCAGCGTGGGTAGGATAATCTCCTCGCGGAGACGACGTTCGACCTCAGGCGTGACGACGGTGGTGGGAGCATACGCGCCCATGCCGCCAGTATTGAGGCCGGTGTCACCTTCGCCGACGCGCTTATGGTCCTGGCTTGGCGGCAGCATGAGGTATTCGTCACGGCACACCATGAGCATGATCGACGCCTCTTCGCCCTGCATGAATTCTTCGATGACGACCTCGTCGCCCGACGCGCCGAAGACCTTGGTCTCCATCATATCGCGCAGCGCAGCCTCGGCTTCGGCGTGCGTGGTCGCGATGACGACGCCCTTCCCTGCCGCCAGGCCCGAAGCCTTGATGACGATCGGAACGGGCTGCTTGCGCACATACTCCAGCGCCGGAGTGAGGGAGCGAAACGTCTCCGAAGCGGCGGTCGGTACGTTATGGCGCACCATGAAATCCTTGCTGAAGGCCTTACTGGCCTCGAGGCGGGCCCCAGAAGCAAGCGGACCGTAGGCCGGGATACCGGCGGCTTCGAGGGCATCGACGACGCCAGCGGCGAGCGGGACCTCGGGGCCGACGATCACGAAGGTCGAGGCCGTACGACGGACGAGTTCCAGGACGGCGACAGGGTTGGCGGCGTCGACCTCCAGGCACTCGGCTTCAAGGGCCATGCCGCCGTTGCCGGGGGCCACGCGGACCTTGGCCACGCGGGGGCTGCGAAGGCAGGCCTTGAGCAAGGCGTGCTCTCGGCCGCCGGAGCCGAGGATGAGGACGTCGAGTTTTCCCTGCGTAGCCATGTCCCTACTACTGCGGGGTGTCGGGTTTGATGTGAACCAAAAACAGGGCCGGCCCGTTTCCGGACCGACCCAGCCTAAATTGGTGCTCAGGCCGGGACTTGAACCCGGACACCTTGCGGCACATGCACCTCAAGCATGCGTGTCTGCCATTCCACCACCTGAGCAATAAAGGAAGGTGCACGCTGGAACTCCTGACGGCTGGTGCAAGTAAAAAGCGATTGTGCTGATGCTTGCCAAGCGGGCATCTTTCCCAACGCTCACTTCCTCAATGTCCTCCGACTCGGCCGAAAACAACCCTCCCAAGGAAAAGTCCTTTGAACTGGACCTCTCTTCCCTTGGTTTCGGGCCCTCCTGGGTCAGTGGACCCTCTGAGAAGGTAAGCTCCGGCAACGGCGGACCCCGCCGTGATGGCGACCGCCCTCGTTTCCGCGACGGACCTGGCGGCGACCGCCGCGGACCGCCCAGCGGCGGACCTCGTCGTGACGGCCCTGGCGCCGGACCTGGCGGACCTCGTCGTGATGGCCCGGGCGGACCTCGCCGCGATGATCGTCGTCGCGATGACCGCGGACCTTCCCGCTTTGAAGACGAACAGGTCTTCCGTCCCGTCGTCGCCAGCGCCTTCTTCCCCGATGACGTGAAGTTCGAGATTCTCGGTGGCGCGATGAAGAAGAGCAAAATGACCTACGAGCTCTTCGAGGTCGCCCGCCTGATTCTCGACAAGGAGGACCGTCTCTCGATCGTCATCCGCCACCTCGAAGCCGAACAGCGCCCAGACGCCCTGCTCGCCGTCTCCATTCCCGACGGCCATCCCTTCCTCAGCGAAGGCGACGCCGTCTCGCACGTGATGTCCCGCCACCTCGACAAGTTCTTCGACGTCGTCGAAGTCGAAGTCGAAGCCCCGAAGGGTTCCTTCCTGATGGTCGCGAAGTGCTCGCAGACGGGCAAGCTGCTCGGCGCCCCGACGCACCACAGCTACCAGCGCAACCTGCGCGAACACCACGCCCGCCATTGCCCGAACGTGCCGTTCGACGCCTTCAAGGGCCGCCTTGAGATGGTCCGCGAACAGGAACAGATCGACGCCTGGCTGAAGTCGATGTCCACCCGCAGCGAATACGCTCCGAAGGACCGCAAGGAAGGCGAACCGGAACGCCTCGAGTCCCTCGACGCCGCCCGCGGCTTTCTCCAGGCCTTCCGCAAGGACCTCGTGGTAAAGACCCATCCGTGGGTCCGCTTCGCTGGTCGCCTGCTTGAAGAACTCAATCCCGGCCCGTTGCGCGACTCCGTCCGCTTCGCCCTCGAACAGCAGCGCGCCTTCCCGCTCGATACCGCCAACGGTATCCGTGGCCGCCTCCGCAAAGAAGGCTTCCACCTTTATAAGAAGGGCTCGAAGGGCATCACCTACGCGTGCTCCGTCCGCCGTCGCTGCCGCGACCCGAAGTCTACCTTCAGCGATCCGATGGCCAAGCTCTTCGACGCGCTCGACCGCAAACCGGCCCAGCAGGCGAAGGACCTCGTCCTCGCGCTCGCCGGCGAGAAAGCCGAAGACGCCGCCAAGACGCAGGTGCTCACGGATCTCTCGTTCCTCATCGGCGAAGGCTACATCGCCAACCTCCCCGATGGCCGTCTCTTCGCCCAGCCTATCCTGAGCAGTCAGGCCCAGGCCAAGGAAGAAGCTGCCAACGACGAGGCCGCGGAAGAAGCGAAGTAAGCGCGAAGGCGCTTTTGTTCAAGGTAGGGGGCAGCACCGCGTGCTGCCCTTTTTGTTTAGGTAGGGCGGCCACCCTTGGTCAGCCGTGCTTTTAGGTAGGGGCGCCACTGCGTGGCGTCCGTTCGCAGCCGAAGGCGCTCATCGTCGGGACTTAACTAAGCCCGGACGACGTCCGGATATACCGGCGCAAACGGACGCGACGCAGTCGCGCCCCTACCCGTTATTTCCAATTCTCCCCGATCCAAGCCGTGGGCAGGACGCGGCGATACCACTTGCCGCTGCGGCCGACGAGCGCGTCGGGCGGATTCGGCAGGCCGTGGAAGACGACGATCTTCGCGCCTTCGGGAATCTCCGGCGTCTGCCAGAACGAGAACGGGAAATACTTCACGCAGTGCTTCTTAAAGCTGCGACACCAGGTCTCGGGCCAATAGCTGACCTTGCCCTGCGCGGTGAGGTGCGCGGTCAGGAATTCCTGCTCGTTGCGGTGGCGCTTACGCACGGCATCGAGGTTGGTGCGGAAATATTCGAGGACGTCGGGATACGTGCCCGCGCGCCAGCGGTAGACCGATGAGTTACCGGTGTAGTCGCCCTTCTGCCAGTCGCGGATAATCAGGAAGTCGCCGGGCTGCGCGAAGAACGAGTCCATGTTGCCGACGATGACGATATCGATGTCGAGGAAGAGGATGTCTCCTTTGAGTTCCGGGCCGCCGGGAGCGGTCAGCGCGGGCGAGAACGAGACGAGCTTGGTCCAGCCACGCTCCGGGGCGCCGGCGGGCAGCTCGAGGCTCGGAATCGGGAACGTCTCGATGCCGGCGTTAAGTCCGGTCTTGTCGTCCGTCAGGCAGACGAAGCGATAAGGGATGGTCAGGTGACGGCTCACCATGGAGTGAAGTCGGTTCACGTATTCCGGGCCGTACTTCTTGCCCCACTTCATGCAAAGGATGGTCGCCATACTGCTGTCAGCGTGGGGATTCCCGGCCAAGCCTCCAGCCTGTTTCCTATGACAGGCTCGTTGGGCCGACCCCCTTGCGTCCCCCCTGCCCCTGGGCATACTATGCCTCATGAGCGACGAACACGACGACGACGAGAACTTCAGCTCCGACGACGAATACGGCGAAGGTGGCATCCCTCCGGACCTGGAAGCCGACATCGAGGAAAAGATCCAGCGGGAGGTCGACGAGCGCACCAGCTCACTCTACGAGGATTCCCGCCCCCGCTCCGGCGGCTGCCTCATGATCCTCGCCCTCCCTGTCCTAGGGCTCTGGTTCCTGGGGTAAAACCAGAGGCCATGATGCATCGCAGGTAGGGACAGCGCCGCGTGCTGCCCTAATTGTCTCTCGTTCGCCGCAGGGCGAACCATGGTAGGGGCACGATTCATCGTGCACTCCATTACAGGAGGGCGCGGCGAAGCCACGCCCCTACCCTCGGCCGCCCTGCGGCGGCCTGACCCAACCGCTAACCGCCAACCGCTTACACCCTCTGCGTTCTTTGCGTCGAGCAGCGCTCAGCGCAAAGAACGCAGATACGCCACGAGATCGACCAATTCCTTTTCGGAAAGCATGCCATCGAGACCGGCGGGCATGAGGCTGGTGGTCAACTGCGTCGAAGAAGCGATGGCCTCGTTGGGCAGGAGGCGGCTCTGACCAGAGGCTTCCTTGACGGTCACGCCCTCGGCGGAGCGAGCCTGAATAAGCCCGAGCACGCTGGAGCCGTCGGTGAGCTGGAACGAATTGAGGTCGTAGTCGCGGGCGATGTTGTAGCTCGGGAAGAGGATGCTCTCGACGAGTTCTCGCTCCGCGCGGATACCGCCGATCTTGGTGAGGTTCGGTCCAAGCTCGTTCCCCTTGTCGCCGATCTTGTGGCACGCAAGGCAGGCACCGCGGCCGGATTCGTAGACGGCGCGGCCGGCGACAGGGTCACCCTGCTTGACGGCGGCCTGGGCCAGCGGAACGAGCCGTCCCTGCTTGGCTTCGTTGGCCGCGAGGGCGGCGTCAAACGACGGCTCGAGGACTTCATAGATTTCGCGCGGCAGGAAGCCGAAAGCCTTGCGCACAAGATCCTGACGGAACGTGCCGAGCATCGAGGACTTACTGAAGGCGACGGC
>JBIILC010000018.1:0-27581 GCA_044232865.1 Opitutales bacterium | reverse complement strand
TCGGGGGCGTTGGCGCTGTAGAGCGGACGGAAACCGACGTCCTCAGACCACATCGCGATGCCCTTGTCGGTCGTTACGTACGTCGCACCCTGCGGAATGCGCTCGGAATCGGTGACGGTGTTATGCAACGGATCCAGGGAGAAGAGGTGACCCTGATACTTCGCAGGCATGGCGGTGCCTTCGATGAATGAACCGAAGTGCGCGAAACGCGGGACCTTGGTGAGCGTGCCGAGGATCGGGAGCTGTCCGAAGGTGTAGGGCGTACGCGCGGGGCCAAACTTACCGGGGTCGACGCCTTGCTTGAGGTAGATGCCGCCCTGGACGTAGTGCCAGCCACGGGTGTTGCCGCCGTTATGTCCGGAGTACATCCGGCCGTCGCCGTCGAATTCGAGGCCGAAGGGATTGCCCGAGCCTTCGCTGAAGATGTCGTACTCGCGGGTCTTCGGGTGATAGCGCCAGACCATGCAGCCTTCGAAATGGACCGGGGCGGCGTCGGCGGAATCGAAACCAGGGCGGACGACGCGCGAGGAGGACGTGCTGCCGTGCACGCCGTAGAGCCAGCCATCCGGACCAAGGATGATGCCGTTGCCTACCGAGTGGGTATCCTCTAGGCCGAAGCCGGAGAGATGCACCACGGGCGGGCCATCTGGGATATCGTCGGCATTGGCGTCGGGATAGAAAAGCAGGTACGGCGGGTTCATCACCCAGACGCCGCCGTTGGCGCGCACGGCGGAGTTAGCCATGTTGAGGCCGTCCTGGAAGACCGTGTGCTTATCGTAGACGCCGTCGTGCTTGGTTGATTCGTGGATGGAGACGATGTCGGCGCCGCGGTCATGGTTGGGCGGAGCCGGCGGGACGCGGTCGTAGTGCGAGCGATAATACTTGTCGCGGCTGATCATGTTGACGCCCGCAGGATAAGGATACTGGCGATACTGCGTGACCCAGAGGCGGCCGCGGGTGTCGAAGCTGAAGTGGGTTGGCTGGGCGACGAGCGGCTCGGAGAACAATAGGTCGATCGCGAGGTCGGGGGTCGCACGCATCTTCGCATAGGCTTCGGCCGGCGAAAGCTTAGGGCCGTGGAACTGTTCGGCGCGACCGAGCACGCGGTTCGATTCGCGGAACTTCGAGAACGAGGAGGAAGTCGGCGGGACCTTAAGCGCCGGACCAGGGATCAACGGCGTCGCAGAATATTCCCAGGCGCCTTCGAGCACGCACTCCATGAAGTAGTTCATGATGAACGGCGCTTCGCCGAGGAAGCCGCCCTTCCCTGCGGGCTGCTGGACGTGGAAGACGATTTCGTTCCACTCGCCCTTCTTCAGCGTGCCTACCGGGACCTTATGGCGAAAGACCTCCTTGCGGGCGCTCTTGTAGCCGGGGGCGAAGGCGCCGCCGGTGCCGATCTTCACGCCGTTGACGAAAGCCTCATGCGCCCCTTCGAGATCGCGAAAATGAAGGCCGACCGATTCCTCGAACAGATTACGTTCGTGCTTGGTAAAGAACGAATCGTCCACCCGCACCCAGGTGCGATACCAGGCGTCCATCGCGATGGCCGGACGGGAGTCAGGCGAAGGGATCGGGGCGGTCACCTGCGCCTCGGCCAAGGCGGCGCAAAGCCAAGCGGCGCCAAGTAAAAGGAAGACACGGAGGGACATGGGGATAAGAGGAAGACAAGCGAAGCGGACAAAGGTCGCAACCTTGGGCGGAAAAAGAGATAGGAACGCCGTTAAAAAAAGTCATGACGGATGTCCCGCATAACCACAAATGTCGGCCTATGACGCGGTCACCGGAGTTTTGATTGGAAGTAGACCGATCTGGCCGGCAACGTGTCGGGATGCTCGGAGCCATCGCTGGCGACATCATCGGATCAGTGCACGAATTCAGCCGTAACGAAGACCAGGGTTTCCCTCTCTTCGCCGAACGCTCCTGCCCCACCGACGACTCGCTCCTCACCTGGGCGGTCGCCGAGACGATTCTGAAAGGAGAGCGCGACTATAAGCCCGGGCTCGTCGGGATGGTCGGCTATTACGAGAAGCACGGGCAAAACGCGCCATTGTCGGCGGCCTTCGGCGTCGGCTTCAGCGGATGGGTCTACGACGGTGCGCCCGGCGAACGAGATTCCTATGGCAATGGATCGGCCATGCGCGTCTCGCCCGTGGCCTGGGCGTTCGATGATCTGGAGACGGTCCTCGAGCACGCCCAGCTCAGCGCCCGTCCTTCGCACGCTCATCCCGAAGGCATCAAGGGAGCCCAAGCCGTGGCTGCGGCGATTTGGACCGCGCGCAAGACCCGCAACCCCGCCGCCGTCCGGGCCGTCGCCGAAAAGTTCTACGGCCCCCTGCCCGACCTCGCGGAGATCCGGAGGACCCACACCTATAACGAGACCTGCCAAGGCTGCGTGCCGGAATGCCTGGCTATCGCCATCGGGACCCCCGACTTCGAGTCCGCGGTCCGCTTTGCCGCCTCGGTGAGGGGGGACGCCGATACCCTGGCCGCTATCACCGGTTCAGTCAGCCAAGCCCTCTGGGGCGTGCCTAGGGCCATCCGCGAGCAGTCCTTGGCCATCGCCGCCCGCTGCTACCCCGGGATGGAGCGCACCGTGGCCGATTTCGAGGCCAAGTTCGGAGGATATTGAGGTTTATATGGCCTTTTGGCCTGAAGACTTGACAGTGAACAAGTTTTCATAGAACATGCGTTCACTATGGAAGAACTGACCAAGAAGCAGCGGGCCATCCTCGACTACATGAAGGCCCACGTCGCCGAGCATACCTACTGGCCGAGCATCCGAGACATCCAGGCCAAGTTCCGCTTCGCCTCGACCAACGCCGTCTTCGGCCACCTTCAGGCCCTCGAGCGCAAGGGCGTCCTCCAGCGCATCCCCGGCGCCGCCCGCGCCTACAAGATCGTCCCCGAAGTCCTCAGCGATACCTCCGAGACGGTCATCCGCTACGAAGGCCCCGGCGATGACGCCATCGCCTTCGAGAGCGTCAAGTTCGCCGGCTCGATCGCCGCCGGCTTCCCCGACTACACCGAATCCTCCGGCGTCCTGGATTCAATGCAGGTCCCGATTTCCGCCAGCTCCCGTCGTCGTGCCCCCGAAGCTTTCGCCCTCCGCGTCCGCGGCGACTCGATGATCGATGCCGATATCAACGACGGCGACACGGTCATCATCGAACCCGGCACGCCGAAGCACGGTGACATCGTGGCTGCGCTCATCGACGGCGAGACGACCCTCAAGCGCCTGATCAAGCAGGGCGCCAAGGTCTACCTCAAGGCCGAGAACCAGAATTACCCTGACCTCATTCCCACCACTTCTCTCACGATCCAGGGGATCGCGAAGTCGGTGATGAAGCGAATCTGAAAACCTACAGGCCGGCACGCAGGCCTCAGGCTTTACGCAGCACCAGCAGGACGTCGGAGTATTCCATATCGATCTTACGGATCGACGTGAGGTCGTAGTGGAAATCGTGGCAGGCCACGAGACGCACGGACGGCACCTTAGCGAGGAGGGCCTTGAGCTCAGCAGGCGAATAGGTCCGGAAATCCCAGTGGGTCTCCTCGACGCGGGTCTTGCCCTTCTCGGTGATACGCATGCGGGTGCGCATAGCCTCGGTGCGGGCCTTCCGGTCGGCCGGGGCGGACCAGGTATCGCTGACCACGCGTACGCCCGGCTTGCGGCCGATCCAGCGCTCATGGTCGGGGGGCGTGTTCTTATAATCCGTCAGGTGTAGGCCAAGCAGCAGCAGGCCACCCGGACGCAGGGACGCGGCCATGCGACGCAGCGCGCTCACCGCACCAACTTCGGTATCGATATACTTGAAGGTACTGACGAAGCAGTGGGCCACGTCGTAGCGAGTGCCCTTCGGCACCTTAAAATCCTGCAAGCGATCGCGCCACACCCTGCCCTTTAGGCCCTTGGCCTTGAGGCGGTTCTTGGCGAAGGCGACCTGGTGCTTGTTTAGATCGAAGCCGTGAACGATATGTCCGCGAGCCGCGAGCGACTCGAGCAGGCGACCGGATCCGCAGGCCGGTTCAAAAACGCGCAAAGGCCCATCCAACTTCGGCCCGTGCTTCTTCATAATCCCCTCGATGAAACGCGTCTCCTTCGGCGTATAGTCGGCATACACCATGTCGTAGTACAACGGGGAGTCGTACCACGCCGTGGCGGATTGTTTCTTCAAAGACAAAGCGGTTAGCGGTAAGCGGTTGGCGGATAGATGAGACAAATAGGAGGCAGTCAGAGGCAGGTGCTAGGATTATCTCCCAACCGCCAACCGCTTACCGCTAACCGCAGAAACCTCTTACTGGTTACTGATAAATCTCCCCGCCCTTTTCGCGGAATTCCTTGGACTTCTCTTCCATGCCCTTGGCAAGCGCCTCGGCTTCGGAGACGCCTTGGGCGTCGGCGAACTTACGGATGTCGTCGGAGATGCGCATGGAGCAGAAGTTCGGTCCACACATGGAGCAGAAGTGCGCGGTCTTGGCGGATTCCTGCGGCAGGGTCTCGTCGTGGTATTCCTGGGCGCGCTCGGGATCGAGGGCCAAGGCGAACTGGTCGGGCCAGCGGAACTCGAAGCGGGCCTTGGAGAGCGCGTTGTCCCGGATCTGCGCGGCGGGGTGGCCCTTGGCGAGGTCGGCGGCGTGGGCGGCGATCTTGTAGGCGATGACGCCCTCACGGACGTCGTTCTTGTTCGGCAGGCCGAGATGTTCCTTCGGGGTCACGTAGCAAAGCATCGCGGTGCCATACCAACCGATCATCGCGGCGCCGATGGCGGACGTGATGTGGTCATACCCCGGGGCGATGTCGGTCGTCAGAGGTCCGAGCGTGTAGAACGGCGCCTCGTGGCACCACTCCAGCTGCTTGTCCATGTTCTCCTTGATCATGTGCATCGGCACGTGGCCGGGGCCTTCGTTCATGACCTGCACGCCGCGATCCCAGGCGCGCGTGGTCAGCTCACCCTGCGTCTTGAGTTCGGCGAACTGGGCATCGTCATTAGCATCGGCAATCGAACCGGGACGGAGGCCGTCGCCGATCGAGAAGCTGACGTCATAGGCGGCCATGATGTCGCAGATGTCATCCCAGTGGGTGTAGAGGAAATTCTCCTTATGGTGCGAGAGGCACCACTTGGCCATGATCGAACCGCCGCGGGAGACGATGCCGGTGACGCGACGCGCGGTCATCGGGATATAGGCCAGGCGGACGCCGGCGTGGATCGTGAAATAATCGACGCCCTGCTCGGCCTGCTCGATGAGGGTATCGCGGAAGATCTCCCAGGTGAGGTCTTCGGCGCGGCCGTTAACCTTCTCGAGCGCCTGGTAAATCGGCACGGTACCGACGGGTACCGGGCAGTTACGGAGGATCCACTCGCGGGTCTGGTGGATATTTTTGCCCGTGGAAAGATCCATGAGCGTGTCGCCTCCCCACTTAATGGACCAGCGCATCTTCTCGACCTCTTCCTCGATGGACGAAGCCACGGCGGAGTTGCCGATGTTGGTATTGATCTTCACCAGGAAATTGCGGCCGATGATCATCGGCTCGAGTTCGGGGTGATTAATATTGGCCGGAATGATGGCGCGGCCGCGAGCGACTTCGGAACGGACGAACTCCGGAGTGATGACCTTCGGGATAGCGGCGCCAAAGGACTCGCCCTTGTGCTGGAAGGTCAGGTCATGGCGACGGGTCGATTCCGGCTGATCGGTCGCGAGACGCATGTTCTCGCGGATGGCGATATACTCCATCTCGGGCGTAATGATGCCCTGCTTGGCATAAGCCAGCTGGGTCGGGCGCTGGCCGGGCTTGCCCTTATAGACCTTGCGGTCGACGCGGTCGAACTGGACGAGGCGATTGCGGGAGGTCGCGCGCTGGGCAGTCTCGGCGTGCTTCCAAGAAAGGTAGCCGTCGTCTTCCGGCTTCAGTTCGCGACCCGCGACCGCTTCGACGTCACTGCGTTCGAGAATCCAAGAGGATCGAATAGCCGGCAGACCCTTCTCGACGTCGCCATGGAAGGCCGGATCACCCCAAGGACCGGACGTATCATAGATACGGACCGGCTCATTGGCTGACTTCGCACCATCCGGGCGGGAAGTATCGGCCAGCTTCACCTCGCGCATCGGCACGAGTACGTCGGGGCGCGAGCCCGTGACGTAAACACGGGTCGAGTTCGGAAAGGTGGTAGGCTTGTTGTCGGAGACCATGGGAAATAGAGGGTTGGAGGGAGGGTTGGCCGGAGGGCCGGAGGAAAGGCTGTCCGCGCGGACCTGAAAGGTTCGCGGAAACGGGGTTGTTATGGGCTGCACAATCCGCTTCCTACGGCGCCGAGGCGCATCAGGTACGAGGGTTCGAGGCCAAGCCTCATCTCAGTCCGGTCACGGACTCCCCTGGGAAAGACTAGGAAGGAACGTCGTTATGAAGACCGACCTCACGATGGAAGCAAGACCTTGCTCAAGGAAGGAAAGTCTCGCCCGGCAGTCGGAAACGGACGAATAACCCTCCATGCAACCGCCTGCCCTCCCCGCCGACCCCACCCCCACGCAGGACGAGAAGAACCTCGGACTGATCATGCATGTCCTCAGCCTCGTGGGCTTAAGCCTCATCGGCCCCCTCATCGTCTGGCTGATCAAGAAAGATGAAAGCTCCTTCATCAACATCCAGGGCCGGGAACTGCTGAATTTCCAGCTGAGCATCCTGATCTACGCGTTAATCTGCATCCCGCTCTGCTTTGTTCTCATCGGTATCCCCATGCTGTTCGTAATCGGCATCGCATCGCTGATCCTGACCATCATCGGCCTGGTGAAAGCCACCGAAGGTAAGATCTACCGGTTTCCGCTGACCATCCGGATGCTCTGAGGCACCGGCGACAGCCTGCCAAAAGGAAGGGCCCGACACACGTCGGGCCCTGGTTGGCATCACTGACAACCGGAAATTAGCGATTCATCGACAGCTGGGCGCGGAGATACTCGACCGTGCGGCGCACGTTGGCATCCACTTCCATCTGATTCACGACCGTCTTGCGGGCGTGGATGACCGTACCGTGGTCGCGACCGCCGAAAGCCTGGCCGATCGACACGAGGGACATGCCGGTAAGCTGGGTGGCGAGGTACATGGCGACCTGACGGGGGAAAGCGATATTCTGCATGCGACGCTTGGACGTCATGTCCGACATCTGGATGCGGTAGTGCTCGGCGACCTTACGCTGGATGACTTCGGCCGTGAGCGTGTGGCTGGCTTCCTCGACGAGGATGTCATGGAGCAGCTTCTCGACCTGGGCGAGTTCGAGGGGCTTGCGGGTCATACCGGTCAGACCGACGATACGGGTGACAGCGCCTTCGAGATTACGGACATTACGGGCGATACGGGAGGCAATGAACTCGGCGATCTCCGGCTGGAGGTCGAGACCACGGGCAGCGGCCTTCTTGCGGAGGATTGCGATGCGGGTCTCGAGGCCGGGGGCCTGAATGGAAGCGACCATGCCCCACTGGAAGCGGGAGACGAGGCGTTCCTGGAGCTTGGCGATCTCGGAAGCCGGGCGGTCGCTCGTGAGGACCACCTGCTTATGATTGTTATGCAGCTCGTTGAAGGTGTGGAAGAACTCGTCCTGCGTGGACTCCTTACCGGCGAGGAAATGGATGTCGTCGATCAGGAGCAGGTCGAGTTCGCGGTAACGGCGGCGGAATGCGGCGACGCTACCGGTCTGGAGAGCCTGGATGAAATCGTTGGTGAAAGTCTCGGACGAGATATAGGCGATGCGAGCCTGCGGGTTGGCGGCGTAGACCGAGTGAGCGATCGCGTGCATCAAGTGAGTCTTACCGAGACCCGTCGGACCGTGGATGAAGAGCGGGTTGTAGTAGTGGCCGGGTTCCTTGGCGACGGCGAGCGAAGCGCCATGGGCCATCTCGTTTTCCGGACCGACGATGAAATTATCAAACGTGTTGGTCGCCTTGATCGCCGGAGCCGGCGAAGCGGTGGCGGCCTGGCGCGAAGCACGCGCAACCGGAGCGGGAGCCGGAGCGGCTTCACGCGAAGCGTCGACCGAAGCGGTCAGACGGAAATCCATATTGCGACCGGCGACGAGCGTAAGCTGGCGACGGAGCATCTCGGCGTAGTTGCTGTTCACCCAGGCTTCCGTGAGCACGGACGGAGCTTCAAGGACGAGGACCTTGCCCTCGATGATGCTCAGGGGTTGCAGAGAAGAGATCCAGGTTTCGAAGTCGGCGCGAGGAAGGGCGTTACGGAGTTCGCTTTTTGCGGTCTCCCAAAGGGATAGATGGCTGACGGAAGGGGACATGACAAAGGGGGAGGGTTGAGAAAGGTTGTTCACAGGCTCTTTGGAAGCCCGAAAGTGAGGTATTTTTGTAAAAGGGATGTTAATGAAACGACCTTAAGGTTTTAACTGCTCACCAGCCGAATGGGTGATCGGCGGTAGGTGCAGCGTAAGTCGTTGGTGAGCGGGCGTTTGAGAGGTTAAAAATTGGATTCCACCGTATAACGTCCGGCGGAGGGGCCGGGGTCGATCCACGGGGGGCGAATCGGATGGCATTTGTGAACGCTCAGTGGCGAGGGACAAGAGCAAGCCCTGCACAGGTTATTAACAGGACCCCTGTAGATAAGAAAATGAGGTTTCTGTTGCACGTCCGTCACATCGTCACCGTCACCTTGCGAATAGGGGTTTTAATTCACTTCACCGATTCCGCGAGGTGCTCGTCGCGAAGCCGTCGGAGGTCGTCCAAGGTCAGGCAGTGACGGAGTCGGTCACGTAGTTTTCGAGATCCGGGGAGCCCGTGCGTCAACGGATGCATGCGATCGAGCATCCAACGAACGTCGCGTGTGCCTAGGCGCGAGGCATGCACCTCGATGGTGAGCTCGGCCAAGCGAATCATACAATCCCAGCGCTGTTGCATGCCGATTTCGGCCGCGGAGCCTTCCCTGCCCTCCATCGCTGCCTTAATCTGGGCAAATATCCAGGGGTTACCGAGTGCGGCTCGGCCGACCATCAAACCGGAGACCCCAGTCTCCCGCTGTCGAAGTAGTGCCGAAGCTCCGTCCTTCACGTCACCGTTGCCAATCACGGGGATATCGACCGCAGCGGCGACCTGGGCAATCCAGCCCCAATGGGCTTCACCGGAGTAGCCCTGCTCCTTAGTACGACCATGAACCGCCAAGGCTTCGACGCCGAGTTCCTGCAGGCGGCCAGCGACCTCGACGGCCACGATCGTGGCGTGATCCCAACCGAGACGCATCTTGGCAGTGAGAGGGACATCCGGAATCGCATCCTTCACGGCCTTCACGAGATCGTAAAGCAGCGGTGTGCATCGCAGCAGCCCCGAGCCAGCGTTCTGTTCAATGACCTTATGCGCAGGGCAGCCGAAATTGAGATCAAGGAAGTCAGGCTTCACCCGGTCGCACACCAGACGCGCGGCCTTGGCCATCGAAGCGGGCGTGGCGCCGAAGATCTGGACGCCCATCGGACGCTGGGCTTCGGTAAAGTCGACCATCTCCCAGGCTTTGACGTTATCGCGGATGAGGGCCTCGGACTGCACGAACTCCGTGACCATCACGTCGGCGCCCTGCTCTTTGCACACCTGACGGAAAGCCACGTCGGTGTGACGGGCCATCGGCGCGAGGTAGAGCGGGAACTTACCCGGGCCAAACCACGGCAGACGTGGCGCAACCTTGCTCACGGATGTCCGTCCTTCTTCTTCAGGCCTGCCTTGAGCTCGCGCCAGCGGGCGAGGCGTTCGGCAATCTGAGGCTCAGCGCCGGCATCGCCGGGATGATAAAGCGAAAGCGGGCGGCTCAGGTATTCCTGCCCACTGATGGCTTCGGGGTAATCGTGGCTGTAACGATAGGTGCCGCCGTTCCCGAGACTCTTGTTAACGCTATTGTGAGCATCCTTCAGGTGCAGAGGCACCTCCTGACGCGGCATATTGCGCACCGCATCCTTGGCCTCAGTGATCGCCACGGTCGTGCTGTTGCTCTTCGGCGAGAGCGCCAGGAAGAGCGTCGCATGGGCGAGCGCGTATTCGCACTCGGGCATGCCGACCATCTCGCAGGCCTGGAAGGCCGCGGTGGCAACGCCGAGGGCACGCGAATCCGCCAGCCCAACATCCTCGGAGGCACAGATGACGAGTCGCCGCGCGATGAAGCGGGGCTCCTCCCCTCCTTCGAGCATGAGGAAGAGCCAGTAGAGCGCGGCATCCGGATCGCCCCCGCGGACGGATTTGATGAAGGCCGAGGCGGTGTCGTAATGGTCGTCGCCACCGTCGTCATAACGGATGCGACGTTCGCGGGCAAAAGAAGCCACCGCGTCGTCGGTGACGCTGCCGAGCGCAGGCGCAGAAAGGACCAAGGTCTCGAGACAGTTCAACGCGCGACGGAGGTCGCCTGAAGCCATCTCGGCCACTTGCTGCAGGACTTTCTCCGATGCCTTGATGCCGAGGGCACCGAGGCCTCGTTCCTTGTCCGCGAGCGCGGTGCCTAAAAAGGTGGCGATCTCTGGCGGCGACAGCGGGTCGAGCCGGAAGAGATGGCTGCGGCTCAGGAGGGCCGGGACTACGTACAGGCCAGGATTATGAGTCGTGCAGCCGATGAGGCGCACCACGCCCGCTTCGACATCCGGCAGGAGCAGATCCTGCTGGGCCTTGTTGAAGCGATGGATCTCGTCGACGACCAGGACCGTCTTGCGCGAAGGCTGGCGACGCGCATCGGCCAGAATCTCGCGCAGCTCCGGCGTGCCGGAGAGCACTGCGTTGACGCGGACGACGAACGACTGCGTCTCGGCGGCGATGACTTCGGCCAAGGTAGTCTTACCGCATCCCGGAGGGCCGTAGAAAAGCAATGAGCCGAAATTATCAGCCTTGATCAGGCGGGGCAGCAAGGCCTCGGGCCCAAGGAGGCCAGCGTGGCCGACGACTTCCGCGAGATTGCGCGGACGCATACGCGAAGCCAGCGGGCGACGGCGCTCTGGTATGGCATCAGGTACCCCCTGCCCTAGGCCAGGCAAGGCGTCATCCGACCGAAGGCGCCGTTCAGCCACGACTTACTTCTCTTCCGCGAAGGGCACCAGATGGCAATAGGGCTTCTTGTTGCGCAGCTGGTAATACTTCTGGTGATACTCTTCCGCGCGCCAGAATTTCGGGGCGGGCTCAATCTGGGTGGCAATCGTCCGGCTAAAAGTCTTGGCAAGCGTCAGGCCGATCTTCACGTCGTCGGCGACCTTCTTCTGCTCGGGAGAATGCGTGAAGATGACGGAGCGATACTGATCACCGACATCCGGACCTTGGCGATTAACCTGCGTCGGGTCGTGCATCTTGAAAAAATATTCGACGAGCGTGCGGTAGGTCACCTTGGCCGGATCAAAGGTTACCTCGATGACTTCAGCGTGCCCGGTACCCTTATTGCAGATATCCTCATAGGTCGGATTCAAGGTCTTGCCACCCGCATAGCCGCTCTCGGCGGAATGGACGCCAGGGATCTTGGCATATTGATATTCGACGCCCCAGAAACAGCCGGCCCCGAAGGTGGCTTTCTCGAGCTTAGGAGGAGTGGTCATGGTCTTATCAGTGGAAGGCTTAGGGTCGGCCGCAAGGAGGAGACCGCAGGCGGCACAGGCGACGAGGCCGGACTTAAGGAGGGTAAGCAGCTTGTTCATGGCAGGACAGCCCTACTTTGGGCGATTCCCTGACCGAAGCAAGGTGGGACGACGCTCAGGAGACCACTCCACGCAAGACCTCGGCCAAGGCTTCCGGCGGATGCGGGTCACGGGTCAGGCCGCGCTCGGGCGTCAGGTAGAAGGTATCGATGGCGAAGCCCTGCTCGGTCGCGATATTGGCGAAGGTAATAGCGTAACCGGCCTCCCGGATGGCGCGCCCAAAGCGGAACAGGAGACCAAGGCGGTCATTACACTGGATCTCAATGACGGTGCGGGTCAGGTCCACTTCATAGTAGACTTCGACCTTGGCAGCGAGCGGCACGAAAGCCTTACGCCGCGGTGCGGTCAAGAGGGCGCGTTGTTCTTCGGCCGCAATGTCGTCCACGAGATCCGTACCTTCGAGCAACGACTTAGCCAAGGCCGCCGTGAAGCGCTCCTTGGAAGCGGCTTCCTTACCGAGAGGTAAGACGACCTTGAAGAAGTCGATCGCGACGTCGTCGTCGCGTGAAAAGGCACGGCACGAGACGATGTTGATGCCGGCTACAGCGAAGGCACCAGCCATCCGACTGAAGAGTCCCGCGCGATCCCAGGTGACAACGGTGACCAGCGACTGGCCGGAACCGGCGTCGTCATGCCATTCGACGATCGGGCGTAATGATTCCTCGGCATCAGCTTCCGAAACCGAAGCGATGAGACGATGGATCATCTGGAGGTGATGCGCGGCGTCCTCGGCCGCGGCATGCTGGTAATAGCCCGGCGGCATCGTGGTGAAGTGGGCCTCGACCTCGTCAGAAGGGACATCTGCGCCAAGGATGACGGCCGTGGCGGACCGCAGGGCGGCCACGACGGCGCCGTGGTCATGCTCCGCCTCGCCGGCCAGCTTGGCGAGGGTCCGACGGTAGAGCGACCAATGCTGGCCGTCCTTGAATTCGGTCCAGAGATTAGGGGAAGTGGCGCGCGCGTCGCAGCGGGTGTGCACGAAGAGGCTACGCAGGACCTGCTCGTCGCCCATCAAGCGGGCGAAGCGGTCGATATTGGCAGGATCGTCGATGTCGTGACGTTGCCAGTAAAGACCCATCACGAGGTGGTGGCGGATGACGCCGGCGGCGATTTCACGCTCCCTTGCATCGAAGCCAAGGCGTTCCAGCACCTTATCGGCGATGGGCACACCGCGCGCGGCATGGCCTTCGATGCCGCCTGACTTGGCGATATCGTGTAAAAACAGAATGGCGTAGAGTAGCGAAGGAGCTTCGGAACCGAGGACGACCTCGCGGTAGCGCTGATCGACGTCTGTCTCGCCGGCGTAAATCGTATCCAGTTCCATCAGGCAGCGGAGCGTATGCACGTCGGCCGTCCAGCGGTGGTAGAATTCGAATTGCACGAGGCAGTGCAGCCCCGCGAACTCCGGCACGAGACGATAAAGCAGGCCATGCTCGCGCAGGGCATTGAGCGTGCCGTAGACACGGCCGCCCTCGGTGAGCATCGCGCGGAGAGCGCTGCTGGCTTCTTCGGAGGCGGCGAGCTCAGGCGTCAGTAGGTGTGCCCGCTCGCGCACCAGTAGGGACAGGGCGCGGTCAGGCCGGGCTTCATGGATTTGGCAGATGCGGAACAAGCGTACCAAGCGGCCGGGGTCTTCTTCGAAGACCAGGCGATGTTCGGCCGTGACGGTGCCGCCCGGCACGACGCGCAGGCCGTCCATAATGAACGGGGCGCCCCACCCTTCGGGCTCGGGCTCGCCCATGACCGCGCCTTCAACGATCTCCGCACAACGGCGGACGTGGTCGGCAGCGTCAAAATACTCGCGCATCATCCCGCCGATACGTTCGGTGAGCGTGCCACGATAGCCGAGGCCTTCGGACATCGTGTTCTGGCGCTCGAGCGAAAGCTGTTCCGTCGGACGGGTGACCTGGAAATGCAGTTCACAACGTAGGCGAAGCAACACCTGCTTGGCTTCCTCAAACTTCTGCAGGTCGACGGAAGGAAGGAAGCCGGAAGCCGCTAGCCCGGCCGGGCCGACACCATTACGAGCGGTACGGGCGATCCAGATGCATCCCTGAACATCGCGGAGGGCACCCACGCCGTTCTTAAGGTCAGGCTCCTGCAGGTAGGCGCTACCACCGGCCTTCTCGCGACGTTTACGCTGGGATTCGACGATGGCGCGGGCGAACGGCTTCCAAGCCTGCCCGGAAAGCAAAGCGGCGGTCTTGGCTTCGAGCTGGGCGTAGAGCTCAGCCGAACCGCACAGGTGACGCGTCTCAAGCAAGGCGACATGCAGATGCAGGTCGTCCTTGGCGTAATTGGTCGATTCCGTGACCGTCCGGACGGATTGCCCGACCTTGAGACCGAGATCCCAGAGCGGATAGAGGATGGATTCAACGAGCGCCTTCGTGGCGGCGGAGTGACGGGGAACGAGCACCAGCAGGTCGACATCGCTGAGCGGGCAAAGCTCGGCGCGGCCGTAACCACCCGTGGCGACGAGGCTGATCGCGGAAGCCGCGGGACCCGCCTTCAAGAAGAGAGCGTCAAAAAGAATATCGATCGCATCGGAGCGGAGCTTCGCGACCTCCCCGCCGAGGACACCGGCGCGGTGGGCCGCCAGCTGAATTTCACGAGCCTCGGCTAAAAATAGCTTGGCCCGCGGGACGAACTCTCCCTCCAAGGCCGCCTGACCGGCTAGACCATGCTGTAACGCCGAGCGGCGGAGCAGGACCGAGGAGGATTCGTATTCGGGCGACATGCGACGTCGCCACCGTGAGGGGAAAAACTCCTTCGTTCAAGGCGATTGCCATCCCGGAGGATTACCCCTTATTGGCGATATGGATTCCTGGCTGAGCGACTTCTGGTCCCACCTGCACACCGCCGAAGGTCTGAGCCAGACCATCCAAGCGGGCGGCATCAGCCTGATGTGCCTGATCATCTTCGCCGAGACGGGATTGCTCGCAGGTTTCTTCCTGCCCGGAGACTCCCTGCTCGTCACCGCTGGCGTACTGACCATCGCGAACGGGAATCGGCCGGCCTACTTCGACCCCTGGATGGTCACCGGAGCGCTGACGGTCGCGGCAATCGTCGGCGACCAGACCGGCTACTGGCTGGGTCGCAAATACGGCCACGCGATGGAGACGAAACCGGACAGCTGGTGGTTCAAACGAAAACACCTGACCGCCGCCCGCGACTACTTCGCGGAGAAAGGCCCGCTCGCGATCGTGCTCGCCCGCTTCGTCCCGCTGATGCGCACCTTCGTCCCCTTCGCCGCGGGCATGGGGGAAATGCCCGCCCGTCGCTTTCTGCTTTGGAATACCCTCGGGGGCATCCTCTGGATCAATTCATTGGTCTGGCTCGGCCACTGGCTCGGCGGCACGCCTCTAGCCGATCAGCTGCACAAGGTCATCCTCATCGTGATTGTGGTCTCGTTCATCCCCGTCATCTGGACGGCGGCGAAGCGCCTGCTCACTTACCTACGGGAAACCAGAACTTGAACGTCGTCCCGCCGGGTCCGGTGGACTCGACGATGATGTCGCCGCGATGGTCGCGCATGATGCGCTTCACGATGGCGAGGCCGAGGCCAGTGCCGTCTTCGCGACTGGTGAAGAAAGAGTCGAAAATCTTGGGCAGGATTTCCTGAGGGATGCCCGTGCCCGTGTCAGTAATGCGGACCACGACCACCTCGCCTTGGGCGCCTGGTTCGACCCCAAGATGCAGGGATAGCAGTCCGCCGCCATTCATGGCCTGCACGCCGTTCATCATCAGATTGAGGAAGACCTGCTGAATCTGTCCGGGGTTACCCTCAACGGCTGGGATGACCTGATCGCCATGGACTTCCACCTTCACGCCGAGCTGCTGCAACTTGAGACGGAGAAGTAACACGGCGTTGTCCGTCGCCTTACGGAGGTCGACGACGCGGAACGCACCCGACTGGGCCTTGCTCATGCCGAGCACCCGGGAGACGACGCCCTCCATGTGGGCGATCTTCTCGCGCATGACGTCAAGGTCTTCAACCTTGGGATCATCCGGAGCCATCCCCTGGGAAAGCGTGTCCGAAAGGAGCTTCATCACCGTCAGCGGATTGCGGATTTCATGGGCGACCTCCGCCGACAGCAGGCCGAGGGCCGTGAGTCGCTCGCTGCGACGCAAGCCCTCTTCGACCGTGAAGACCTTGGCATAAAGCCGGGAGTTTTGAATCGAGGAAGCGCCGAAAGAAGAAAGCGCGGTGACGAGATGCTTATCGTCGTCCGAAAATCGGTAGGCTCCCATGGACACGCACATCAGCACGCCGAACGTATCGTCTTCGTAACGGACCGGCACGGCCAGCAGCGAAGACGATGCGACCGGTTCGGAAAGCTTGGTAAAGAGATGCTCTTCAGTCTTACCAGCGAGCGGTACGACAACGGGACGGCCGCGACCGACGACGGTACCGAGCGAGGTCTGGTTCACGGCGATGCTCGGGGCGAGCTCGCTCCCGCTCAGGTCGCCGTCGAGGTGCTTGAGCAGCAAGACGTCATCGACAATCTTGTAATAGGCACAGGCGCGAACACCCAGTAATCCGCGGGTGTGGCGGGCAAGGTCCTGCGAGATACCAGGCTCATCGCGCTCACGGGCGAGGCCCTGCGCCGCACGGACCAGCGCCTCGAGCTGAGCCGCCTTGGAACGCAGCTGGCGCAGCAACCAGATACGGCCGACGGCCTTAGACGCCTCGTTGGTCAGGAGGGAGAGGAAAGCGAGATCCTGCTCGCTGAAAGCATCCAGGCGGTCGGAGTCGCAGTTCACCACGCCGATGACATTGCCCATGAGTTCCATGGGGACCGCGAGTTCGGAGCGGATGCCCTTACGGATCTCGACGTAACGCGGATCTTTCGAGACATCAGGAATGCGCTGAGGCTTGGCGTAAAGCGCGACCCAGCCGGTGATTCCCTGCCCTTGCCCGATGATCTCCGAGACGGAGGCTGCCTCCAGCCCATTGCTCACCTCGATACGCAGCGAACCCGTAGCAGGTTCGACGAGCGCGATCGAGGCACTCGAGGCACCCAGCGTCCGCACGACCTCTTCAAGGATGAAGTCCAGGGCTTCGCGCGGGTCTTCGGTCGCATTGACGAAAGCACCGACGCGATAAAGACAGTCCAGGACGCGAGCATCGCCCGGGCGGTCCTGCGCTGGGCGGCTATTCGGCATGGCCTAAAGCGAATGGTCCATGTCGAGCGCCGGGGCGTCGACGGTGGTCTGACCGATCATCACCGCAGGCACGCCCGCCACGCTGGTATGCGGGGCGACGTCCTTGAGCACCACGGAACCTGCGCCGATTTTGGCGCCTTCGCCGATCGTGATGTTACCGAGAATCTTCGCACCAGCGCCGACGAGCACGCCCGAACGGATCTTCGGATGGCGGTCGCCGCGGGCCTTGCCCGTACCGCCCAGGGTAACCTCATGCAGGAAAGAGACGTTGTCGGCCACGACGCTGGTCTCACCGGCGACGAAGCCGGTGGCGTGGTCGAGCAGGATACCTACGCCAAAGCGAGCGGCGGGATGGATATCGACGCCAAGGTGCTCGGAGACGAGCGACTGTAGATGGATGGCGAGCTCCTTACGGCCAGCCTTCCAGAGCACATGCGCGAGGCGATGCATCGAGATGGCGTGAAAACCCTTGTACCAAAGATACGGGATGAGCGCATGCTCCGTCGCGGGATCGCGCTCCAGCGTGGCGCGGATGTCGGCGCGCATCTGCGACAGTACCTCGCGATCGGACGCGACGGCCTCGCCGAGGACGCGGAGGATGACCGGCAGATCCTGCCCGGTCGGAGTAATGCGTTCAGCCAGACGCTGGATGATGCCTTCGCCGAAGCTGGAACGGTCCAGCACATAACGTTGGAGCATCGGCGCCAAGGCTGGCTCGGATTTGGCCACGACGGACGCGCGGGCCTTCAGCTCCTCCCAAAGGGAAGCTTCGTTGGCGCAGACCAAGGCGGTAGAACGGGCGTCAGCCATGGGAAATAGTTCTGGGTTTTTGGTCAATTTGGCAACCCGCGAGTCAAAACGAGGCAAAAAGGCGGAGTTTTGTGCGATTTCCGCAACCTCGCATACAAGATGGTGTTGAAATCCATGAAGTCACCCTAAACTAAAAACTCCTACACCCCCACACACCGATATGCGTATCCTCACCTCCCTACTCGCCTGCCTCGCGGCGGTGGCCTCTTTCGCGGCCCCCGAAGTCGGCAAAGCTGCTCCTGAATTCACCGGCAAGACCCTCGACGGCAAGACTGTCAGTCTCGCTGACTTCAAGGGCAAGACCGTCGTCCTCGAATGGTATAACCCCGGCTGCCCTTTCGTGAAGAAGTTCTACGAAGGCGGTAAGATGCAGGAATTCCAGAAGGATGTCGTCGCCTCCGGCGCCGTCTGGCTCGTGATCAACACGGGCGGCCACAAGCTCGAGAACGCCACCTACTACCCTGGAACCGTCATCCAAGACGAGAACCAGAGCATCGGCCGCGCTTATGACGCCAAGGTCACCCCGCACTGCTTCGTCATCGATGGCAAGGGTATCCTCGCCTACAAGGGCGCGATCGACAGCATCTCCTCTGCTAAGTCCGCCGACATCGAGAAGGCCAACAACTACGTCCTCGCTGCCGTCAAGGCCGTGAAGGAAGGTAAGGCCCCCGAAGTCACCAGCACCAAGCCCTACGGCTGCGGTGTGAAGTACTCCAAGCTCTAAGCCGACAGAAAGGCCAAGCAAAAGGGCGTCCTTACGGACGCCCTTTTTTGTGCCCGGATTTACCAAGCCTTAGGCCACGCCGGTCGCCCGGAGGATCTTCGCATGCACCTGGTCGTTGCGCATGTGCGGCGTAAAGAGCTGGGAGCCAGGTCCGTAGGCGGAAAACTCAACCATCTCGCCCGTGTGATTGTTGCTGGTCCAGCCAATCGAGGTGTACTTCATCAGGGCCTCGGAAAGGGTCTTGGGTGACGTGATCTTGGCACGGTCGTCGGCCTTAAAACTAAGGCCAGTGACCTTCTCGGCCGCCGCGACAAACTCTTTCGAAGACAGGCCCTTAGTCTCAACCTTGAGCACCTCGAGCGACATCTTGAAGCCGACGAGACGATCGAAGGCAGGCGTCGTTTCCGAATAAGACGGAGCCAGCGAGATGAAGTCCTCGTTGCCGAGACCATTGACGTTAAAGCCCCCCGTGCCGTGGTCCGTGGTAACGATGAGCAAGGTGTCGGGATTTTTATCAATGAAGGCGAGGACGGTCGCGATGGTCTCATCGAAAGCGATTTGCTCGTGAATCGCGGCCGCACCGTCGTTGCCGTGCCCGGCGTGGTCAACGCGTCCACCTTCAACCATCAAGAAGAAACCCTCCGGAGCGGAGCTAAGGCGCTGGAGCGCGACCTTGGTCATCTCCGAGAGCGTGGGCGTAGAGGCCTTGAGCGTGGGGGAATTCAAGCGATCGATCTCGAAGGGCACGTGGCTCTTACTGAAGAGACCCAGCAACGGAGCCTTACCAGCGTCGGCCAGGAGTTGGTCGCGGTTCAAGGCGACGCCATAGCCAGCCTTGCGGTAGGCGGCCAGCAGGTCCTCGCTGAAATACTGCGTGCCCCCGCCCAAGATGACGTCGACGCTGCGCTCAAGATATTGGGCGGCGATGGTCTTTTGGTCGGAGCGGCTGGCCACGGTGGCGACGAAGCCTGCTGGGGTGGCGTGCGTGGCGGTCGTCGTGGTGACGAGACCGCAGCGCTTACGGGCGGCGTTCATCTTCTGGATGAGGGTCACGGGCTTACGGCCATCCTGGGTGATGTTGATTACGCCGTTGTCGATGCGTTCACCGATCCCCCAGCAGCTACCGGCGGCGGCGGAGTCGGTCACAATCCCGCTGGCGGAGTCGGTCTCGCAGAGCGAACGAACGACCGGAAGCTCGCCGTACATCTTCATCCAATTTGAGGAACGCTTCTCGGTGCGGGTCAGGTAGGTCTGGGCGGCGGACAGGACAGAGAAGCACATGCCGTCGGAGACCATGAAAATCACGTTCTTGGCCTGCCGCTTGGCGGAGTTGGCGGAAGCTTCGCGGCCGTCGGCGCCAAGGGCGCGGGCCGAGCCAGCGCCGAAGACGAGGCTACCGAGACCGGCAAACTTGAGGAATTCGCGACGAGAAGAAGAACGGGGTTGGTTCATAATCGGGGTATAGGCTCAAAAGACCCACCCGGGCAACCTTAGTTCCCCAGTGCGTCCGTTAAAACCACGTGACGGTCAAGCCTGAGGGGCAGCCGGGGCGGCAGGAGCAGCCGGAGCCGTCGGGACGTGCACCTTGAGGCGGCGTTCGGCGATCTCAGCTGACACCAAGGCCACAAACTCAGCCAAGGTGCGATTGCCTTCGAAGGACTTGTCCGAGCGGGAACGCACATTGACGAGGCCGGCTTCCTTTTCCTTGGCTCCCACGACCAGCATGTGCGGGACCTTGGACATCTCGGCGCGGCGGATCTTGGCGCCCAGCTTATCGGAAGAACCGTCGACGCTGCAGCGGATTTTGGCGACCTTAAGAATCTCGGCCATCGCTTCGCAATCGGCGTTGAGGTCGTCGTTGAGCGGAATGAGGCGGACCTGCTCAGGCGAGAGCCAAGTCGGGAAGTCGCCCGCGAAGTGCTCAATGAGAATACCCACGAAGCGCTCCATCGAACCGAACGGCGCGCGGTGAATCATCACCGGGCGGTGCGGCTTGTTGTCAGCACCGTTGTAGGTGAGCTCAAAACGTTCCGGCAGGTTGAAGTCGACCTGCACGGTGCCGAGCTGCCACTCGCGACCGATGACGTCTTTGACGACGAAGTCGATCTTGGGGCCGTAGAAGGCGGCTTCACCAGGCTCTTCGGAGAAGGCCACGCCGAGGGTAGCGGCGGCGGTCCGGCAAGCGGCTTCGGCCTTGTCCCAGTTCTCAGCAGTGCCGGTGTATTTGGCGGAGTCGGGATTACGCAGGCCAACGCGGACGCGATAGTCGTTCAGGCCGAGCGTCTTCAGGACGATCTTCACGAGCTCGAGGCATCCAAGGACTTCCGGCAGAACTTGGTCTTCGGTGCAGAAAAGGTGAGCGTCGTCTTGAGTAAAGCCGCGGACGCGGGTCATGCCGCTCAGCTCGCCGGACTGCTCCCAGCGGTAGACCGTGCCGAATTCGGCGAGGCGCACCGGGAGGTCGCGGTAGGAATGCGGCTGGGAAGCGTAGATGCGGATATGGTGCGGGCAGTTCATCGGCTTCAGCAGGAAGCCCTGCACCGTGCCGTCGGCCAAGCGGTTCGTCAGTTCGCCGCAACCGCAGCCTTCCTTGGCGAGCATCTCCATGGCCTCGCGTTCGACGAGCGGAGGGAACTGGGCATCCTTGTAATAAGGGAAGTGGCCCGAGGTGCGATAGAGATCGAGGTTGCCGATGTGCGGCGTGAAGACCTGCTTGTAGCCAGTCTGGAAGAGACGCTCGGAGATGAAGTTCTGAAGCTCCTGGCGGACGACGGCGCCGTTAGGCGTCCAGAGGATGAGGCCCTGCCCCACCTTTTCGTCGATATGGAAAAGCTTCAGTTCCTTGCCCAGCTTGCGGTGATCGCGCTTCTTGGCTTCCTCGGCGCGGACGATGGCCTGCTCGAGTTCGTCCTTGGTCGCGTAGGCGGTGCCGTAGATACGCTGGAGCTGCTTGTTCTTCTCGTCGCCACGGTGGTAGGCACCGGCGATGTGCAGAAGCTTGAACGCCTTCACCTGCGAGGAGTAACGGACGTGGGTACCGGCGCAGAGGTCGACGAACTCGCCGTTCTTATAAAAGGAAATGGTCTCGCCGGTGGGGATGTCGCCAAGGCGGCCGATCTTGTAGGCGTTCTGTCCGCGCTCGAGGATCAGCTTCTCGGCTTCCTCGCGGGTGCACTCGAAGCGCTCGAACTTCTGGTTCTCCTTGGAGATACGGCGCATCTCTTCCTCAATCTTCACGAGGTCCTCGGCCGTGAAGGTATGTTCGAGGTCAAAGTCGTAGTAGAAGCCGTTATCGGTGGGCGGCCCGATATCCAGCTGGGCCTGAGGGAACAGGCGGAGCACGGCGGCGCCCAACATGTGGGCGGCGGAGTGGCGAATCTCCTCGAGGGGAGTCATCTGCGGGCGGGAGGACATGGCGGAATACCCCACTCGCTAGGGGTTCCCGAGGCGGAGGGCAAGGACGGAGCAAACGCCCTGCCCCGCCTTACGACTTCTTTAGTTCGTAGCCGTCCTTACGATCCAGCATCGCCCAACCGAGCGCGGTCAGGTCTTTCCGAAGCTGGTCGGCCGCGGCGAAGTCCTTGGACTGCTTGGCGGCCCAGCGACGGGCGCCTAGTTCGGCGACGTCGGCCGGAATCGCGACTTCGGCCTTGGCCGCAAAGAGTTCAAGCCCAAGAGCGAAGAGGATCTTGGCGAGCCCGGAGATATCCTGACGGGCTTGTTCAGCCGACGGCTCATCCTTCTCGGCGAGCACGGTGAAGACCTGCCCGAGGCAGCCTGGAATATTGAGGTCGTCCTGCAGGACATCCCAGGCCTTGGCGAAACGACCCCAAGAGGTCTGGATTTCCTGGGCGGACGGTGCGGCGAATTCGGCCCGACTAAAGCCGGCGGCGGCGAGCAGGCGATCGGTGCCGCGCTCAAGCTTAGCGAGGGCCGAACGAGAATCCTCGACGCCCTTCATGGTGAAATTAAGCGAACTGCGATAATGGCCAGAGATCAGCGTGGCGCGGACTTCCATCGGCGTGAAGCCCTTGGCGACGAGTTCGTCGAGCGTGTAGAGGTTGCCTTTACTCTTGGACATCTTCTCGCCCTCGACCATCAGGTGGGCGCTATGGAACCAATGGGCGGCGAAGCCCTTCACGCCCGTGGCGCACTCGGACTGGGCAATCTCGTTCTCGTGGTGCGGGAAACAAAGGTCGATGCCGCCACCATGCAGGTCGAACGTGGCACCAAGGTGGGCCAGCGACATCGCCGAGCACTCAATGTGCCAGCCGGGGCGGCCCTCGCCCCAGGGCGATGGCCAGAAATTCGCCCCATCCTCCGGCTTGCGGGACTTCCAGAGCGCGAAGTCGGAGGCCGACTCGCGTTCATATTCATCGGCGTCGTTGGCCTCGCCGGCAGAGTTCTCGGACTGGGTCTCGAGCTTGGAGAAGTCGATATGGTTCAGCTTACCGTAATCCGGGCAGGAGCAGACCTTGAAGTAGACCGAGCCATCCTTGGCGACGTAAGCGTGGCCGCGGTCGACGAGGGCCTTGATCATCGCGACCTGCTGCGGGATATGCTCGACGGCGCTCGGCTCGACATGCGGGGTCAGGAGACCCAGGGCCTTACAGTCGGCGTGGAACTTATCGGTCCAGGTCTTGGTGAAAGCGTTCAGGGTCTGGCCGACTGCTTGGGCGCCGCGGATCGTCTTATCGTCGACGTCGGTGATATTGCGGACGTGCTTCACCTTGAGGCCCGCGACCTCGAGGGTGCGGCGCAGGACGTCCTGCACGGTGAACGTCCGGAAGTTACCGATATGAGCCGGACCATAGACCGTGGGACCGCAGCAATACATTCCGTAGACATCACGGCCGGGCTTCGGGAGCAACGGCCGCTTCTCGCGGGACATGGTGTCATGCAGGAACACGGGCATAGAGGTCAGTTAGCGAACCTTGGCCCCGCTGGGCGAGTCGGAACTACGCCAGTCAGCGCTGCAGGACCCTGACGTAATCCACCTTGAACTGGGCGGGAAAGCGAGTCTCCGCCCCGACCGGGCCGCCGAAGCCGCCGCCGACCGCGAGGTTCAGCAACAGGAAATACTTCTGATTGAACGGCGCCGGATACGGTCCACCGGAAGAGCTCCACTCCTTCTGCTCCTGCACCTGAACCCCATCGACGAACCAGCGAAATGATTCTCGTTCCCATTCCACGGCGAAGACATGGAAGCCCGAGGTGAAGTCGCCCTTGGGCAACCGGTAAGGCTGACCCTTATAAATATTCTTCGGCCACGGCGCTCCGTAATGGAGGGTTCCGTGGACCTGATTGGGCTCATGGCCTTTGAATTCCATGATGTCGATCTCGCCGCTGGCCGCCCAGCCCCCGTACTTCTCCTCGGAAGGAAGCATCCAGAAGGCCGGCCAGATGCCCTTCCCGGCTGGCAATTGCGCCGATATCTCGAAACGTCCATACAGCCAGTCCGCGCGTCGCTTGGTCCGGATACGCGCGGAAGAATAATCCTTCTGCACCCCGGCCACGTTCAGTTTTTCTTTCCGGGCCTCGATGATCAGGTGGCCGTCCTCGACACGAAGATTCTGAGGTCGATCCAAGTAATACTGCAGTTCGTTATTACCGCCGCCGTGACCGTTCTCCTCGACCGACCATTTCGTCCAATCGAGTTCCTTGCCGTTGAAATCGTCGCGCCAGACCTCCCGCCATTCACCGGCGGATAGGGCCAAGGTGAGCAAAAGGAGGAGCAAACCTAAGCGCATGTAGCATCTTCTCCCCAAGGGGGAGGAGCGGACAAGGTCATAAAAGGGATTACGGCTTGTTTCAATAAGCTCGAAATGAGATAACGAAAGCCCTCCCCTCAACATCACCCCCATGAAACTAGGCACCAAATCCCTGCACGCCGGTCAAAAGGCCGACCCGACCACCGGTTCGCGCGCGGTCCCGATCTACCAGACAACCAGCTACCAGTTCCGCGACACGGAACACGCCGCGAATCTCTTCGGCCTGAAGGAGCTCGGTAATATCTATACCCGCATCATGAACCCGACGACGGACGTCCTCGAGCAGCGCCTCGCGGCCCTCGAAGGCGGTTCCGGTGCGCTCGCCCATTCCTCCGGACAGGCTGCCATCACCGCGGCCATCCTGAACATTGCCGGAGCCGGCGACCACATCGTCTCGACCTCGCAGCTCTACGGCGGCACCTACAATCTCTTCCACTACACCCTGCCGAAGCTCGGCATTCAGGTGTCATTCGTCGATGCCGATGAGCCCGAGAACTTCCGCAAGGCCGTAAAGTCGAACACCAAGGCCTTCTATGGCGAAGGCCTCGGCAATCCCCGCCTCAATATCTTCCCCTTCGCCGAAGTCGGCAAGATCGCCAAGGAAGTCGGTGTCCCGCTCATCATCGATAACACCGCCCTCTCGCCCTACCTGAACCGTCCGTTCGAGCACGGCGCGAATATCGTCGTCCATTCGGCCACCAAGCACATCGGCGGCCACGGCACATCGATTGGCGGCATTGTCGTCGACGGCGGTAACTTCGACTGGGGCAATGGCAAGTTCCCCGGCTTCACTGAACCCGACATGTCGTACCATGGCCTACCGCATTGGGAAGCCTTCAAGGCCTTCGCACCCGCCGGCGGTGCCAACATCGCGTTCATCATGAAGATGCGCCTGCAGTTCCTCCGCGACGTCGGCAGCTGCCTCTCGCCCTTCAACGCCTTCCTGCTCATCCAGGGACTTGAGACCCTTCACCTCCGCATGGAGCGCCACTGCGCCAACGCAATGAAGGTCGCCCAGTACCTCGAAGCGCACCCGAAGGTAAAGTGGACCAACTACCCCGGCCTGAAGTCCTCGAAGTACCACGACCTCGCCAACAAATACCTCACCAACGGCTACGGCGCGCTGGTAGGCTTCGGTCTGAAGTCCGGCCTCGAAGGCGGCCGCAAGTTCATCGACTCCCTCGTCCTCCACAGTCACGTCGCCAACATCGGCGACGCCCGCTCGCTGGCGATCCACCCAGCCTCCACGACGCACTCGCAGCTCAGCGCGGCGGAGCGCGACAGCGCCGGTGTGACGGACGACTACGTCCGGCTCTCCGTGGGCATCGAAGACATCGAGGACATCATCGCTGACCTCGAGCAGGCGCTGGCCAAGGCCTAAGCCTCACACCATCGACCAAAAAGGGCGGGCCACATGGCCCGCCCTTTTTCATGCCCGGGCCTTGGTGCCGTCGAAATCGTGATACTCCAGAAACTGTCGTGCGCCTTCGTCACCCATGTAGGCGGCCAGCAACTTATGGTCCGTCTGGGTCAGATCCACGACGATGAGACCGTCCAGACAGCCGCCGAAACCTTCGTCGACGTTGAACGCGATAAGACGGCCGTTGAGTTTGAGGTAATGCTTCAGGAGCACCGGCACGGACTTGGCGTCGGGTTCGAGGTCGCTCACGAGGCTCGAGACGTGCTCGAGATCGAAGGCGCAACGCTGGAGGACATCGAGGTCCGCATCGTGCAGGCTCATCGAACGGGGCGGATTCTTCGCCCGCACCAGCGGCAGCAGGTCGTCGGCCGAACGATTGTTCTTCAGGTAAGAAAGGATAAGTTCCTTCGAGGCCTGGCCATACTCGGGATTAATGCTCACGGGTCCGAACAAGAGGTGATACTTCGGGAACCGGAGGACATAGCGACCGATACCGCGCCAGAGCAGCGGCAAGCTGGTGGGCTTACGTTGATATTCCTGCCGGATGAACGAACGCCCCATCTCGAGCGCGGGATCCATGCGACGGAAGAAGTCTCCCTTGAATTCAAAGAGCGTCGAGGTGTAGAGGCCATGCTTGCCCTGCAGCGGCAGAATACGGTCGGTCGGTCCGAGGCGATAGCCTCCGACAATCGCCGAAGCCTTGTCGTCCCAAAGCACCACCTGGTCATACCATGCGTCGAAAGCGTCGAGGTCGCAATCCAGCCCAGTACCCTCCGAGACCGAACGGAAGGTCGTCTCACGCAAGCGACCGATCTCGCGCAGGGTGTGCGGCAGATCCTTGCCCAAGAAGCGGTAGACCTTGAAGTCGCCACTGGTGAGCAGCAGGTCTTCTGGCGGCAGGCTTTGCAACTCGGCCCGCAGCAACAGCGGATTGACCGGGGCGATAATCGGGGCCTGCGGGGCCGCCGGCTTAGCGGCCGCGGCCTTCTCGCGATCGGTTCGACTGGAGAGCAGTTCGCAACGCAGACGGAGGAAGCTTGTGGCTTCTTCGTCCTCCGGATGATCCGCCAGCTGGGCCGGCGTCACGGGATTAGCCGTGCGGAGATGGATGACCTTGCCGTGGTGACTACTGAACTCGCGCAGCAGGAGCATCGTCCGAAGCTTCGGATGAATAAGGCCGAGAGACTGAAAGAGCCCGGAGTTCCGGCCCTCAATCCGCATGGGAAGAATCGCAGCGCCGACCTTGCGGGCCATGCGCACGACCTGCGGCGACCAAACCGGATCGTCGACGCGACGAGACTTCAGGCGGAGACTGGAAACCTCGCCGGAGGGGAACGTCATAATGCAGCCACCCGCACGCAGATGCGCGAGGATGCGACGCGTGCCCGCAATATTGCCTGGATCGGCCGCATCCGGACTGAAGGGATTGACCTCGATCAGCCAAGGACGGATACCCGGAATCTGGCTGAGCCAACGATTACCGACGACCAGCGCATCCGGACGGGCGCGCAGCAGGAAATCCATCGCCACCAAGCCGTCGGCCAGTCCATGCGGATGGTTCGCGACCACGATGAGAGGCCCAGAACGCGGAATGCGCGCGAGGCACTGGTCGCTCCAGGTATTACAAAGCCCGGCCTGCTCCATCGCGGAAGTAAAGAAGTCTGGGCGTCCCGCTACATGGATACGTTCAAGGAAAGTGTCGAAGGCCCGAACCTTGAAGAAGCGGTCCAAAACGGGCTCAGCCCAGGCCAGCGGGCCGAGATTGGCCTTAAGTTGGTCGGTATTGCTGGGAGCGCGTTGCGGTGACATCTGTGGCAATGATGCCACGGATGTGCGAACGGACAGGGGCGAACCCGTGACAATGTGGTGTCAGCCTGCGGCGAACCCGAAGAACTCGCGGGCATTGCGCGTGGCCACCTCGGCGACCTCATCCGCCGGCAGTCCCAGCAACTCCGCGGCCTTAGCGCAGATCTCCGGGAGATAGGCGGGCGTATTTTCCTTACCACGGACGGACTGCGGGGCGAGATACGGGGCATCGGTCTCCA
>JBIILC010000017.1:0-27665 GCA_044232865.1 Opitutales bacterium | reverse complement strand
AGATGCGCGAAGCCTACGAGAAGCAGCAGCCCGCCGTGGTGATTCCTCTCGCCGAAGCGCGCCAGCGCCCGCTCGTCACCACCGCCGCGGTTCAGCCCGCCCCCCGCAAGCCTGGCGTGACGCTCTTCGAACGCATCGACCCCGCCGCGGTGGCCGAGATCATCGACTGGACGCCCTTCTTCATCACCTGGTCGCTGCGGGGCTCGTTCCCGCAGATCTTCAAGTCGGCCAAGTATGGCAGCGAAGCGCGCAAGCTCTTCGACGACGCCCGTGTCGAGCTGGACGACTTGATCCGCGGCAACCGCTTCCATCTCCGTGGCGCCGCCGGCCTCTGGGCCGCCCGACGCGTCGGCGATGACGTCGAGATTTACGGCGACGAAACTCAGGCCAAGCAGATCGGCCGCTTCCACTTCCTCCGTGACCAGCGGCCGCGACCGAAGGTCACCACGTGCCGGTCGCTCGCGGACCTCGTCTCGACCGAGAAGGGAGACCACCTTGGCGCCTTCGCCGTGACCGCCGGTCAGGAGATTGAAGACTACGCCGCTTCCTTCAAGGCGAGGGACCCCTTCCGCCAGATTCTCATCCAGGCCCTCGCCGACCGCCTCGCGGAAGGCTGCGCCGAATGGCTGCACCTCGAGGTCCGCAAGGAGCTCTGGGGTTATGCGCCAAACGAAGCCCTCACCGTCGAAGAACTCGTCGATGAGAAATACGCTGGGCGTCGTCCCGCTGCTGGCTACCCCGCCTGCCCTGAGCACACCGAGAAGGCCGAGCTCTGGCGCCTGCTGGACGCGGATCGCCTCGGCTGCACCCTGACCGAATCGTACGCAATGAATCCGGCCGCCTCGGTATCGGGCCTCTATTTTGGTAATCCGCAGTCGATCTACTTCGACGTCGATAATATCGGCCGCGACCAGGTCGAGGATTACGCCAAGCGCAAGGGCTGGACCATCGAGCAAGCCGAGAAGTGGCTGCGCCCGGTGCTCGGCTACAAGACCTGACCATGGAAGCGCGTGAACGGGAGAAGCTCGTTGCGATCGTAGGAGCGGAAGATGCCGCCGCGGTCGAACGCTTCCTTGGCGAATGCGCTTTATGCACATTGGTCGAAGCCGCCGACGGCGTCGACAGCGACTGGCCTGAGTGGGCGCGCGCGGCGGCCGTGCTGCAGCGCTGGCTCGAAGCCGCCGGACGCGACGCCGACGCCGAACGCAAACTCGGCTACCTGCATTGCACCGTCGACGCGCAGAAGGTCGTACCGACCGCGATTCGCCCCGCCCTGCCTCAGGCCGTGGCGCGGATGTTGAAAGATCACGGCTTCGCGGAGTGAGGCGTCCTTAAAAGGTAGGGCCGAGCATCCCTGCTCGGCCGCGGCCGGCCAAGGATGGCCAGCCCTACCCGAGACAGGCTAAGGTAGGGGCGCGACTGCGTCGCGTCCGTTCGCAGCGATAGCGTCAATGAGCCGGGCAAGTCATCCGACCCTGCGACCTAGCCTCGCCCACGGACGCCACGCAGTGGCGCCCCTACCCGATGCAAACGGCGGTGATGGCAATCACCGCCCAACCCGAGACAGACTAGGGCAGCACGCGGTGCTGCCCCTACCCTCGATACAGCTATGTCGAGACGCGGCCCCGACCCTACCCTAGGCCTCGCATCGATTCAGCCCTCGATTCAGTCATCGATACTGCACTCGACGCAGTCCTCTATCTTCCCTTCGCCACTTCGGCGCGGGCTTTAGCGAGGACGTCGGCGAGCTTCACTTCAGCGCCGTTCTGGCGTTTGCTTTCATCGGCAGCTTCCATGAAGGTATAAAGTTCGAGGGTCTCCTCGGCGGAGACCTGAGCCTGGCCCGTGCGGAACATCTTCACCACAGCTTCAAGTAGGACTTCATAGCCGTCGAACTTGCCGATGTCGGCCTCGCCTTTTTCGCCGATGGCCTTGCCGCCGTAGGGTCCACCCTTGGCCTTACGATCAGCTTCGCGATAGATGCCCACGCGTCCGTCGCCCCAGTTGCCAGTGACTTGGATTAAACCCGCGGCGGACTTGTCGCGCTTCACGGAGATGCAGCCCGTGCCCATGACGGTGTAGAGGCTTTCGCAGCCGTGGACGCCATACCAGTAGAGATCAGGGTGATGCGGCTCGAGGCTGGCCGGGCTGGTCGTGTAAGCCGTCTTGACCTTACCGACGGAACCTTGGGCGACCGCCTGGGTGCTCGCGGCGAAGCGGAGAGACGAGGAGCAGAAATAGACGACGCCGGCCTTCTTGGCCGCTTCCTGAATACGGATGACGTCGGCGAGCGAGCCAGCAATCGGCTTATCGATGTAGACCGTCTTACCAGCCTTGAGCACCGGCAGAATCTGCTCAAGGTGCACGCGGCCGTCATTGGACTCGAGCATCACGAAGTCGACCTGCGCGCACAGCTTCTCAATCGAATCGACGATCTCGACGCCCATACCCTTGAGGCTCGCGGTATATTCCGGGACGCGCGAAGTGCTCCCCGGGATATCCTTGCTGCCTTGGGCGAACGCATGCGTCACGCGGAAGCCAGAATACTTTGCGGCATCAGCAGGATTCTTCGGACCCTTGTTAAAGACCGTCGTGAACGCCACCACGTGTCCGGTGTCGAGGCCGATGATACCGACCTTCTTTGGGGCTTCTTCGGCGAAGAGCGTGGAAACGAAGACGGACGCGATGGCGACCATGCGGGCAAGACTGGGGAGGGTCATCCCCTTTTTTAAATCAGCGGCCCCGCGCTTACAAGCACCCGAGATATCGGTTAATGCTGACCTTCGAGCAATTGCCAGACTCGCCAGGCCATTAGCACCCCCAACGCCAGCCACAGCACGCCGAGCACGCGATCGACGAGGCGAATCGTCGCCGCGTCCTTCAGTCGAACGCGTAAGCGGTCACCAATGAAGGCGTAGAAGCTCATCACGGAGATTTCGGAGCCCAAGGTGCAGAGCAGGAAGACGCCCGTCGTCGACCAAGCGAAAGCATCGGTGGGCACGTTCGCCGCCTGGATGATGATGAGGAAGAACGGGATTGTCTTCGGGTTCGAGAAGTTGACCCACGCACCGCGGAGGAATAGCCCGAGGGCACCACCCTCCAGACCGGCAGATTCCGGCAGGCTCGAGCGCGGGCGCGCGAGATGGGTGAACGCGAGATACAGGAAGTAACCCAGCCCGGAGACAGCGATGGCCGTCATCGCATAAGGCACATGCTGCGCGAGCCAGAGCGTCCCGAAAAGCGAAAGAAAGAGATGGGGCGTCTCACCGACCGCGAGTCCAAGGGTATGCCAGAAGGTGCGGCGCTGGCCGTAGCGGAGCGACGTCTCAATCGTCGACAGCGCCGCCGGCCCAGGCGAGATACTCGCAGTCAGGCAGGAGGCGATGAGCAGGCCGACGTTCATCCGCGCTTAGCGGAGGGACTGCTTCCAGCGCGCGATCTCGCGGGCGACGGCCTTAGGGCCGGGCATGCCCGTATTCTCACGCGCAGCGAAGCCACGCTGCAGACTGAAGACTTCGCGCCAGCCCTTCGTGAAGGCTTGGTCGGCGGTCAACGCAGCGGCGTCGGAAAGTTTGTCGAGCGGCACGCCGGACTTCTCGGCAAGCGCGACGAGACGACCGACCGCATGGTGGGCGTGACGGAAAGGCATACCCTTGCGGACGAGCCAATCGGCGAGATCGGTGGCGAGGAGCGCGGGATCGGAAGCGGCGGCGAGGCAGCGGGCCTTGTGGAACTTCGTGCCCGCGAGCGTGGCGTCGGCCACGGCGACAGACAAGATGAGCTGGTCAGCGGCGTCGAAGAGCGGCGGCTTATCGTCCTGCAGGTCGCGGTTGTACGTGAGCGGCAGGCCTTTCGTGAGCGTGAGCAGGTGCGTGAGCGAAGCCTGGAAACGCGCGGCCTTACCCCGGAGGAGCTCCATCGAATCCGGATTACGCTTCTGCGGCATCAACGAAGAACCCGTCGAGAATTCGTCGGGCATCCGCGCGAAACCGAACTCCGCCGAGGACCAGAGGACCATGTCCTCGGCGAGGCGGGAGAGGTGGACACCGCACAGGGCGGCGGCGAAGCAGAACTCCGTGGCCGGATCGCGGTCGGCGACGGCGTCCATCGAATTACGAGTGACCTGCGGGCGGCCCTTGGCATCGACAAAGCCCAGGAGCTTCGCCGTGACTTCGCGGCGGATCGGAAGGGTCGTGCCGGCGATGGCGCCGGAGCCCAGCGGGCACCAGTTGGCGGAGGCCTTGGCGGCGGCGAGGCGCGTGCGGTCACGGCCGAACATCTCGGCGTAGGCGAGCAGGTGATGGGCGGCGGAGACCGGCTGGGCGCGCTGCAGATGCGTATAGCCCGGCAGGATCACGTCGGCGTTAGCCGCAGCGAGCTTTACCAAAGTCTTGAGCAGGGAGACGAGGGCTTCATCGGCGGCGTCGCACTGGTCCTTGATCCAGAGGCGCACGTCGGTGGCGACCTGGTCGTTACGCGAGCGGGCCGTGTGCAGCTTGGCGGCGGCCGGAACGCGCTGCGTGAGCGCGCTCTCGATGTTCATGTGCACGTCTTCGAGGTCGCGACTCCACTTAAATTTGCCGGCCGCGATCTCCTTGGCGATGGCGTCGAGGCCACGCAGGATGGCGTCACGCTCCTTCTTGGTCAGGATACCCGCCTGGGCGAGCATCGTGGCATGAGCCTTCGAGCCGCGGATATCCTGGGCCCAGAGACGATGGTCGAACGAGACTGACTCGCCGAAACGCAGCATCAATTCGGCTGGGCCGGCGCTAAACCGGCCGCCCCAGGTGGCCTGGGCTTTCTTCCGTGCGGACATGACCAAGGAATGCCCGCGGGAAGGCGGGCAGGCAAGCAAGGATGCTCAGCGGCGAGCCTGAGCGGGAGTCGCAGGAACCGGCGCGGGCTTCGGCGGCGTGGCCATATTGCGAGCGCCATCGAGGCGAATCACGATCTCACCAGGCTCGGCGACGCCCATTTTTTCGCGGGCTTGGTCACGGACGAATTCCGGGTCACGGCCGAAGCGTTCGACGTAGCGTTCGGTCTGAGCGCGCGTGCGTTCGAGGGCGGCGTAAGCCTGCTCCTTCTGCACCTCGCTGGCGCGCATGCCGGCGAGGCGCTCGGTCTCATCGCCGTAGGTCGACCAAGTGAAAGCGAGAACCGTGCAAAACAAGATGAATGAGGCCCAGAGAAATAGCTTCTCCGTCTGAGGGTTTTGGGACTTGGTCTCGCTTTCCATGACGACCGCGGGAGTGAAAGCGGAAATCCCATACGGAGCGAGGGGAAAATCGCCGGCCTACTTCGTCGCCTGCTGAGCCGCCAGAGCGAGGGAGCCGCTGAATTCCATGAAGGCCCAGACGATGACGCCCGTGATCGAGACGTAGAGCCAGACCGGGAAGACCCAGCGCGTGAGGCGCTTGTGGTCCTCGAAGCGGCCCTGCTTGGCCAGCCAGACGGCGCGGACGATGAAGGGGGTGACGACGATCGCGAGGATGACGTGCGGAATCAGAATGAGCAGATAGAGGGATTTGAGACCGGCCCAGGCCGAGGTCGGGTCGGGCGCATAAGTGATATTGGTGCGGCCTAAGGCCACCCAGAGATGGACCTTTGAAGCGAGGTAAAGGGCCAGGAAGACAGCGGAAGTCAGGACGGCCACGCCCATCGCCTTGCCATGGCCGATCTTATCCCCGGCCTTGATGCGTGAGTAGCCTATCAGCAGGAAGACCGTGGCGAGGGCGTTTAAGCCGGCGACGGAACGGGAGAGGATTTCGGTGGTGGAGGCCATGGGCCGAAGAGAACCACTTCCGCGGGAAAAGCCAACCTTCGGTCGGCCTTAACCTTCACTTAAGCCAAAATCTGGTATCCTCTATCCCCACACCCCCCATGAACCCGACCCTCTGCCTCCTCTTGACCACCGCCGCGCTGGTGGCCGCCGACGCCCCCAAGGGCCCTCCCCTCAAAGAAGCCGACGCCAAGCCGCCCGGCCAGAACAGGGTCACGATTACCGTGAAGGGCGACAAGCGCGTCATCGAGTCCAACGGCATCCCGGACCACAAGGTCGCGACCTTCCCTAACCGCGGCAACCCCAACGCCATCTCGGAGCAGAAGTATCGCCTCGAAATCCCGGCCAATCCTCAGCCGCTCGCCGGTGGCGCGACCGGCCGGATGATGTCGGCCTGGGGTATCGCGCTGAACGGCGTCATCTTCGACCCGGGCACCGCCGAAGTCTATAACGACGGCGATCGCAGCAACCCGTGGCACTACGAGGCGCTGATGAGCAACACCGAGATGGGCACCACGCCCAAGATCAAGGTCGGACTCGGCCTCGACCAGAATCACGGCCACGTCCAACCCAATGGCGCCTACCATTACCACGGTCTCCCCACCCTGCTCATCGAGCGCCTCTCGGGCGGCGAGAAGAAGATGACTCATGTCGGCTGGGCGGCGGACGGCTTCCCAGTCTACGCGATCTACGCATACGCCAAATCCGAGGACCCCAAGAGCGAGCTGAAGCAGATGAAGAGCAGCTACCGCCTCAAGACCGCTGACCGCGGTGGCGACGGCAAGGAAACCCCGACAGGTAAGCCTGATGGCTCATTCGGCCTCGACTTCGAATACGTCGCAGGCTCCGGCGACCTCGACGAGTTTGGCGGACGCAGCGGCGTGACTCCGGAATTTCCGAAAGGCACCTACTACTACGTGATGACCGAGGAATATCCGTTCATCCCGCGCAAGTTCAAGGGCACGCCCGATCCCTCCTTTAGCAAGCAGAAGATGGACCCGCACTCCAATCTCGGCGGCCAAGGCGGGCCGGGTGCGAAGGGCGGCAAGAAGGGCAAGAAGGGTCCGCCGCCCGAAGGCGCGCCGAAATAATCCACCCACGAGGACGTTCGAGTTGCCTGGCAAGTGACGGTGATGTTTCCAAAAGCGAACAAATGCCTCCCAGAGGACGTCGTCCGCATGGGCCTAGCTCTAGGTCCACTGGCGCGCGATTAACCAGAGCCACGCGCTGTGTTCGGCGAAACAGGCCCTCCAGCCTTGGCTAGAATGGGCGGCGGCATATTCCAGTTATTAAAGGAGCGACGTGACGGGCGGTTTCCGTGCCACCCCGGGCCATTGAGGGCGGGGTCCAAAATCGTCAAAGCAGTTGCGAAACGCCCCCACCCCATCTAACTGCGAACCAGATGTCCACCCCCCCTGCCCAGCGCCCCGAGGACGGATTCTTCCGTGCCCTGATCCGCTGGTTTGATGCGGACCACATTCCGGAAGGCGTCGAAGCCCTGCAAAGCACCCCCAAGAAGGTCGATTGGGCGCGCTCCATTCCCTTCATTATCCTCCACCTAGTCTGTTTCGCCGTCATCTGGGTCGGCGCCAGCCCAATCGCCGTCTGGACCGCCGTCGGCCTGTACTTCTTCCGGATGTTCGCGATCACCGGCTTCCTGCACCGTTACTTCTCGCACAAGTCCTACTCCACCTCGCGCGCTTTCCAGTTCGTGATGGCCGTCTGGGCCGCCCTCGCCGTCCAGCGCGGCGCACTCTGGTGGGCCTGCACGCATCGCCACCACCACAAGCATTCCGACGAAGAAGACGATAAGCACTCTCCGGTGGTCGACGGTTTCTGGTGGTCGCACGTGGGTTGGATCACCGCGAAGCGCAATTTTCCGACGGACTACTCGAAGATTTCCGATCTGGCGAAATACCCCGAGCTCGTCTTCCTTAACCGCTTCGACATTCTGGTGCCGCTGCTGGCCGGTGGCGTCATCTACGGTGTCGGTGCCTGGCTCGGCGCCACTGGCTACGATACGAATGGCCCGCAACTCCTCGTCTGGGGCATCATCTCGACCGTCGTGCTCTTCCATGGTACGGGCTGCATCAATTCCCTGGCCCACGTCTTCGGCAGCAAGCGCTTCAAGACCACCGGCGACGAATCCCGCAATTCGCTGATCCTTACGCTCATCACCCTCGGTGAAGGCTGGCATAATAACCACCACCGCTATCAGGCCACAACGAAGCAGGGCTTCTATTGGTGGGAGTTTGATCCGACGTATTACGGCCTCAAGGTGATGTCCTGGATGGGATTAATTTGGGGCCTCAAGGGTGTGCCGGCTTCGATCTACGAGGAGGCGGAACGCACCAAGGCGGAGGCCACCTCTTCGCGTGCGTGAACGGATTGCCATTGTCGGCTCCGGAGTGAGCGGCCTCGGCTGCCTCCGCTTCCTGCACGCCCATCACGACGTCACCGTCTTCGACCACGACACCCGGCCCGGCGGCCACGCCCACACCATCGACGTCACCGAACCTGGCACCGGGCGCGCCCTGCCGATGGACACGGGCTTCATGGTGTTCAACGAGGTGACCTATCCGCACCTGTGTCGCTTGTTCAAGGAGCTCGGCGTGAAGCCCAAGCAGACCTCGATGTCTTTCGCGGTTCGACACGACCCGACGGGGCTCGAATGGTGTGGCAGCTCGCTGAATCACCTCTTCGCCCAACGGCGCAACCTCTTCAGCCTGCGTTTCTGGAAACTACTGCTCCAGATCAACAAGTTCAACAAACTCGCCAAGATCGAGTGGCAGTCCACCGAGGCCGAGACAACCTCGCTCCGCGATTGGTGCGCCCGCAAGGGCTTTGGCCAGGACTTCCTTAATCTCTACCTGATCCCCATGTCGGCTGCGGTCTGGTCGACGCCGGCGGATAAGATGCTCGGCTTCCCCGCCGCCGCGCTCATGCGCTTCTTCCATAACCACGGCTTCCTCGGGCTCGATACCCAGCACCAGTGGCTGACGCTCGAGGGCGGCTCACGGACTTACGTCGAGGCAGTGCTTAAGGCTTACCCGGCCGATTTCCGCTTCGGCCAAGGCGTCACCGCCGTCTGGCGTGATGGCGACCAGGTCATCGTGACGACCGCCCAAGGCGAAGAACGCTTCGATCGCGTGATCATGGCCTCGCATGCGGACACGACGCTGAAGCTGCTGACCGATGCCGACGCCGAGGAACGTCGCCTGCTCGGCGCCTTCACCTACAATCAGAACGTCGCCATCGTGCATACTGACATGGCGCCCCTGCCGCGGACGGCGAAGGCGCGCTCCTCTTGGAACTATCGCACCTGGGCCAAGGATGGCGGCCTCGCCACCTCAACGCACTACTGGATGAATTCACTGCAAGGGCTCACGGATAAGGGAGACTTCGTCGTCACGATCAACCACCCCGAGCAAGTCGACCCCGCGAAGGTCATCCGCACCATTCCGACGGAGCACCCGCTCTTCTCGCTCGAGGCCGTCGCGGCTCAGGGAGAGATTCCTGCGCTCAACGCCCGGACCGGAGCGCGCGTGCATTTCACTGGCGCCTGGCAACGCTACGGCTTCCACGAGGATGGCTTCTGGTCGGCCCACCGACTCTGCTCGCAGCTCCTCGGCCGCGACGCCTGGGCGGCCTGATCAGAAGGCGATCTTCTGGGTCTGACGCTCAAAACCTTCGGCCTGGAAGAGAGGCTCCGGGTTCATCTTCACGATATCAGCCACATAACGGTCCGGCACGCGCTCGAGGCGGGTGTTATAGAACGTCGCGATATTATTGTGATAGGCCCGGGCCAGCGCGATGCGATCCTCGGTCTCGACCAGGTTGCGACTGAGTTCAGCGAAGACCTGCTGCCCTTTGAGCTCCGGATACTGTTCGGCCACCGCGACCAGCATCGGCGCTACGGCGGAAGGCCGGGCTCCGGCCGCCTGCGCCCGGAGCGCAGCGACCAGCCTCTGCACCGACGCCTCATGGGCGCGGAAGCCTTGCACACAGGCGACCAGCGGAGGAATCAGATCAGCCCGACGCTTCAGCTGGATATCGATCAATGAAGACGCCTGGCGGACGCGATTGCGTAGGCCAGTGATACTGTTGAAGACCATCCAGACCCAGCCAGCGCTAGCCGTAATTAGGTAGAGGCCGAGGCCAATAACCAGGCCGACCGGTGCGACGTCGGGACGAGCCCCGGCTGTAAGAACAGCGCCGAACCCAACGGCGCAAGCGGCCCCGACAATATGCCAAAGGACGAAGGCGGTGGCCTTCCCTTCACTGATATCCTCCGCCTTGCGTGGGGTGATGATGAACATGTCCGCCTTATCCTCGTGCTTGATCTGGGCGGCGACGATATCGGGGCGTTCGCTGGCGCGTCCGCGAACGAAAAGCGGCGTACCGATGACGAGTCCGTACTCGGTGAAGCTACGTTCGCCGGTCGAACCTTCGACGGCATCATCGGGGCCCTTGTCATAGTAAAGCGGATCGTCGCGATCGACGTCGCGGTCAAACATCGTGAGCGTGTCCAGATCGGCGCCCTCGGGGTTGACCCAGACGTAACCGGTATCGTCCTGGATGTAGAAGCCGCCCGTCTCGCCGCCCGAGGCGACCGTATCGCTCCCCGTATCTATCACCGTCCGCGTGCGGGTGCGGCCCTTATCGTCCGTATAGGTCTCCTGCCGGGCGCGGCGCCAATGCTCGTCCACCGACCAGCTGTAGAGCACGCAGGGCTTCTCGGCTAGGTAGCTAATGAAAGGATCGCGCCGGACGCAGACGCCCTCCACCTCGACCTCGCCGACAAAGACCCCCAAGGCTTTTGAGACCGGCGTGTCGTCAAGCAGGCGACGCTTACGGCCTGCGTTCAACGCAAGGAGCAAGCTCCCGCCGGAGGCGAGGAGGGCGATCAGACCGGCTCCGGTGGCATCTTGGGACACGGACATCGTTATGCCCGGGGCGGGCGGTTTAGCAAGGTTTCGGCGAGGGGACGCTTGCGCCTGACCCCGAACCTTTCACCCTCCCGAATAGATGTCCCGACTGTACGACGCGGAAGTGATGCACGCCCGGCTCCAGCCGAAGCGTCATGACTTCACGCATGCAGCCTTTGCGCTGGCCGTCGACGCCGCATCTCTGGACGCCGTCCGCGGCGGCCGGTTCATGCTCGGGCGACGCTTTTCGCCGTACTGTTTCCGCGATCGGGATTTCCTCCCCGCCGCTGAAATCTTCCAGCCGGAAGGCGTGGCGCAGGATTTCGGTCAGCCAGGTGATACGCTGGACGGGCGCTTCCGGGCCTTCGTGGCAGCCCAAGGGGAACCGCTGCCGGCTCGCGCGCAGATCACCCTCGTCGCAATGCCTCGCGCGTTCGGCAAATCCTACAACCCCGCCGTGTTCATGATGGCGACCGTGGATGGCGAACTCACCTGCGGCGTCGCCGAGGTCCATAATACCTTCGGCGAGCGCAAGGCGTGGTTCTTGGGCAAGGCTTGCCTGCAGCGGGACCATGACGGCGATGTCTACCTCCAACTGCGCACCCCCAAGCGCTTCTACGTCTCGCCCTTCTCGAAACTCGATACCGAATTCGAGTTCACCCTCCGCCTGCCGGACGGCCGATTAGCACTGACCGTCGACCACTATGAAGGCGGCGAGAAGAGCCTGACCAGCGCCTGGACTGGCAAGCAGGTGCCGCTGACGGACCTTCGTCTACTCTGGCTGACCGTGAAGTCGCCCCTGCTGATCCTGAAGGTCATCATGCTGATTCATCTGCACGCCGCCTGGCTTTGGCTGGTGAAGAAACTTCCCTTTCGCCGAAAAGGGGCTGACATTCCCGACCAGCGAAATCTACGGCACCCCACCCCTGAACTTACCGGACGACATGACTAAACCTTCCCTCGCCCGCCGCCTCGTCCTCGGGGAACTCGCAAAACTCTCCAAGGGGCGCCTCTCCCTCCGCCTGCCCGAAGGTACGGAGCTCACGCTCGGCGACCCGCAGGCCCAAGCCGGCGCACGCATCGAGATCTCGGACGAGAACGCCTTCCGCCGCATCATGCTCGCGGCCGACATCGGCCTCACCGAAGGCTACATGGAGGGCGAATGGGATTCGCCCGACCTCAACGCCCTCATTGGCTTCTTCATCGAGAATATCGATCAAACCCCAGGCATGTCGGGCTCGGCCCGCAAGGCCATCGGCGTCGGCCTTTTCCGTATCGCCGACCGTATCGGCCACCTGCTTCGCCCCAACGACAAGAAGACCGTGCGTCGCAATATCTCCGAGCACTACGACGTCTCCAACGATTTCTTCCGCCTCTTCCTGGATCCGTCGATGATGTATTCCTCGGCTCGCTGGGAAGGCACGGATTCGCTCGAGCAGGCACAGGCCAACAAGAACGAGTCGCTCTGCCGCTTCCTCCAGCTCAAGCCGACGGACCACGTCATTGAGATCGGTACCGGCTGGGGTGGTTGGGCTTTGCACGCCGTCAAGAAATACGGCTGCCGCGTGACTTCGCTCACCATTTCTAAAGCCCAGCACGACCTCGCCGTCGAGCGCATCGAGGCCGCGGGGCTCTCCAATCGCATCACCGTCAAGCTCGAGGACTTCCGCGACCACCAGGGTCTCTACGATAAGTGTGTCTCCATCGAGATGATGGAAGCCCTCGGCCACAAGTACCTGCCCGCCTTTTGCGCTTCGATTGGCCGTCTGCTCAAGCCGGATGGCATCGCCGCGTTCCAATACATCACCTGCCCGGACAGCCGGTATGCGCAGTTCCGCGATGGCGTGGACTTCATCCAGAAGCACATCTTCCCCGGATCGCTCCTCCTCTCCATCAATCGCGTCGGCGACCTCATGACCAGCGAGAGCGGCTTCCAGTTGGACCGCATCGAAGAGTTCGGCCGCGACTACGCCCGTACGCTCGACGCCTGGTGCCAGGCCTTCGAGGCCAACCTGGACAAGGTGCGCGGCATGGGCTTCGACGAACGCTTTATCCGCAAGTGGCGCCTCTACTTCCGTTACTGTCAGGCCGCCTTCGAACACCGGAACATCGGCGTCGTCCAGGCCGTCTACGTCCGTCCGAACCGAAAGGGGTGAACGCGACGCGAGGGGACACGTGGGCAAGTTGACACGTGGACAAGAATCAAGACAAGCCGCCCAACCAGGCGGCTTTTGTCCCCTAGGTAGGGGCGCGATGACGTCGCGTCCGTTCGCAGAAGCATGCACGAGCAGTCGGGTAAGTTGTCCGACCTAATCACGTTCGTCCGCCCACGGACGCCACGCAATGGCGCCCCTACCTCAGCTCAGGCGATCAGTAAGCCTTCGCCATCACCACGCGGCGGGGGCTGGGCTCGCCGGTGACGACGCACTTGCCGGGCTCGTCCTTGGCGTCGAGCGGGATGCAACGGATGGTGACCTTGAGCTCATCCTTGAGGCGCTTCTCGACGGCCTTGGAGCCGTTCCAGTGGCACATCGCGAAGCCGCCGTGGATCTCAGGGCGCTCGGGGGTCTGGGCGGTGAAGTAGGCCTTCAGTTCCTCGAAGGTGTCGATGTCGCGGGTGTTCGCGGCGCGGTGGGCCTTGGCGCGGGCGAGGAGGTTGTCCTGGATGGACTGCAGGCGCTCGACGACGGTGGCGACGAACTCCGCGCGCGGGATACCGGCCTTCTCACCGGTATCGCGACGGGCGACGAAGACGGCGTTGGCCGCGAAATCGCGCGGGCCGACTTCGACGCGCAGGGGGACGCCCTTCTTGATCCAGCCCCAAGCTTTGTCGCCGCCACGGATATCGCGGTTATCGACAGTCACGACGACCTTACGGTCGTGGAAGCGCTGGGTGGAGAGTTCCTTCTGGAGCGACTGGCAATAGGCGAGGATGTCAGCCTTGGTGGCATCGTCCTTATAGATCGGGCAGATCACGACGTGCTGCGGAGCGAGGCGGGGCGGCGCCACGAAGCCGTCGTCGTCGGAGTGCGTCATGATCATGCCGCCGATGAGGCGGGTAGAGACGCCCCACGAGGTCGTGTGTGCGAACTGCTGGGTACCCTTCTCGTCCTGGAACTGGATGTTGCAGGACTTGGAGAAATTCTGGCCGAGGTAGTGGGAGGTACCGGCCTGGAGAGCCTTGCGGTCCTGCATCATCGATTCGATGCACAGCGTGTCGACGGCGCCAGGGAAACGTTCGCCCTCGGTCTTACGGCCCTTGATGACCGGCATCGCCATGTGGTTCTCGGCAAAGTCGGCGTACACCTCGAGCATCTTGTTGGTCTCCTCGACGGCTTCAGCCTCGGTCGCGTGGACCGTGTGGCCTTCCTGCCAGAGGAACTCGGCGGTGCGGAGGAAGAGACGCGTGCGCATCTCCCAGCGGACGACGTTGGCCCACTGGTTGATGAGGATCGGGAGATCTCGATAGGACTGGACCCACTTGGAGTAGGTCTCGCCGATGATGGTCTCGGAAGTCGGGCGGACGATGAGCGGCTCCTCGAGCTCGCCGGCGGGGATGAGCTTACCGTCAGGGCCCATCTCGAGACGCGAGTGGGTGACGACGGCGCACTCCTTGGCGAAGCCGTCGACGTGCGCGGCTTCCTTCTGGATGTAGCTGACCGGGATGAAGAGCGGGAAGTAGGCGTTCACGTGGCCAGTCTCCTTGAATTTCTCGTCGAGGTCGCGATGGATGTTCTCCCAGAGGGCGTAGCCCCATGGCTTGATCACCATGCAACCGCGGACCGGGCTATTCTCGGCCAGGTCGGCATGCTTGATCACCTGGAGGTACCATTCCGGATAGTCATCCTGACGGGTCGGGGTGATGGCGGTCTTCGGTTTGGAGGCGGGCTGCTGGGACATAAGGTCAGTAAAGAGGCAAGGGACGCCTCAGGGCAAGAAAGGAGGGTTAGGCCTTCTTCGCCTGCCAGAAACGCGGGCGCCCGCTCATGTCGGGCAGGCCCGCGGACTCGACGTAACTGAGCTGGGCGGATAGCTCCGCTAAAGCGGTGTGCTGGTCGATGCCCGTCTCGCAAAAGATCCAACCGCCGGCGCGCAGGAACTTCGGGGCATCGGTCAGGATACGGCGCAGGTCCGCGAGGCCTTCTTCGGGAGCGATGAGCGCGGACTTCGGATCGAACTCGCGGACTTCTGGATCGGCCTCGGCCACTTCGGCTTCGGTCAGGTAAGGTGGATTCGAGACGATCAGGTCGTACGCATCGGTGACGGCCGCGAACCAATCGGACTCCGCGAAGTGGACGCGCTCCGTCAGGTTGCACTGGGCGGCGTTCTCGCGGGCGAGCGCGAGGGCATCGGTCGAACGGTCAACCGCATCGACCTTCCAAAGGGGACGTTCGGAGGCGAGGGCCAACGCGATGGCGCCGGAGCCCGTACCGAGATCGAGCACGCGGATGGCCTGATTTTCTGGAAACAGGGCGAGCACCAGGTCGATAAGTTCTTCGGTCTCCGGACGCGGGATCAGCGCGCGCTTATCGGACTTCAGGATGAGATCTCGGAACTCCACCTTGCCGACGATGTGCTGGAGTGGTTCGCGATTACCACGGCGGACGGTGAGGTCACGCAGACGCTTCACTTCCTCGTCATTGAGTAGGCGTTCGAATTGCAGATAGAGGTCGAGTCGCTTCAGCCCCAGTCCGGCGGCGAACAGGTGCTCGGCTTCCACGCGTGGTTTTTCCAAGCCTTTACGGGCGAGGAATTCCGCGGCTTTCTTGAGCGTATCGAGCAAGTTCTGCATCAGCGGGCGGACGCGCGAGTCAGGCGATCGTTATAAGCCGCACCGATACCGGCGGACGGGGCCAGTTCGGCGTGGATCGTCTCATAGCCACGCCCGTCGAGTTGGCGGAGCAGGTCGAAGAGGTTACGCGCGGCTTCCTCGGTCGAACCGCTCTCGGAAAGCAGGAACACGTCGGCGTTGCCGGGCGGGGACGAGCGGCGACCCATGAAGAGGATGGCTGAGCGCAGGTTCGCGATGACGGGTAGCGTACCGTTCGGAAAAAGGGCGACGCGAGTGGCGGGGCTATAATGACGCTCCAACATACCCGGCGCGTCCTGCGCGGCTTGCTGGCTTGCGGCGCGCGTGACCACTTCCACGTCGCCGAGTAAGTCGCGCAACGTCTCTAGCGGAATCGGGCCTGGGCGGAGCAGGCGGGCGCGGCCGGGGACCGAAAGATCGAGGATCGTAGATTCCACGCCATGGGCGCAGGCGCCACCGTCGACGATCCATGGGCAACGTTCGCCGAGAGAGTCGCGCACGTGCGCGGCCTTGGTCGGGCTGACATAACCGAAAGGGTTGGCGCTCGGCGCGGCGAGCGGGCGACCCGCGAGACGGAGCACCTCGCGGAAGAGCGGGTGGGCGGGAATGCGAACGGCCACGGTATCTTTGCCGGCGGTGACGAGATCCGGCACGACGGCTTTGCGACGCAGTACCACCGTCAACGGACCCGGCCAGAGGTGCGCGAGCTTCGCGAGGCGTGGATCTGGTTCGGCGACTTCCGCGAGCGCGGCCTGATCGAGCACGTGGACGATGAGCGGATCGAGGAGTGGCCGACCCTTGATCGCGAAGACCTGGGCGAGCGCCGCGGGATTCGTCGTATCGGCGGCGAGGCCATAGACCGTCTCAGTCGGCAGGGCCACGCAGGCGCCCTGACGTAGAAGCTCGGCCGCACGAGCGAGGTCAGCGGGAGCGGAGGTCAGGAAACTGGAGGCGAACGGTGACAAGGGAGACGGGACTTTACGGGACGAGGCGGCAGGAGTCCCGTCCGATTTACCTCGGGGTGACGGCGGGGGCAACCTCCCAGACCGGCAACAAAAAGGCCGCCTGAAAAGGCGGCCCGGAAAAGTCGTCGCGAGGACGATTACTTCATCGTGATCATATTGCGGGCGCGCTTAACGGCCTTGGCAATATGACGCTGCTGGCGGGCGGTGAGGCCGGTCAGCTTGCGGGGCATGATCTTGCCCGTCTCGGTGACGTAGCGAGTCAGGGCCTCGGGTTCGGTGAAATCGAAGTCGAGGGGGTTGCGGGAGCGCTTGAGCTTACCTTCGGTGGTCATGGGAGGTTTGGAAGTAAGAGGAGCAGGGCCGAGGGCAAGGAGAAATGGGGGGCGCGGGGCGCCAGGGGTAGGGGTAGGGGTAGGGGCAGGGGTAGAAATGTCACAAAATAGGCCTAAACACTGCCCTATTCAGTAATCTAGACCAAGCCCTAGCCCTACCTCTAGCCCTTTTTAGGCCCTTTTAACCGCGATCAGGAACTCTTTGTTACCATCCCGGCCTTCGATAGGAGAGGGAATCACGCCGAGGACCTGAGCGCCGGGAAGCGACTGAATGGAGACGGTCAGCCCATCGACCACGCGGGCATGGATGACCGGATCCTTGATGATTCCCTGCGCCTTGTCGGCCTCGGCCCGCGTCGCCTCGAACTGCGGCTTGATGAGCGCGATCAGATGCCCGCCCTTCCCTGTCCGCTCCCAGGCGGCCGGCAGAACTAGCCTCAAAGAGATGAACGAGAGATCCATGACCACGATGCCGTAGGTCCGGTGCGGCAGCTCGACGGTGTTGATCTCGCGCGCGTTGAACTTCTCGAGGTTCTTGATGCGCGGATCATTGCGAAGCTTCGAATGCAACTGAGCCGTGCCGACATCGACGCACGTCATGCTGACGACGCCGCGCTGAAGAAGACAATCCGTGAAACCGCCGGTCGACGCGCCGACATCGAGCCCGTGCAAGCCGTCGACGGGAATCTTAAAATGGTCGAGCGCGCCCTCGAGCTTCTCGCCACCGCGGGAGACGAAGCGCGGAGGCTGATCGACAATCAGCACCGCATCTTCGGGAAAAGACTGCGAGGGCTTGCTGACGACCGCGTCCGGTCCAGAGCGGACCTTGCCGGCGAGGATGAGGGCCTGGGCGACCGAGCGGGTCGGGGCGAGCGAAAGCTTCAGCAGCAATTCATCCGCGCGCATCCTGCCGGGCTTAGCGGCCATCGGTCAGTCGAGGAAACCCGTGAGGGGCGAGGTCGGTTCGGCCTTATCGGAACCGATACCCAGGCCGGCTTCGCGGGCGGCGCGACCGGCTTCGACCGCGAGGCGGAAAGCGCGAGCCATAGCGATAGGATCGCCTGACGAAGCGATGGCGGTGTTCACCAGGACGGCATCCGCGCCCATCTCAAGGGCCTCAGCGGCGTGCGAAGGTGCGCCTAGGCCGGCGTCGACGATGACCGGCACGCGAGCCTGCTCGATGATGATGCGGAGGAAGTCGCGGGAGAGTAGTCCACGATTGGAACCAATCGGCGCACCGAGCGGCATGACCGCGGCGGCGCCGACTTCTTCGAGGCGCTTCGCGAGGACCGGGTCGGCGTGGATATAGGGCAGCACCGTGAAGCCCTTCTTCACCAGCTCGCGACAGGCCTCGAGGGTCTCGATCGGATCGGGCATCAGATATTTCGGATCCGGATGGATTTCGAGTTTCAGCCAGGAAGTGCCGAGGGCTTCGCGGGCGAGCTCGGCGGCGAAGATCGCCTCCTTGGCCGTGCGCACGCCGGAAGTGTTGGGCAGGATAAGATGCTTCTTCGGATCGAGGGCGGACAGGATACCGTCATCCTGGACGCCGAAGCGTACGCGCTTGATCGCCATCGTGACCACCTCGGCGCCGCAGGCGTCGAGCACCGCACGGAGCTGCGCGGCGGAAGCGTACTTGCCCGTGCCCGTGAAGAGGCGCGAAGCGAAGGTACGGTCGGCGATACGGAGCGAGGACATCGTTGCTTGCACAATCCGAACGGAGGCGGGCTTGTCCAGCCCTCGCATCCGAAACCTAGGCGGACACCGCTTCGACCAACGATTTCGCGGCCGAAACAGGGTCGGTCGCCATGGCGATGGCACCACTGACCGCGATACCATGGGCGCCGAGGGAGCGGAGCTCCGACCAGTCGGCCGCTGTCACGCCACCGATGGCGTAACATGGCAACGGCGCGGCGGCGGCGATAAGGGCCGCAAGGGATTCGGCGGTATGAATCGGCGCGAGCTTCAGCTTGCTCGCCGTAGGGCGGAAAGGACCGACGCCTACGTAGTCGACGCGCACGCCGGCGAAGCGAGCGAGGTGCGCAGGCTCGTTGAGCGTCACGCCCACGATAGCGAAATCGCCGAGCAAGGCGCGGGCCGCGGCGGGCGAGGCGTCATCGCCACCGAGATGCACGCCATCCGCTTCAGCGCGGAGCGCCACCTGCGGTGAGTCATTGACGATGAACGTCGCTCCGTAGTCGCGGCAGAGTTCGGCGATGGCGGCGGCTTCGGCGATCCAGACGTCTTCGGAGAGATGCTTCGCGCGGAGTTGAATCCAGCGCACGCCGCCTTCAAGGGCGGCGAGGGCCTGCGCCCGATGCGTGAGCGGCGAGGCGTCGAGCGTCAGGAACTGCAGGCGCGGGAACACGGCCTAGTACTTGCGCTTCAGCTTACGCGCTTCCTTGCCGTACCAAGCGCGCTCGAGGTCGAGGAACGCGCGGACGGGGTCCGGCTGCTTCCAGACCGAGCCGATGAAGGCGATGCCGTCGAAGCCCAACTCACGGGCCTTCGCGGCGTTCTTCGGGGTGATGCCGCCGAGCGCGTGCACGGGGGCGCCGCCTTCGGCCTTCCAGCGCTGAAGGATGACCTCGTATTCGCGCAGCGTGCGGCGAGGGCGATGATCCTTCTTCGAGACGGACTCGAAAATCGGTGTGAGGAAGACATAACCGCAGTCCTTGTCGGTGGAGCGGAGCTCGTCGTAGTCGTGGCACTTCACACTGACCGGGGCGTGCTTCGGCCAGCGGCGCGGGATGCGTTCGCCCGGGTGCATCTGGAAGCCGCCGAGTTTATGCGACTCGACCAATTCCGGCTCTTCGCCGAGGACAATGCGGGGCCAGAAGGCCTCGGGGATTGCGCGAAGGAACTCTTCGTAGTGGTGGCGATTCCAATCCTTGCGGACCTGGACGTGGAGGCGGCCCAGGCCGGCATCGAAGAGGCGGCGGACCTGCTTGGGATCCCAGCTGCCGTCGTTGGGCGTGAAGAGCACGAGATTCTCCGGGGCCGGGGCTTCCGGCTCACTGACGAAGAGTCCTTTGATGAATTTGAACATGAGAGGGAAATTAGCCGCCTTGGGCAGCCCGGATGACGAGAATGCGGGCGCCTTCGGCGAGGGTATGGGCGGACCAGCGGGAACGCGGGACAACCTGTTCGTCGACCGCGGCGGCGACGGCCGGCTCCTGGGCGACGCCCAGCTCGGCGAGCAGGTCCGCCAGCGAACGGGCGGCGGTCTCCTTGGGCTCATCGTTGACGGTCACGCGCATGTGAAAAGCACCCTGCCCCGCGGCGGGCGGGCTGGCAAGCGGAGGTTTGGGGTTGCGAGGGCGGGCGGGCGGGCTTGGCTGAAACCCATGAAGAACCTACGCCTGTGCCTGCTCTCCGCCGTGGCCATCGTGGCCGCCCTCACCCTTTCCTCCTGCAATAACAAAGAACAAATGAAAGACTCCCCCGCCGCCGGCACCCCTCGTGCCATCATCCACACCAACTACGGCGACATGACCGTCGAGTTCTGGCCCGACGTCGCCCCGCGCACCGTGGACAACTTCCTGAAACTCTCCCGCGAGAAGTTCTACGATGGCTCCGCGTTCCACCGCGTGATCAAAGGCTTTATGATTCAGGGCGGCTGCCCGAACTCCAAGGTCGGCGCCCGCGGCGTCCCTGGCACCGGTGGCCCTGGCTACATGGTCAAGGGCGAGTTCAACAACCGTGCCCACGTGAAGGGCGTGCTCTCCATGGCCCGTTCGAGCGACCCGGACAGCGCCGGTAGCCAGTTCTTCGTCTGCCACGGCGACGCCTCTTTCCTTAATAACAAATATACGGCCTTCGGTAAGCTCGTCTCTGGCGAGGAAGTTCTCAACAAGATTGCTAACATCCGCTGCGTCGGCATGGAGGGCTCTACCCCCACAGAACGCGTGGAAATCAGCAGCATTGAGCTGGTTGAGGCTAAGTAATCGTTCCCTCTTTACAGCCCTTCCCGGCCGCCTAGCCTAACGTCTCCCCATGAAAACCCTCAGCACCCTAGTCCTCCTCACCGCCGCCACCGCCGCCCAGGCTTACACCCTGGACGTCAACGTCGGTCAGTCCCGCCACTCAGGTAACTACGACGACGTCAGCGTCATCGGCCTCGGCGTCGGCTCCCACCTCAACAATGAGTTCCACCTGGGCCTGAACGTCAGCCGCAAGAGCATCTATGAAGCTCTGAACGTCGACGCCAAGGCTACCAGCGCCACCCTCGACCTCACCTACAACCTCTCACCCATGGGCGGCATCCGTCCGTTCGTCGGCGCCGGTGTCGGAGCTGTCCGCTTCAAGGGCGACAGCATCTTCACCAAGAACGCCTTAGCCACGAAGTTCTTCGTGGGCCTCTCCTTCCCGATCACCCAGAACGTCGAGTTCTCTGTGTCCGCCCAGAACTCCAAGTTCCATGGCGTCCAGGAACTCGATGGCGGCCCGAAGGCCACCGTCACGAGCTGGGATGGTATCGCCGCCCTTCGCTTCAACTTCTAATCGGAGTTAAGGACCAAACAAAAGCCGCCCAATCGGGCGGCTTTTTTATTGGCCGGATTCCTGCCGACCTCAGGGGACGAGCAAGCCGGTTTCCCGCATCCACGCGCCAAGCAAGTCCGTCCATTTCTTTGCGGCTTCGCAGCGCTCGGAGGCGCCCCAACCGTGGCCGCCCTTGGCCCAGACGTGGACTTCGGCGGAGCCACCCATCGACTTAAGCTTTGCGGCGAGAGCCATCGAGCCTTCGGCGGGGTATTTATCATCCGCGCTATGGGCGAAGAACGCCGGCACGGGCTTGCCGGAGCCTGGCGTCGGAATCACGCCATCAAATCCATCACGCAAGGTGCTCGCAGGCTCATCCTTCACGAAGAGATAGGCGGGGTAAACCAAGACGGCGAAATTAGGGCGCGCCGCACCCTCTTCGGCGGGCGAATAGGCCACGCGGGCGGCGAGGTTGCCACCGGCGGAGAAACCGAGGATGCCGACCTTGGCCGGATTACCATTCCACTCGGCGGCGCGAGCGCGGACAATCTCGACCGTCTTGCGCGCATCCATCACGGGCACGACCCAAGGTTTTTCTGGGTCGCGACGTGGCACGCGATATTTAAGCACCACGGCGGCGCAACCGAGGGCATTGAGCCTTTCGGCGACCGTGACGCCCTCGTGCTGTTCAGCGAGTCCGCCATATCCGCCGCCAGGACAAATAATGACAATCGGGGAATTCGGCTTCGCAGCCGGCCATGGCACGAACTCTGGCGTAAAGACATCAGTGCGACCCAAAGTCTTAGGATTGATCGTGCCCTTGGGATCGGAGCCGGGCTTGAGCTTCAAGGTTTCGGAGGGCGGAGTACCATTCCAGACTGCCACAGGGGCAAGCGGTTCGGCAGCGAGCGTGACAAACAGGAGACTGGCGAGGAGCGTTGGTTTCATGGGGGTAAATTATTCATGACGTAAGGCTTCGATCGGGTCGAGACTCGCAGCGCGCAGCGCCGGGTAGACGCCGGCCACGAGGCCGACGACGACCGAGAAGGCGAGGCCTTGGGCCATAATCACCCAGTCGAGCGTGGCGACTGCCCCAGTGGGAAGTGCCTGCATCAGGATATAGTTCATCAGCGAGACGATACCCATCGAGACCACAAGGCCGATGAATCCGCCGACGACGGAGATCACCGCCGCCTCGGAGAGGAACTGTAGGAAGAGGTCGGACCCGCGCGCCCCGACGGCCTTACGGACACCAATCTCGCGGATGCGCTCATTGATGGAGGCGAGCATCACGTTCATGATGCCAATACCCCCGACGAAGAGGGAGATGCCGGCCACGCCACCGAGTGAGAGTTTGAAGGCTGCCTCCGTCTTACGGAAGTCCTCAAGGGTCTGCTCGTTCGTCGTAATCGCGAAATCGCGGAGACCCTTATGGCCAGCGAGTATCGTGCGCTCGGTCTGCTCGACCGCGTCGCGCAGGAGCTCGGCGTCGCCGATGCGCAGGCCGAGGCCGCTCAGACGGTCGTTGCCGATGAACTTCGCCTGAGCCGTCGAGACGGGGATGAGCGCCCCGCTATTGCGCCAGCGCCAAGAGCCACCGGAGCTGCGCGAATTTGCGGAACGGATCTGCATGCCGCTACCCTCGATATTATTAAGTATCCCGATGACCGTGAAGCGGCGGCCGCGGATCTTGATGACTTTACCCACGGGATCCACGTTGGCACCAAAGAGTTCCGGCACGACGGCCGAGCCCAGGACGATGACGTCGTTCATGTTCAGCACGTCGAGGTCGCTGATGAAGCGGCCGAAGCCGGGATCGACCCAACGCTTGGCGACCGGCAGGTAGTCCGCCGTGACGCCGGTGACGTAGGTGCTCGTCTCGCTTCCGTCGATAATCAGGCGCTCGAACCCAACGCGGGCTTCCGGGGAGATGTTATCAACAAGCGGCACCGTCTTACGGATGCGCTCGACATCCCGCATGGTGATGCCTTCGGAGAGCTCAGCCAGGTGCTCCTGCTCCTTGGGCAATTGCTCGCGCGTGACGGTGATCTTCTCGATACCCCCCATGGCGTCGACAAACTGGCGGAAGTTGCCGACCATCCCTTGGACGACGGTGACCATGGCGACGAGGGAGGCCACGCCGAGGATGATCCCTGACATCGAGAGAAGCGAACGGATCTTGTTGGCCTGAAGCTCACGCAGGCCGTTGACGATGGCCGGCCGGATGCGATCAAAGAACTTCATCGGGTGCGGTCCTCATGGACAAGACCAGCTCGCATCGAGATGATCCGGTGAGCGTTCTCGGCGACGGAAAGGTCGTGGGTAACGAGCACGACGGTGATGCCCTCCTTGATAAGCGATCCAAGGAGATCAAGGATACGGTCGACGTTCTTCACGTCGAGGTTGCCCGTTGGTTCGTCGGCGAAAATGATGGAAGGCGATCCCACGATGGCGCGGGCAATCGCGACGCGTTGGCGTTCGCCGCCGGAAAGCTGACTCGGGCGATGGTCGAGACGATGCGACATCCCAACGCGCTCCAACGCGACGGCCGCCGCCGCCGCATTGGCGACGGGGTCGGAGTTCTCGCGATACAATAACGGCAAGGCCACGTTCTCGAGAACCGTGAGGCGGGGGAGCAGATTGAAAGATTGGAAAACAAAGCCGACCCGGTTGGAACGATACCAGGCCCGCAGGTCGGGCTCGAGCTTGGCGACTTCCTGTCCATCGAACACGATACTGCCTTCGCTCGGCGTATCCATGAAGCCCAGGATGTGCATCAGGGTCGACTTACCGGAACCGGAGGGGCCGAGGATGGCGACGAACTCGCCTTTCTGGAAATCGAGATCTACGCCCGCGAGCGCATGGACGGTCTCGTCGCCCATGACGTAGGACTTGCGCAAGCCGCGGATGGCGATGAGCGCGGGCATTTTCAGCGGACGGTCGGGGCGCGCACGACGGCAGGGCGGATAAGGCTGACGATATCCCCGGGGGCAACGCCTTCCTTGATCTGAGACCAGCCGGCATCACTGAGGCCAACCTTCACCTTGCGGGCGTCCCATTCACCGTCGGCATTACGGACGTAGACAAGACGATCGGCGCCGTCGAGGAAGACGGCCGAAACCGGCACGGCAGTGCAACCCTTGACGCTGTCGACGGTCACGGTGACGTTGGCGCTAATCCCTGGGCGCACGCCGTCACCAGAGGAGAAGGAGACTTGGGTTGGGAAGACGCGCAAATCAGGCACCTTGAGGTCAGCCGTACCGAACGGGGTCATGAAGTTAATCTTACCGGGCTTACGCAGGCTAGGGATGGAGTCGAACGTCACCGCCGCATCCTTACCAATCTCGACGCGCGTGGCGGCGAACTCGTTGAGGTTGACGTCAACCCGCAGGAGCGAGGTATCGGAAATCGTCATAATGAGCGTACCGCTGTTGATCGACTGGGCGCCGATGACAATCTGGCCCTCCAGGATGGTGCAGTCGGAAACCTGGCCGTCATGCGGAGCGCGAATCACCGTCTTGCGGACGTTCTCGGAAGCCTTGTCCAGACGGGATTGGGCGATCTCACTCTGGAGCTTCGCAACCTCGTAGGCCGTCTTGGCGTCGAGCATCTCGCGCTCGGAGACAAAGCCCTTGGCCTGAAGGGCCTCCGAGCGGCGGAGGTCGCGGGTAATTTTCTCCAAAGTGAACTTCTGCAGCTGCAAGGTACGACCGGCTTCATCCGCATCGGCCTTGGCGAGGACCGGGTCAAGTTCGGCGAGGACCTGATCCTTCTTCACCATATCGCCCGTCTGGACGTAGAGCTTCTGGAGCTTGCCGCTCACTTCCGCGCGGATGTTGCTGTAAATCACGGCGCGGACGAAGCCCGCGGCTTCGACGGTCTCGAGGATATCGCGCTTCTCGGCCTTGGCTTCGAAGGCGGGGGAGAGCGGCTGACGGCCGCCGCCTTTCTTCTGAGGCCAGAAGGCGAAAGTTAATCCACCGATGACGGCGAGGATGACAAGAGGCTTGAGAAATTTCATGGAGTGACGGTCAGAGGGGGGAGTGGGTCTTCGGAGCCGAGGCCGGCGCCGATCTTCTGCTCAACGGCGTCCATCGTGAAGCCGTGACGAGGGAGGATAGATCCGTCGAGGCGGGCGACCTTCGCGGAGGCCGCGCGGGCGTCGAGGTGGGACTGCACCCAGTTGAGTTGGGCGGAATCAAGGGCGGCCTGCGCTTGGAGCACGCGAAGGACATCGGACTGACCGGCATCATAGCGCGCGCGCTCGCCCTCGTAAGACTTGCGTTGAAGTTCAAGGGAGGACGTGGATGCGTCGACGCGGGCGCGGGCGGCTTCGAGTTCGCGCCAAGAAGCGCGGGCGCTGAAAACAATGTTCTGGCGGGCATCCGCAAGGCGGAGTTCGGCCTGCCGGCGGGCACGGGTGGCGGAACGCAGGTTGGCCTCGGACTCACGAAAGCCTAGCGGGAAACTCAGGCGAAGTTCCGCGTAATTATTCCAGCCGGACTGCTGGCGATAGCCGTCGTAGCCGCCGGAGACGCCGCCGCCAATGGCCCCATTGCCGTAGCGCGAGCTGCCCACGGACAAGTTGAGGCTCGGATGATCGTTCTGTTCGGCCTGAGCGACGCTGGCTTCAGCTTGCACAATATTGGAAAGCTGGATGGCCGTGCCGAAGTCGAAGTCGGCGACCGTGCGAATCCAGGGAGCGAAAGCCTGCGGAGCTGGTACGGTGGCCGTCGGCATCTCGTCGACGAGCAACGCCTGCTCGACCGCGGCGGCGTCGCCTTGGCCAAGGAGCCGGCGCAGGTTCATCTCCGCGCTGTCGAGGGATTGACGGGCGTTAAGCACGGAGACGCGCTGGCTCGAGACATCGGCTTCAGCCTGCAGCTCCTCGAGCACCGTCGCGTCGCCGAGCGAGCGCTTGGCGCGGATCTGGGCGAGCAAGGATTCCGCCGAGCGTTGACTCGTCTCGCGCAAGGAGACCAGGGTGCGGGCGCCGGCGAGGGACCAATAGGCGACTTCGGTATCGCGGATGAGGTCGAGGGAGGCCGCGCGCAGAGCGAGGCGATTACGATAGGCCGCCTGACGAGAGGAGATCAACGCGCTGAGGTTCACCGCGCGCCAGCCGCCGGCGAGGAGCGGCTGCGTGTAGGCGACGTTGGTGCCAAGCTCGTAAACTGAAGCCGTGGCGTTGCTACCCGACTCCGTCCAGACGCGCGTCAGGCCGGTGCCGACGGAGAGCGTACCACCCCAGGAAAACTTCTGGCTCAACTCTACATCAGAGTCATGCCAACGGCTGGCCAGATTGCCAACCGAGAGATTGGCGGCGGTGCGACTTCCATTGATGCGGTTAGTCCAAGCGAAGGTCGGGTCGAAAATCGACTCTGAGACCTCGACCGCATCCAAGGAGCGGAGGGCGTCGAGGCGGGTGACCGTCAGGCCGAGATTAAAGAGGAGGGTTCGGTCGATAGCCTTTTCCAAGGAAAGGGGGCCAGCCTGGACCGCAGCGGGGGACGTCGACACGGCTACGCCTAGCTCGGCGCCTCGAAGGGAGGCCGCCGCCAAGAACGCCATGGTGAGGACAAAACGCATGAATGAGGGGTAGTACCTCATAATGGAGAGATTGTTCCCACTGCAAAGCAAAGCGGCGCACCTTTCGGTGCGCCGCGAGGAAAGGACTGGAAACAGCCCTTACTTAGCCTTGGAGATCTCGACGAGCTCGACCTCGAACTCGAGGACGGACTTGGCGGGAATCGGGCCCTGACCCTGTTCACCGTAAGCGATAGCGGCCGGGCAATAGAGGACAATCTTACCACCGACGCCGATGAGCTGGACGCCTTCGGTCCAAGCCGGGATGACGCCGCTCAAGGGGAACTCGGTCGGCTCATTGTTACGGGTCTTGGTCGAATCGAAGACTTTTCCGTCAACGAGCTTACCTTCGTAGCGGCACTTCACGGTTGATTCCTTCGTCGGCTTCACGGCGGAGCCCGGAACGAGAATCTTGTAGCGGAGGCCAGAAGCGGTCTTGGTCACCGACTTGTCGGCGTCGATCTTGGCGAGGAACTCGTCGTTCTGCTTGCCCCACTTGCCGGCCTTAGCGTTGACGCGTTCCTGGAACATGGCGTCGGCGCCTTCACCGAGTTCGGCGGGGTCGAACTTCGGTTTGTCGCCGCGGATCGCCTGGCGCACGCCGACAAGGAAGAGTTCGATCTCCTCATCGGTGAGCTCGAGCTGCGAGTTCACTTGGGGCATGGGGGATTGGCTGGCGATGGAGAAGCCAAGCATGGTCCAAGCCTGTTTGACTTGATCGGGGGTGAGCGGTTTCACGATTTTTGCGGGGGGAGGAGTGGGGATCGCCGCGGCGGCGGCGGG
>JBIILC010000055.1:0-8721 GCA_044232865.1 Opitutales bacterium | reverse complement strand
TTGCGCCAGAAGAACCGTTCGCGGTCTTCCGTGGTGCGGTCGGCGTAATAATCCGCCACGAGCCCGAAGACGTCGGCATAGCGCGCGCCTTTATCCGAGACGGGCCAGTTGCTGCCATAGAACACGCGCGTCGGTCCAAATGAAGTCGTGACGTGATCGAGCGTGGGACGGTAGGTAGCGACGTCCGTCGGCGCGCCGCCGTGCGGAGTCTTCATAGGTTCGACGAGCCCCGAGAGTTTGCAGAAGACGTTCGGTTCGGCGCCGAGGCGACGCATACCTTCGCGCCAGGCGAGGTCCGGCGCTTGCGGATCGCGGACGTTGCCGACGTGGTCGACGACGATGCGCAGGCGAGGGAAGTCGCGGGCGAGACGCAGGGCTCCCGGGAAGTCGCTCAGGCCATTGATATCGACCGCGAGGCCGCGGTCGGCCAGCAGCCCGAGATGGCGCGAGAAGACCGGGTCGGCGAGATTGGCGCTGAGTTTACCCGCGGGGATACGGATGCCGCGGAAGAGCGGATGGGCACCGAGTCGGCGGAGATGTTCGGGGAAAGTCGCTTCCGCGGGACGGAGGTTACCGATAAAGCCCACGATGCACGGATGCTCGTCGGCAAGGCGCAGGATCCAGTCGTTATCCTCTATCCAGGCGCTGGCTTCGACCACCACCGTCTCGCGAATCCCGTGCGGAGCGGCAACCCTTTGCCAATCGGGCGGGAGGACCGGGCGATCGAGAAAGCTGCCCTTCGTCGGCCACGGCACACCTTGGCTGCGGGTCGGGTCGTAGAAGTGCGTGTGCGTATCGATGATGCGACTCGCTGTCGGCCGGCTGGCGCAGCCAACGGAGAGAGCGGCGGCGCCGGTCGCGCCAGCGAGGGTACGCAGGAAGGAGCGGCGATCGGTCATCGGGGGCATGGGGGAGATAGTGTGGCGGAGCCGAGAGGGGGCAAGTTGACACGGGGGCACGGGGGTAAGGGAGATACTAATCGAGGACACGAGGGCCGGAGGGCACGTGGACCAGACAAACCGCAGGGCACAAAGGGAAACCGGAGACCGGATGATTGGCGGATGAGATTCAATTTCGGTTGGCGGGTGGCGGGCAGAGGGCTCCGGGAGTTCGGACTCCGGCCGTTCGGGAGCCAGCCGCAGGATCCCGATTGCCGATAGCCGAAATGCTGATTCCCGAAGGGCTGACTTCCTGAGGGCCGTCACCTGTCACCTATATATTGGCTCTGAGCTAGGGCAGCACGCGGTGCCGCCCCTACCTCGATACAGCTGCCGCATCCCACTCAGGGCCAGAGGGCGTCGAGAATTAATATCAGAAACCTTCCCCCCGTAGGGGGGAATGGTATGGGAGCGGGCTCAGTGGAGGGGTGTTTTCGAAAAGTCGGGGTATACTGCCGACCTCATGCCCCGCACCACCCTGCAATCCTCCGCCTTCCATAAGAACACCCGTCCGGTCATCTGGCTCGACGTCGAGAAGCGCAAAGCCGACCCCGAGCCGGCGCTGACGTCAGTGCATTGGGCCGAGGGCCTGAAGACCTATGCACACGATGCGATCCTGGCTCAATCCGCCAAGGCACGGTCACTGGAGTTCCAGCCGTGGGCACAGCTAGCCGCAGAAATCGTCCGCGTGGCGATGGCCTCAGACAGCCTGATCGCGGGCTATAGCATCCCCGAGCGTGACCTTCTGATGGAGTCCTGTCCCGAGCATGCCGAGTGGATCAAAGAGAACTACCTGAACGCCAATGCGGCGAGATGGTTCAAGAACAACCGCCCGGAGATTTACGCCGAGGCATGCCGCACGGCGGGGGAACATCGCAACCCCGGCCTGAAGGATTTCCTTATCCAGCCCGCGGTGGGCTACTCCTATAAGAAGTACCTCCTCGACGTACAGCCTGGGTCGATCCTGGGCCGGATGCGCAAGCTGCTCGCCAAGCGCGACGGCGTGCATCGTGAGCTAACCAATGAGGCCCGCCGCGATTGGACCAATCTCATCGAGTATAATCGCCAGGATGTCCTCGGGATGATGCATGTGGTGGGGGTGGTCAGGGAGGCGCGGGGCGGAGCCTGCGAGGGGGCACGTTGACGCGGGGGGCAAGGGGGTAAATGTTGATTAGTCGGCCGTCTGATGGACGGAGGGAAGCAAGGCTGTGCATTGGCAGGGGAAGAAATCGCCAAGGCCCGTAAGACTGCGAAGAAGCCCGCCGCCAATGGAACCGGATGGAATGGGTTAAGGCTGGCTCAGGCAGTAGGCCAGGCCCCTTGACGCTTTCTTCTGGCAACCGCCACAAAGGGGACTGCCGTCTTGCAACCCCGCGGCCGGATGCGACAAATAGAGCTACCCCGCGTGATACCCCGTCACACCGTTCTTCTATTTGTGTTGTTAGCCCAGCTTTCAGCAGGAGCAGCCGTCGATTTCGCCAAGGACATCAAGCCCATCTTCGAGGACCGCTGCCTCGATTGTCATAGCGCCGAAGAGAAGAAAGGTGGCGTCGTCCTATCGTCATATTTCGGAGCCCATCGCCCCGCAGATAGCGGCGAAGCGATTCTGACTCCCGGGGCCACCGGGGAGGCGCTGCTCATTCACGTCATCACCGCCACCGACAAGAAGCGACGGATGCCACCCAAGGGTGCAGCTTTGTCGGCAGACCAGATCGCGACGCTGAAGCAATGGGTGGCCGAAGGCGCTGTGTGGCCCGATGATGGTTGGCGGCCCACTCCGCACTGGGCTTATGTCGCGCCACGCTTGCCTAAGGCACCGGCGCCGGCCGGCGCCGGCGCCCGCAACGCCATCGACGCGTTCATCGACGCCAGACTTTCCGACGAAAAGTTGGCGCGGGGTCCTGACGCCGATCCGGCCGTCCAGTTGCGACGCGTGGCGCTCGACCTTACGGGCCTGCCGCCCACGGTCGCACAGGTAGATGCCTTTCTGGCGGATCCGTCCGACGCCAGTTACGCCCGGTTCGTCGATCAATTTCTGGCGAGCCCGAGTTTTGGTGAACGTTGGGCCCGCCCCTGGTTGGATGCGGCCCGCTACGCGGACTCCGAAGGTTACCAGCGAGATGCCGAGCGCTCCCTCTGGCCTTGGCGCGACTGGGTCATTGAGGCGCTCAACCAGGATATGCCGTTCGATCGCTTCACCGTCGAGCAGCTCGCCGGTGATTTATTGCCAGCACCGACGCTGGCGCAAAAGATTGCGACCGGCTTCCAGCGCAACACGCCGCTTAATATCGAAGCCGGCACGGACCCGCTCGAAGACCATTACAAGCAGGTCGTCGATCGCGTGAACACCCTTGGCTCGGTCTGGCTCGGCACGACGTTGGCCTGCGCCCAGTGCCACAATCATAAGTACGACCCGATTTCGATCGTGGAATATTATCGAGTCTTCGCGCTATACAATCAGACGCCGCTGGAGAGCCGGCAGCAGGGATCGAAGATGGGGATGGCTGGTATGGTCGCAATCGGGCCGACGGTCAGCCTGCCGATGGATGCGGCGACGAAGACGCGTTATGTGATTCAAGAGCAGGCATACAAAAAGAAAGAGGCAACCCTGCTCGCGGCCTTGGAGCCGAAGTGGACCGCCCTCGTGGCGGACACGAAGAAGTTCGCCCGCCTGCCTGAAGCGACGCAGGCCGAGCTGGAGCTAGATCCTTCCGAGCGGACGTTCGATACCTATCAGACGGTCGTGAAGAGCGCGTTTCGCACGGACAAGGAAATCCAAGCCCTTTGGGCGCCCGTGGCCGCCAGCCATGCCTTGTTGCTCGGCGTGCAGCCGGCCACCTCGCGGGTCATGCAGGAGTTGACCGAGCCTCGGCCAACCTATGTCGCCAAGCGTGGAGATTTCCTAGCTCCCGGCGAAAAGGTTTCGGGCGGCGTTCCATCGGTGCTGCCAGCATGGCCGGCAAAGGCGCCCGTAAATCGGCTCGGTTTAGCACAATGGCTGGTCCAGCCCAATCAGCCGCTGACAGCCCGCGTCACCGTCAACCGTCTGTGGGCGGAGTTGTTCGGTCGAGGTATCGTTTCCACTTTGGAAGAATTCGGCACGCAGGGCGCACCGCCAACCCATCCGGAACTGCTCGATTGGCTGGCCGTCACTTTTGTCTCTGAAGACCAATGGTCCATGAAGCGGACTATTCGACGTATGGTGCTTTCAGCGACCTACCGGCAAAGCGCGAGAGTCAGAGCGGATGCTGAGGCGCGGGACCCGGACGTTGTCTGGCTTTGGCGGCATCCCGGGCAGCGGCTCGACGCGGAGACGATCCGCGACAATGCCTTGGCGATCAGCGGACTCCTGAATCCGAAGATGGGCGGACCGCCCGTCTTCCCCTGGCAGCCGGAAGGTTTTTGGCGACCGACCGCAGGGAATTCGCTCAACAAGTATCGGTTCTCGACGGGCGGTGACCAGTTCCGCCGCGGCATCTATACCATATGGCGGCGCACGGCACATTACCCGTCGTTCTCGCTCTTCGACGCTCCCGACCGGGCGACCTGCAGCCTACGCCGCGGCCGGAGTAGCACGCCCCTGCAGGCGCTCGCCTTGCTCAACGATAAGGCCTACGTCGAGATGGCCGCCGCTTTCGCGCGGAGGATGAGCGACGAGTTTTCCGGCTCGGCGGATCAGCGCATTGAGCAGGCCTTCCGCACCGCGTTGGCGCGCAAGCCGACTGCTTCCGAGCGGCAGCAGCTCAGGAAAATCTTCGATGCCTCAGTCAGGGCCTCTGGCAAAGAAGCTGATGGGTATGTCGATGTCGCCACGGTTATCCTTAACCTTTATGAAACTATCCACCGTGGCTGAGGCCCCTCAGCGTCAATGAGTTCCTTACTTCATCGACGTGCTTTTCTCGGCGGGCTTGGCTTCGGCCTAGGCGCCACGGCCTTCAGCCGGCTACTGGCCGCTTCGCCGGTCCGCCCGCACTTCACGCCGAAGGCGAAGAGCGTGATCTTTGTCCATCTCGTCGGCGCGCCGTCGCAGCTCGACTTGTATGATTACAAGCCGGCCTTGCAGAAGCTCGATCGGCAACCCGCGCCGCTCTCCTTTTTTGAAGGCAAGCGTTTCAGCTTCCTGCGTGGTCATCCCAAACTCCTGGGGACTCCTTATGAATTTAAGCAACGCGGCCAGTCCGGCGCGTGGATGAGCGAACTACTCCCTAATCTCGCCGGCGTCGCCGACGACCTGACGTTCATCCGGTCGATGCACACCAAGGAGTTCAATCATGCCCCGGCCCAGCTGCTTTTTCATACTGGCCAGAACCGGCCCGGCTACCCGGGCTTGGGCTCATGGGCTGACTACGGTCTGGGAAGCGAGAATCAGGATCTGCCGAGCTATGTCGTGTTCATGACAGGTAATTCCCCCGGAGCAGGCTCAAATCTGTGGGGCAGCGGTTTCTTGCCCAGCGTGCATCAAGGCGTGGAATTCCGGAGCAGCGGCGAACCCGTGCTCTTTCTCGACAATCCGAGCGGCGTTGATGCCGCCCGTCGCCGTCGCGTGCTGGATGGCGTCAGTGCGCTGAACCAAGAAAAGCACGGCGAACTCCGAGACCCGGAAATCCTGACCAAGATCAGCCAATATGAAATGGCCTTCCGGATGCAGTCCAGCGTGCCTGGCCTGATGGATTTAAAGAGTGAGCCGGAATCCATCCGAAAACTTTACGGCGAAGGAGATTTCGCCCGGCAGTGCCTCTATGCTCGCCGTTTGGTCGAGTCGGGAGTCCGGTTCGTGGAGCTTTTCAACGCCGATTGGGATAGTCATGCGAATCAAGACCGTCGTTTGCGGGCCGGCTGTAAGACGGTGGACCAAGCGTTGGCTGGGCTAATCCGCGACCTCAAGCAGCGCGGATTGCTCGACCAGACCTTGGTCGTCTGTGCAGGCGAATTCGGGCGCACGCCGATGCTGCAAGGGAACGAGAGTGCAGAAGGTTGCGGGCGCGACCACCATAAGGATGCGTTCACGATCTGGATGGCCGGCGGAGGCCTTAAGCCTGGCGTGCAATATGGCGCCACGGATGAGACCGGATACAATATCGCCGAAAACCCTGTCGAGGTCCGCGACGTGCACGCCACGCTTTTCCAGCAGCTTGGAATTAATCACGAAAAGCTGACCTTCCGTTATCAAGGATTGGATCAGCGACTGACCGGCGTGGAGCCTGCCCGAATCATCAAAGAAATCATCGCATGAACGCCGGCACGTTTTTGGATGGGTGCTAGGCATGAAACGAAGCCCCCCGTCGTCGGCTTACTGCGCAATGCGATGGGGCGCATGGAGGAGGTGCTGGAGATGGTGGAGCGGGAGTTGCGCGGCGGAGCCGCGAGGTGACGCGTGGGCAGGGCGAGACAAAGGCATAGCTCAAAGGGAAACCGGAGACCGGATGATTGGCTGGGGGCATGGGTAGGGCCGACCATCCTTGGTCGGCCGCGGTCGAGTAGGGATGCTCGACCCACCCTGGAGACAGCTAGGGCAGCACGCGGTGCTGCCCCTACCTTCGGGTTGCGGGAGCGGTGGGCTTAGGTAAGGTAAGCGCATGAAGCGACTGCCCCTGTTCGTGCTCATGCTGCTGGCCTTCGTGGGTCAGGCGGCGGAAGAAGTACGTCGTGGCATGGTCGCCGCCGTGCATCACTTGGCCAGCGAGGCGGGGGTCGAGATCATGCGACAGGGCGGCAATGCGGTCGACGCCGCGGTGGTCACGGGCCTCGTGCTCGGCGTGGTCGATAGCCATAACTCTGGTCTCGGCGGTGGCTGCTTCCTGCTCCTGCGGCTTCCTTCTGGAGAGATCGTCGTCCTCGATGGGCGCGAGACCGCGCCGGCGGCTTCGACGCCCGATATGTTCATGCGCAATGGCCATGCCGTGCCCGAGCTCAGTCGCACCGGCGCCCTTGCGGTCGGCGTCCCCGGGCAGGTCGCGGTCTTCCACGAAGCCGTGACGCGTTACGGCAAGCTGCCGTGGAAGGTGCATTGCGAGATGGCTGCCAAGATCGCGGAAGACGGTTTTCCCCTATCCCGCGCCTATGCGTCGCGCATCGCCGCGGTCGCCAAGGACCTTGCTACGTTCCCTTCGTCCCGCGCCATCTTTCTGCACGCCGACGGATCGCCGCTCAAGGAAGGCGAGATCCATAAGCAGACCGAACTCGCGAAGACCCTGCGTGCGCTCGGGGCCGGCGGACCTGATTGGTTCTATCGTGGCCCGTTCGCCCAGGCCGCGGCCAAGTGGATGCGTGAGAACGGCGGCCTCATCACTGAGGCGGATTTTGCGGCCTACGCTTTCAAGCGCCGCACCCCGCTCGAGACCACTTACCACGGCCGCCGGATCGTCGGCATGCCTCCGCCCAGCTCCGGCGGCGTGCACGTCGCGCAGATTCTGAACATCCTCGAGGCCAAGGGCCCCATCCGCGCGGCGGACGCCCCGCACGTCATTGCTGAAGCTATGAAACTCGCTTTTGCCGATCGCGCGTTCTGGTTGGGAGATCCCGCGTTCACCAAGGTGCCGCGCGGACTAGCCGACAAGGATTACGGCCAGAGGCTTGCCGCGAAAATCGACGTCACCAAGGTCACGAAAGTCAAGGACCACGGCACGCCGGCGCGCGCGGATGAGCATGTCTTTGAAAAGCACACCACGCATTTTTCAGCGGCCGACGCAGCGGGCAACTGGGTCGCCTGCACTTCGACCATCAATACCTCGTATGGTTCCAAGGTCGTCGTCCCGGGTACGGGCGTCGTGTTAAATAACCAGATGGACGACTTCGCCTCCGAGCCTGGCGCCCCGAATGCGTTTGGTCTGGTCGGTGCGGAAGCTAATCTCCCTGCGCCCGGTAAGCGCCCACTCTCCAGTATGTCGCCCACGCTCGTCTTCGAAGGCGATCGCCCTGTGCTGGCGATTGGTGCAGCCGGCGGACCGACGATCATTTCGCAGACCCTCCTGGCGCTGCTGCATATCTTGGACGAGGGCGATACCCCGGCGCAGGCCTTAGTGCGTCCGCGCTTCCATCAGCAGTGGAGTCCGGATGAGCTGCGCGTCGAGAAGTCGATGCCCGAGGCCATGAAGGCTGATCTCCGTCGTCGTGGCCATGTGCTGAACGAAGTGGACACCATCGGTTCGACCCAGGCCGTCGCACAGCCGGCCAAGGACGGCCCATTCGTCGGTGCGCATGATCCGCGTTCGCGCGAAGGTCGGGCGGCAGGGTGGTAGCGCGGTGGAGCCGCGGTGAGGGTAGCGGCATGGTGCAAAAGTGCAAATCGGCCTACGGGCCTGTGCAAAGGTGCAAAAGTGAAAGCATCCGTTTCGGGTGACGGGCCGCCGCAGGGCGGCCGAGGGGTGGGGCGTGGCTACGCCGTGCCCTCCTCCTGCGGAGTGCATGATGAATCGTGCCCCTAACATGGTTCGCCCTGCGGCGAACGGGTTGATCAGGTGGTGGGTAGGGGCGCGACGGTGTCGCGACCGCGGACGCGTCGCCGACGCGTCCCTACCTAGGGTTGCGGGAGGGGCCGGGATAGGCATGGTGGAGATATGAGATACCCCTTGTTTGCGTGGTTCGTCATGGCTGCGTGCGCCGTCACGGCGAAGCCCTTGCAGGTCTATATCCTCGTGGGGCAGTCCAACATGGAAGGCCATGCGAAGGTCGAGACAATCGACTATATCGGCGAAGACCCCGCGACGGCGCCGTTGCTGAAGCGTATGCTCGGTCCGGACGGTAAACCAGCGGCCGCGAAGAATGTGTGGATCACCTATCTCAC
>JBIILC010000054.1:0-8771 GCA_044232865.1 Opitutales bacterium | reverse complement strand
CCCCGTGATCCCGATCCATCGCGCGATTCTCTCGACCCGCCAGGACCATGTGAACTTCCCGGCCCGCCTACACCCGAATAATCCCAAGGCGCAGAAGATCATCGCCAAGGCTATGCAGGAACGAGCCGCTTGTTTCTGGGCGACCGATTGCGGTCGGGGTTGCTCGATCAAGGCCAACTACCAGTCGACGACTGTGCACCTCCCGCCGGCCCTCGCGACCGGTAACCTCGACATCCTTTGCAATGCCCACGCCCGCGAGGTTACTGTCGGCACCGACGGCAAGGCCAACGGTGTCATCTATATCGACAAGGTCACAGGACAGGAACGTGCCGTGAAGGGCCGCGCGGTGATTCTTGCCGCGAGCTCGGGCGAGACCGCTCGCATCCTGCTCAACTCCAAGTCCAACCGTTTCCCGAACGGCCTCGCCAACGGCTCCGGCCTAGTCGGCAAGTACATCATGGATACGGTCGGCGGGAAGCTCGGTGGCAGCGTCCCCGCTTTCGAGAATCTCCCAGTCCACAATGAAGAAGGCGCGGGGACCCACGTCTACATCCCGTGGTGGCTGTATAAGGATGCCAGCAAGCTCGGCTTCGCTCGTGGCTACCATATCGAGTTTGGCACCGGTCGACGGATGCCTGGCCTGGGTACCGGCAGCGCGAGCCCCGGCTACGGCAAGAGTTATAAGGAAGAAGTCCGCCAGAAGTATGGCGCGGGCATCGGCTTCGCTGGCCGCGGCGAGATGATCCCGAACGAGAATTGTTTCTGTGAACTCGACCCGAGCGTGAAGGACAAGTGGGGTATCCCCGTCCTGCGTTTCCATTGGAAGTGGTCCGAGCATGAGACCAAGCAGGCCGCGCACATGGAGGCGACTTTTGCCATGATGATCGACGCCATCGGCGGCAAGACCAAGAAACCTGAGCTGGACGGAACCAAGGCCATCGAGCCAGGCGGCTCGATCATCCATGAGGTCGGCGGCGCCATGATGGGCACGGACCCCAAGAAGTCCGTCACGAACCAATGGAACCAGTGCTGGGAAGTTCCCAACCTGCTCCTCAATGATGCCTCGGCCTTTTGCAGTAATCCCGACAAGAACCCCACGCTCACCATCATGGCGCTCGCGTGGCGCGCCTCCGATCATCTCGTCGAAGAGATGCGCAAGGGTAACCTCTAATGCCTACGAACATGGAAAACATTCCCGCAGATAATTCCGGACAGATTGATCGCCGACAGGCGCTCAAGTGGATCGGCGCCGCCGCGGCCGCCGCTGCGATCTTCCCGCACGCCTCCGCCCAGGATAAGCTCCCGCGGCCCGCCGCCACCCCCACCGGGCAACGCATCGGCGCAGACCCGGTGCTGAATAAGAATTATACTCCGGGTGAGCTCTGGCCACTGACCCTCACGCCCAAGCAGCGCAAGGCGGCCGCCTCGCTGACCGACCTCATCCTGCCGCCCGACAACCCGGGCGACAAACTGCCTTCGCAGCTCGGTGTCCAGGAGTTCATCGATGAGTGGATCAGCTCCCCTTACGACGAGACCAATAAGGATCGTCCGATTATCACCGATGGCCTAGATTGGCTTGATGCCGAAGCCCAACGTCGTTTCCAAAAGGATTTTGCCGACCTGGCTGAACCTCAGAAGTGCGCGATTGCGGACGACATCTGTGGCAAGACCGCGGTCAAGAAGGAGTTCAAGTCAGCCCAGAACTTCTTCGGCCGCTTCCGTTATCTCGCCGCCAGCGGGTACTACACTACTCCGCAGGGCTGGAAGGATGTCGGTTACGTGGGTAACGTCCCGACCGTCAACTTCGACGGACCGACGCCTGAAGCCCTGAAGCACCTGGGTTTAGCCTGAGGTCGAGGACAGGAGGTCATGAGGGCAGGGACAGCACCACGTGCTGTCCTTTTTTTGTGCGCCCCGCGCTTAGGACGGCACGTGGTGCCGTCCCTGCCTCCGCATTTAAACTCTTGGAACAATTCTGCTGGCGGATTGCCTAAGACGTAACCCCCATGAAGCGATTCGTCTCTGTCCTTTGCCTGTTCGCCGGTGTCCTAGGACTATTCGCGGCGCCGGCGCCTTTGTTCGACGGAAAGACGCTCACAGGCTGGGAAGGCGACTCCAAGGTCTGGCGGGTCGAGAACGGCGAGATCGTGGGTGGTTCGATGGCAGGGAATCCGCGCAACGAGTTCCTGACGACCAAGCGTAGCTTTTATAACTTTCGACTGACGCTTGAATATAAGCTCACTGGCACCGAAGGCTTCGTGAACGGCGGCGTGCAGTTTCGCAGCCTCCGGGCGACCAATCCACCCAACGAGATGATCGGTTATCAGGCTGACATCGGCCATGGCCACACGGGTTCGCTCTACGACGAATCCCGTCGCAAGAAGTTCCTGGCGCGAGCCGGCACGGGCGTCGGAGCGTATGGCGTGAAGGCCGACACCGAGATCGCTGAGCTCGAGAAGAAGGGCGAATGGAACAAGTATGTGATTCGGGCCGAAGGTCCGCGCATCACAATTTTTCTGAACGGCAAGGCGACCCTGGATTACACCGAGACCGATCCGTCCATCGACGATGCCTACGGACTCATCGGCCTGCAGATTCATGGAAACTGCAAGGCGGAGATCCGTTTTCGCAATGTCGTGCTTGATCCGCTAAACGACCTGCCTGTTACGACCAAGGAAACCGTGCTGAACCGCTTCGGTGAGGCAAAGTCCACTTGGGTGCCGCCGGCGCCTTTCAAGGAACGGAAGTTCGACCTCAACGACAACGAGGTCGTGGTCTTTATCGGACAGGAAAACCTCGTCCGTGAAGCCAAGTCGGGCGAGATCGAGTCACGCCTCGCCGCGGCCTTCGCCGCCAAGAATCCGGTCTTCCGCTCCATGGCGTGGGAAGCCGACACGGTGCATGAGCAGTGGCGTGACCTCAATTTCGGTCCGTGGAAAGGCCAGCTCGAGACTACCGGGGCCACGACGCTGTTCCTCCAGTTCGGCCAAGCCGAGGCCCTACAGGGCTCCGCAAGACTCGCCAAGTTCAAGTCCGACTATCACCGCCTGCTCGATGAGCTCGGGCGTCACACGCCTCGCATCGTCCTCCTTTCGTCGGCAGGCTTCATGTCTTCGCAGCGCCTTCCTGATCTGACGAACCCAGAGCGCCGTAAAGTTTTGGCCGAGTACGCGTCCGCAGTAGCCGATATCGCCAAACAACGCGGCCTGCCTTACGTCGACCTCACCGAGGTCACCCAGAAGGAAGCGTCGACCGACGGATTGCATCTTTCCGCCCAGGGCCTTGCGGTCGTCGGCCGCGAGGTGGCCTCCGCCTTGGGCCTTCCTGATAAGTCTCAGCTCTCTGCGAAACTCCGTGCGGCTATCGTTGAGAAGAACCGTCTCTGGGCAGATTGCTGGCGCCCGGCCAACTGGTCGTTTGTCTACGGTGATCGTATCTCGCAGAACTATGGCAAGGGCTTCGGTCCGGTGCCTTCGCTGAAGGAGAACTTCGAAGCTTATAAGCCTCTGGTCACTTCGTGGGATAAGCACATCCAAGCACTAGCGAGAGGTGAGAAGTCCGTCGAGCCGGCGCCTCAGTCTGGACCGGTCGTCAGCACCGAGAAGGTCATGTCCGCAGCCGAAGAGCAGGCCACCTTCAAGGTCGCCGAGGGTTTCGAGGTCAACCTCTTCGCCGACGAAAACCTAGGCGTCGCCAAACCGACCCAGATGTCGTGGGACGCCAAGGGACGTCTGTATGTCTGCTGTTCTCCGACCTATCCGCAGGCCGTCCCTGGCGTGAAGCCGCGCGACTATATCCTCCGCCTCGAGGACACCGATGGCGATGGCAAGGCCGACAAGTCTGTCCGTTTCGCCGAAGGGCTCACGATGGTCCAAGGCGTCGAGCCGCTCACCGATGAAATCGGTAACACCTCGATCCTCGTCTGCGACTTTGATCGACTGATCAAGCTCACGGATACCGATGGCGATGGCAAAGCGGACCAAACCGAGGTCTTGATGTCAGGCTTCGGCGTGGGTGACACCCACCAGCTCGTGAACTCGATCAGCCACGGTCCGGACGGGACGCTCTGGATGAGCCAAGGCCTGCATGCGATCACGCGGGTGGAGACCCCTCGTGGTATTGTCAGCCTGCCTAAGTCCGGCCTTATGCGTTACGACCTGAAGAACCAACGCCTCCAGCCGTTCTTCCAGTACGGTAAAGCCGGGCATAATTGCTGGGGCGTGGCTTTCGATGACTATTTCCAACCGTTCCACAAGAGCGGTGACCGCATCGCCGGATATTTTAGCCTGCCTGGACTCGGTGCTATCGAGACCCCGGATGAATATGCCGGCACGCATTCACTCTTCGATTCGCCGCTGAAATCCAACTCTGTGGATATCGTCGGCACCAAGGCCATGCCGGCTTCGCTGCAAGGCGCTGCTTTCATTGGCGGGTATTACGGTAACACCCTCGACCTACATCGCTTCGTCGACGACGGCTCCGGTTTCAAGACCGAGCGCATCGTCAGTCCGATCATCTCAAGCAGCAAAGCCTTCCGTCCCGTCGACGTCTCCGTCGGACCAGATGGCGCGCTCTATGCCTGCGACTGGTTTAATGCCGTCATCGGACATTATCAGGCCAGCTATGCCGATCCGCGTCGCGATCGTTCGCATGGTCGTATCTGGCGCATCACCGCCAAGGGGTTACCATCCGTGAAACAGCCAGACCTCGTGTCCATGTCAGAGAGTGATCTGTTCGCTCAGCTCGGCTCGCCCGAGCGCTGGACGCGTTATCAGGCACGCCGCTTACTCTTCCATCGCCCGATCGAGAAGGTCGTGGCGGCTGCCGATGCGTTTGTCGCCAAGAATCGCCCTAAAGCCCAGTTGCTCGAGGCCGTGGGCGTCTTGCAGGCCCATGCCGCCGTTCGACCTGCTTTGCTGGATGGCCTTCAGTCCTCATCCGATTTCCGTATTCGCGCCTATGCGGCTCGCGTCGCCGGCGAATGGTCGAACCAGCTACCCGATGTGCAAGCCCGCCTAGCCAAGGCCATTGCCGATAAGCATCCGCGCGTGCGCTTGGAGGCCGTCGTAGCCCTCAGTCATGTTGGTGGGCAGACTTCTCTGCGAAATGCTTTAGGAGCGGTCGAGCAGCCCTCAGATAAGTTCCTCGACTATGCACTGAAGCAGACTGTTCGGCACTTGGCGCCGACCGCGGGTAAGGTCGCGGACGAATTATCGGCACCGCAGGCGGCCTATCTTAAGAAGGTCGTCACCAGTGGCCCCGCCGTCATCTCGTCAGGCCAGGCCATCTACGAGGCCCTCTGCCTCAATTGCCACCAAGCCGCAGGGCAGGGGCTGACTGGCGTCTATCCGCCGTTGGCTAAGAGCGACTGGGTCGCGGGCGATGTGCAGACCTTGATTAAGATCACCATGCATGGCTTAGCCGGCCCCACCAAGGTCCAGGGCAAGGATTACGGTCTCGTACCGATGCCTCCCATGGGCTTGGACGATCAGCAGCTCGCAGATGTCCTGACCTACGTCCGGAACGCTTTCGGCAACAAGGCTCCGGCCGTGAAGGTCGAGGACGTCAAAGCCGTGCGCGAAGCAACCAAGGGCCGCACTGCGCCATGGACGGCGGTGGAGTTGGCACGATAGATCGGGCCTTACTGGACTAAGAACGGCAACCGATCAGCTCGATGAGCTTATAAGCACAGGCCTGGGCGAACTCCTTATCGTTGATTGCGAAGTCAAATTCCTGCACAGGGACTTTGGCATTGGCCTTCAGGGCGCTAAAGAGGGCCTCATCGGCGGACGCGTCATGGAAGGGCTGACCGGCGGCGCTGATGACGGAGATCGCCTTGCGTGGGATCATGATGGCCGTACCAGCCGTATAGGCGTTGGCTTTCTTGGCCACGATGGCGCCCAGTTGATGGCATTCATCGGCCGTCGTGCGCATCAGGGTGATCTGCGGGTTATGGATGTAGAAGTTACGACCTTTGAATTTCTCGGGAATCGAAGCCATCTCGCCAAAATTCACCATGTCGAGGCAACCCGGGGCGACGACCACGGGGATTTTCGCCTTGGCGGCGGCGTCCATGCGGTCAGGGCCGGCATTGAGGTTACCTCCGACAAGTTCGTCGGCCCATTCAGTCGTGGTGACGTCGAGCACACCCGAGACGATCCCGCTCTCGATGACGGATTCCATGATGCGCCCACCCGTGCCCGTTGCGGCGAAGATCAGGACCTCGTAGCCGGCGGCCTCGAGGACCTTCTTGGCTTCGGTCACGCAAATGGTCGTATTACCGAACTGGCTGGCGACGATGAGGGGTTTGGCGGCACCGACTTCAGGGGTGACGCCGACCATGCCGCAGATTGCGCCGGCGGCACGAGTGAAGATGACGCGGGAAAGACGGTTGAGTCCGGCGACGTCGGCGATGCTCGGCATCATCGTGATGTCCTTGGTGCCAAGATAAGGGGCGATGTTGCCCGCCGCCAGGGTCGAGACCATCAGCTTCGGGAAGCCGAGGGGCAGGGCGCGCATGGCGGCCGTACCGATGGCCGTACCGCCACCGCCGCCGAGGGAGATGATGCCGTGAATGCAGCCTTCAGCGGCCAGCTTCGCGACGCAGGCCGGTGCGGCCTTGGTCATGGCTACGACGCATTCGCCGCGGTCTTTCTTGGCCATCAGGGCGGCGAGGTCGATGCCGGCCGCCGCGGCCACCTGTTCGCGGGTGATGTCCGGCTGGACCGTGGCTGGTCCGCCCGTACCGACATCGATCAACAGCGGCTTATGGCCGTGGTGGGCGATGAGCGCAGCCACGAAGGCATGTTCTTCGCCCTTGGAATCAAGCGTGCCGAGAACTGCGATCGTGGCCATGGGCTCAGAAGAACTTACGCTTCACCGGGATCTGCTTGAAGCGTTGGGTGAGTTCGGTGAGGGACTGCTCGACCGCCATGCGTTCGAGGCTCGAGGCGCCGACGAAGCCATCGGTGTCGGTGTGCTCGTTGATGAAGGCAGCGTCCTCGGGCGTGTTGATCGGGCCGCCGTGGCTGAGGAAGATGAGGTCCTTGCGGACGGATTTCGCGGCATCGATTATCCCCTGGGTGATCTTGGCTGCTTCGGGCAGGCTCATCGTGGCGTTCGTCACGCCGATGGAGCCGCCGACCGTGGTGCCCACGTGGGCGATGATGACGTCGGCGCCGGCTTCGGCCATGGCTTTGGATTCTTCCGGGGAGCCCACGTAGACGATCGTGAACATGTCCATCTTGCGGGCGAGGGCGACGGTTTCGAATTCCTTCTTCACGCTCATGCCGGTTTCTTCGAGGACTTGGCGGAACTTGCCGTCGATGATCGTGTGCGTCGGGAAGTTGTTGATACCGGAGAAGCCCATGTCCTTCACCTTGCCCAGCCAATGCCACATGCGGCGGCGGGGGTCGGTGGCGTGGACGCCGCAGATGACCGGGATCTCTTCGACAACGGGAAGCACTTCGTATTCGCCGATCTCCATCGCGACGGCGTTGGCGTCACCGTAGGCCATCATACCGGCGGTGGAGCCGTGACCTGCCATACGGAAGCGGCCGGAGTTATAGACGATAACCAGGTCGGCACCGCCGCGTTCGATGAACTTGGCGCTGATGCCCGTGCCGGCGCCGGCGGCGATGATCGGCTTGCCCTTCGACATCGTGTCGCGGAGGCGAGCGATGACTTCGGTGCGGGTGTAAGGGTTTCCTTTTCCGGTCCAGGGGTTGGGCATGGTGATAAGAGGGGAAGGGTGGTCGAGGGTTGCTCCTTGCGGGGATAGGTCTTATGCAAAGGACGTGGCCCGCAAGAGCGATTTAAAACATTACAGCGAGACGCAACTCCGTCATTCCGAGACGGACATCGAGAATCCGCGTTCCCGCCGCCAGATTGTCGCCGCGGCCGATTATAAGGACGAGCGTCCATGGGTGCTATCCGGCGTCCGTTGCAAGGAACTTTGCCTCTTCGAAATCGCCCACCTCGGCGTCGCCGAGATGCTGGCCCCCTATCAGGTCGTCCGGGCGAACCAAAGCGGTGCCTTCTTCATGGCATGCCTCGCCGGACAGGGGCAGGTCTGGGTCGACGGGCGATGGCGCACCATCTCGGCCGGGCAGGCCTGCCTCCAGCCGGCCGGCATCCGGAACTCCTTCCGCATCGGTCGCAGCAAGCGCTGGGATTTTTGTTGGATTCGTTTCTCGGGCGGCGTGCGTTCTAACACCATTTTCAGGGCAAGTTCCCCGGTGCTGGCCGATTTCGACGGCGAACCCTTACGCGCCGCTATCACCGGGCTTATCTCTGAACTCAAAGGAGCCAGGGTATCCCGTCGTAACCATCAGTGGATCGAGCTTGCCTATGATTATGTCCGCAGTTTCGCCGGCAGCTTCCGGGGTGATCCGCGCGTCCAGCGCTTATGGGACGAGGTCCATGGTCGACTCGATTTCCCGTGGGATACCAAGACGCTCGCCCGTGAGTCCGGACTGAGCTTCGAGCATCTCCGTCGTCTCTGCCTGAAAGAGATCGGACGCACTCCGATGAACCACCTGACGCACCTTCGAATCCAGCAGGCCATCCGGCTCATCAGCGAGTCCGATGACAAGCTGGCCGTGACCGCCCGCAGGGTCGGCTTCGCCAACGGCAATAGCTTCTCCTCAGCCTTCAAGAAGTCGACTGGCCACGCCCCGTCCCATTTCAGGGCCGAAGCCTGAAATTCGCCCCGAATGTGCATCTGAGAGGGGTCGGGTTGTGCTTCAAGGTGTCGCTAAGTCTTGTAGGCA
>JBIILC010000053.1:0-8900 GCA_044232865.1 Opitutales bacterium | reverse complement strand
GCGCAGAAGTGAGGCGTCGCGGCGGAGCCGCGAGGGATTCAGTGCAAAAGTGCAAATAGGCCTACGGCCTGTGCAAAGGTGCAAAAGTGAAAGCATCCGTTTCGGGTGACGGGCCGCCGCAGGGCGGCCGAGGGTAGGGGCGTGGCTTCGCCGCGCCCTCCGGAAAAGGAGTGCACGATAAATCGTGCCCCTACCTGGGTTCGCCCTGCGGCGAACGATGACCTCGGGATTGCAGGCACTCAGCAAGTAGGCATGGTGAGGGTATGCTAATGCCTTTCGACGAGCTGCGGATGCTCTACAGTCGCGCGATCAACCAGGTCACTTGGGAACAGTCGCGACTATTGCCGCAATCCGGACCCCATCGGGGCGGGCTGGTCTTCCGGAAAGATCGCCGGGAGTTCACCTTATCCTTTGATGCCGACGTGGCGCCCGAGATCATGAACCTGCAGGTCGTGCTGCCGTTCGCGTTGGACGATGAAGACGCGGGACGTTCCCACCGGATGGTCTCCCGGCTCAACGCCGAGACCCTGGGAGTGAAGTTCTTCATGGTCGAAGCGCCGACACCGCTGCTTATCTGTTCGATCGAGGCCATCCTCGCCTCGCACCGGCGCATCCCGAATAGCGAAGTCGTCGACGCCGTGCTGCGCAATGCGATGGGGCGTATGGAGGAGGCGGTGGAGACGGTGGAGCGGGAGTTGCGGGTCGGGAGGTAGGAGCGGCCGTAGGCCGCGGGGAACATACGAATGTGCAAAGGTGCAAATGCGGCGGGGCGCGTGCAAAAGTGCAAAGGTGGAGACAATCGTTTCGGGTGGCAGGTGGCAGGAGAGGTAGGGGCGTGCGGCCCCGCGCGCACGCGGATGACCGGGCCGGTCATCCCTACCCAGAGACAGACTAGGACAGCACGTGGTGCTGTCCCTACCCGAGGCAGAGGCAGCTATGTCGTGACGCGGTCCCGACCCACCCTCCTCACTTCGGCGCTTTGCCGTAGTAGGGGAATTTGTCCCAAGCGTCGTAAGCGGGATCGAGGCGAGGGTCGTGGGTAGCACGCATCCAGGCGTCGACGCGGGCGCGCTGAGCCGCGAGGTCAGTGGCGTAGGCCGGGTCGGCGGCGACGTTGGTGAGCTGATGCGGATCTTGGCGAAGGTCGTAGAGCTCCTCGAGCGGTCGCTTGCTGAAAATGCGGGCGAAGAACGGGCGGCCGAGGTCGTCGTTTTGGTGCGCGAGCAGGAAGTCCTTGGTCGGGATGGTGTCGACGTCGCCGAAGGGACGGCCGTGCAGGAAAAGATTATCCGGATCGCCGGCCGGCCAGCGGTCTGGGCGCATGTTCCGGATGTAGAGGAAGTCGCGGGTGCGCACTGCGCGCATGGGGTAGCTCAGGTGGCCATTGCGGACGTCGGCGTGGCGTTCACGTTCGATGAAGACCGCGTCGCGGTTCGGCGCCGCTTCGCCGCGGAGCAGGCCGGTTAGGCTACGCATCGTCATCACCTTAGGAGGAGTCAGGCCGGCGGCTTCGAGGAAGGTCGGGGCGAGGTCTCCGAGATTGACGAAGGCATCGACCTTCAGGCCGGCTTTGGCTTCTTTGCCCCAGCGAATTGCGAGCGGGACGCGCGATCCTTGGTCGTAGCAATTACCGAGGCCACGGGGCATCTGCCAGCCGTTGTCGGAGCAATAGACGATCAGCGTACGCTCGAGTTCGCCGGAGGCCTCGAGCACGGCGAGCGCGGCGGCCGCTTCGCGGTCCATGCGGATGATGCCCCCGTAATAGTTGAGCAGATCGAGGCGGACCTCTTCGCAATCGGGCAGCTCTGGCGGGATTGGTAGATTCGCCGGGTCGATGCCGGCCTGCTTCGCATCATCGAGATAGGGCCGCTTGCCGGCTTTCGTCGCTGTGTCGGTGTTACCGAGCCAGAAGAAGAACGGCTGGCCCGGACGACGGGCTTTCAGGAATGCATCGAGACCAGAGAACTTCGGCCCGACCGGATTTTCTTTCCAGCCCGAGACCTCGGCATTGCCGGGCGACCAAGGCTTACCTTGGTAGCCGATGGCGTAGCCCGAGTCGCGAAGCAGCTGCGTGACCACTGGGGTGTCCTGCGGGAAGCCGCTCCAGAGCGAAGCGCGCTCGCCGAGCTCGTGGATCGCCCGACCCGTGAGCAGGCTGGAGCGACAAGGCGAACAGGACGGTGCGGGGTTGAAGGTATGCGTGAAGAGCACGCCTTCCTTGGCGAGGCGATCGAAGGCCGGCGTGCGCGCGTACGGATCGCCGAGGGAGCCAGCATTGGGGTAGCGCCAGTTGTCACCCAGGATAAAGAGAATGTTTGGGCGCTCCGCGGCATGCAGTCCGAGCGCGGAGAGCAGGAGCAGGCAGAGTGCGGGGGCTAAGCGCGCGGAGGCCCAAGCAAGAAGCGAACGCTTCGGGGATCGTACGTCTGCTTTATTTGACGGCATTCGCTTCCGCTTTTTTCCCCTTCCGCGCACCTTTCGCGATATCCTTCTTCTCTTCAGGGCTCAGATTGTTGGCCGGCGAATCCGGTTCATTATGCTTCGGCATCGCCAGGCGCAGTCGCTCGATGATTTCCTTATATTCCGGCTGGGCGGCCAGGTTCTTGTGCTCGAGTGGGTCGACGGAGTGGTCGTACAGTTCCTCGGCGCCGCCTTTCGAGCCGTAATACGTGAAGCGGTATCGGCCGTCCGTGACGGAATGGTTCCCGAAGTTATAAGTCGTTAGCGTGGGTTGGTTCCAGGCCAGGGTCGGATCCTTCAGCACGGGCGCGAAACTGCGTCCCTCGTTCTCGGGGTTGGCGGGAAGCCCGCAAAGCTCGATCAGGGTCGGGTACATATCGAGCAGGTTGACGACCGCCTCGCTCTTTAGTCCCGCCTTGGTCACGCCCGGCACGCTCACGATGAAGGGAACGCGGTCCGACTCTTCCCAGAGGTCGGTCTTGCCGTACTTGAGTTTCTCACCGAGGTGCCAGCCATGGTCGCCCCAGATCATGACGATGGTATTGTCGGCGTACTTGCTCTTGGCCAGGGCGTCGAAGACGAGGCCGAGGCAGTGGTCGGCGTAACTGATGTTCGCGAGGTAGGCGCGCTGGGCCTGTTTGTGCAGGTTCGCCTTGTCGGCGGCGAGGAAGCGCGGATCAGCCGAGAATAGCTCCTTGCCCGCCTTGTTGGTGATGTCCTTCAGGTCGTCGCGGAAGATCTCCACCGTCTTGAATTTATCCAAGGGATAGAGGTCGAAAAACTGCTGCGGGACTTCCCATGGCAAATGGGGCTTAGAAAGGCCGAGAGCTAGGAAAAACGGCTTACCGGCGAAGTCGCGCTTGAGTTGATCGGCGGCCCATTTGCTCGAGACGTAGTCTTTGGTCTGTTCGATGGGAGCGGAGACCGCCCCCCACCGGAATTCCTCCCCTTTTTCTTTCGTGGCATTTGCGCTGCCCGCTTCCTTCGGGGCGGCGGGAGATTCTGACCAGAGCATGCCACCGTTACCGCCGCCAGCGTCCACGAACTCTTTGAACGCCCACTGTCCCTCGTCCATCCCTTTCGCGGTCGGGTGCTTATGGAAGATTTTCCCCGTGGAGAGGGTGTGATAGCCGTGCTTGGCGAAGTATTCCGGCAGCGTCACGACATCCTTCGCCTTCGGGGCGTTCTTCAGGTTCTGCCGATTGCCGTAGACGCCAGTCGAAGCCGGCTGCTTGCCGGTCAGGATGGCCGAACGGCTTGGGCAGCAGACCGTGGAGGCACAATAGGCCTTGTTCAGGACGACGCCTTTTTCCTTCGCCAGCTTATCCATGTGCGGGGTGATGGCCTGCGGATTGCCTCCCATGCAGCCGACCCAGTCGTTCATGTCATCGACGGCGATGAACAGGACGTTGTACCCTTTGCTTTGATATTCGGCCACCTTCTGCCGGGCGTCATCGGCGGCGACCAAGGCGCCCGCCGCGGTGACGGCCATGGCCACCTGCAGACTGATGAACCGAAGGAATTTCATGGGGCTGACTTCGCGACGCTTCATAAAGATTAATCAAAGTAACCTGGCGGAGGGGAAGGGATTCGAACCCCCGGAACCTTGCGGTTCATCTGATTTCGAATCAGACGCAATCGACCACTCTGCCACCCCTCCTATCCAGGACTGTTGAGGAAGTCCCTGGATGGCGGGCGGGCAAGAATTAAACGCTCTCGGTTGGGTCAGCCCAGCAAGAAGGGCCTGATTACAGGCACAAAAAGGGCGGCCGAAGCCGCCCTGTCTTTGGTTCGTAGTAGTTCACCCTGCCAGCAGAACCCCACGAAGTGAGCGCGAAGCGCTCACTTCACGAACATCGGGTCCTTGGCGTTGGCGCCCGAGATGAGGTAGGCGAGAAGGTCGGCGACTTCTTCGGCGTTGAGCGAGTTGAGCAGACCGGCGGGCATCGGGCTATTGGCGTCGCGGTCGATGGTCAGGATATCGGAACGGTTGACCGAGAGCTGCACCGACGGATCGAACGGATTGACCGCGAGCTGCAGTTTGTCGCCTTCCTCGTTGAGGATACGGCCGATGGTCTTACCGCCGTCGACGCGGCCGATGACGGAGTTCGCGTATTGGTCGGAGACGACGGCGTTCGGCTGAACGATACTCATGAGCACGTCGGCCGGAGCGGAACGGGCGCCGAGGCCGGAGAGGTCCGGGCCCTGCGCGCCGCCGTCATTACCCATGCGGTGGCACTGCGAGCAGAGCGCGGCGGCGAACATCTTCTGGCCGTTGGCGAAATCGAAGGACTTTTCAGACTTGGCGGTTTCCCAGACCTTGAGGGCTTCGGCGTGTGTCCATAGACGGCCGGGGCCCGAAGCGGTCGGGAGGGGTTCGACCTTCACGACCGGCGCGATTGGCTCGAAGCCTGCGCGTTCGACTTCCGGCATGGCCGCTAGGGTTTCTTTACGGATATTGCGGACGAAGCCCTTCAACGAATTGCCACCCTGCGCGAGGGCGAGTTCGTCGAGGAAGTCGAAGAACTGCTTCCGCAACTCCGGCGTCCAGCCGACGGTGGCCCGGCTGAGGTAGACGGCGAGACCGATACGCGTGGAGGACGGCGTGACGGCCATCGCTGCGGCGGCGGCCTTGGCGTAACCCGGATGGCGGGCGAGAATCTCCGGATCGGCGACGACGGCCGGGCTGGGCTGCGCAAACTTCATGGCCTGCAGCACGCGGGCCGGCGCGCTCGGTTCGCCGAGGTAGATGGCGAGCTGGGCGAGCTGACGGTCGAGCACGTTGTCCCCGGAAGGGATGCGCGCGGCGCTCTCCTTGCCGAGGCGGGCGACGGTGGCCGCGTCGGGGCGACCATGGCGCGAGAAGGCGACGTGCAACACGCGCACGCGGTCCTGGCGTTGACGGAGATCCTTGGTGTTCGCGGCCGCATCGGCGGCGGTGACGATCGCGGCGAGGTCCTGCGGGCCACCACTGCGGGCGAGAGCCAGGGCGGCGTTGAGCGCGAGGTCGCTATTGGCGTCGGCTTTCACGCGGGCGCGCCAGGCGTCGACCGGCTGGTGCTCGACGGCGATGCGGGCGGCGAAACGCACCCAGAGATCCGGGTGACCCATGTTCGGCCAGGCCTTATCGAGTGCGGCAGCGGAAGGGGCGACATCACGCAGGGCTTCGAGTTCACGGCGCAGCTTCTGCTCTGGCGTGGCGTCGAACCACGCGGCCGGCGCAGTGGATTCCGTGCCTTGGTAGGTGATACGATAGAGTGCGGACTGACCGCCGCGACCTCCGATGGTCACGTACATGTGGCCGTCTTGAGGGCGGATCACAGCGTCGGTGACTGAGAACGGCTTACCTGCGGCGAAGACTTCTTTGCGGGCTTTCCAGCCGCCGCCTTCGGGCGTGAGGTGAATTGCGTAGAGCGTGGCGAAGGTCCAGTCACACGCGAAGAACGCGCGCTGATAAGAAGCGGGGAACTTGGCGCCGGTGCCCATGGTGGTGCCCGTCGGGCTGCCTGGACCGATGTCGACGAGCGCCGGCTGCATGTCGAGCGTGGGGAAGGCGTTATTGCCGGCGCCGGAGCGCCAGCCAAGCTCGCCGCCCGGGGTGCAGAGGTAGATGCGGGTCGGGCGATACCAAGGGGCGCCCATGTCCCATTCCATATCGGAGTCATAGGTGAAGATATCGCCATCCGGGGCGACCGAACAATCGTAGGGATTGCGGAAGCTGGCGGTTACGCGGACCCAATCCTTACCGTCCTTGTCCATGCGCGCGATCCAACCGCCCACGGCCTTGATCCCGGAAGCGTGGCCGTTGGCGTCCTCATATTTCTTCAGCAGGTCGTCTTCGTCGTAACGCTTCGTCGGCGCGCCGACCTTCTCGTCGTCAGGCAGCTTCGTGTGATTACCGCCGACCACGAGGATGGAGCCATCACGGTCGAGCACCAGCTGGTGCGGGCCGTGTTCGCCCGAGCCCTTGAGGGCGCGGATCAGCGTCTGTTCGGCGTAGGAGCCGTCGCCCTTCGTGTCGCGCAGGCGCCAGATGTCGCCCTTACCCTTTTCGCTCGTGCATGCGTAGAGCGCGCCGTGGGCGAAGAGGAGGCCGTGGCAACCGAAGAATTTCGTATCGATTTTGGTCACGACCGGCTTGGTCGGATCCTTGAGGGAGACGCGCCAGAGCACGCCGCCTTGGTCGCCAGCGACGAGGTCGCCTTCGGGCGAGACCGCGAGGGAAACCCAGGTGCCTTGTTCTGGCTTCGGGACGAGGTGGAGGAGTTCGGCCTTGAAGCCGGGCTGGAGGATGAGTTCGTCGGCCGGAGCGACGGCGGTGCTTGGGGTGCGCTTGCCGTTCTTCGAGGCGGTCTTGGTGCCGCTGAACGGATTACCCCAAGGCTGTTCGCCCATCTTCTTCACGACGGTGGCCGCAGTCCATTTCGCGTCGTCGAAACTGGTGGCTTCCCAGCCGGCGGCCGGCTTCGCGAGGGACGTCTTCCAGTTCGCGCCGGATTCGGCGAGGACCGTCTTGCCGGCGGAGAGCCGGAAGGACATCGCGGCGATGCCGCCGTCATTACGGGCGAGCACTGCGATCGTGTTCACGCCGGCCTTGAGGTCGGTACCGACTTCCGCGACGAAGGCTTCGGCCCAGTCATCAGAGCCGCCGAGCTGCTTGCCGTTGAGCCAGACCACGCAGTGGTTGTCGGCGGCGATTTGCAGCAGGGTCTTGGCCGGGACTTCCTTCAGTTCGAAGGAGGTGCGGAACCAGACTTCCTGTTTGGCGACGTTGTTCTTCGCGCCCCAGATCCAGAAGGTATCGGCGTGGAGAGGGGATGAGGCGAAGCACACGAGGAGTGCGATGATGAGGCGGAGCGACATAAGTTGATTAAGGGGTAGGGGTCGGGGCAGGGGTCGGGGTAGGGTTGATATGACCATAGGGGCTGGGGGGAGTTCCATCTTAAAGAAGGGCGCTAGGGTCGCGAGGGGCCCGAAGTGCAAAAGTGGATACATCCGTTTCAGGTGGCGGGCGGCGGCCCTGGGTGGCAGTTGGCGGGCGGGGGGTAGGGATGCGATGACATCGCATCCGTTCGAGACCGCAGGTGGGGAGTCGTCGGACCTTGGCTAGGCTCGAAGACGCTGTATCTCCGTCCGCGAACGGACGTGATGGCAATCACGTCCCTACCCGCGCGGCGTAGCCGCGAGGGGACATGTGGGCATGGGGACAAGCTGCGAAGCAGAGACGGAGGTAGGGCGGGGCTCTCCGAGCCCGCCGTTGAGCTGAGTAAGGTACGGATGTCACTCGGCGATAGGCTATGTCGTGACGCGGTCCCGACCCTACCTAGATACAAAGGAACAAAAAAGGACAGCACGTGGTGCTGTCCCTACCTACTGCTTCGCAGCAGTTCACCATGCCAGCGGATCCCCGCGGTTGAGCTTGCTCAGCCGGGCAACGTAAACGCGGGCAGCTTACGGATCTCGCCGCCGGCCATGGCGGATTCGTGCGCAAGGATGCCGGTGCAGGTCCAGTTGGCGGATTGGCGCGCGTTCGGGAACGGCTCGCGCTTGGCGAGGAGAGCTTGGATGAATTCGTTGGCGAGGTGCGGGTGGGAGCCACCGTGGCCGCCGCCCTGCGTGAAGGACAGGTGATCTTCGCCTTCGCCGTAGACGCCCTTGGTCGTGAAGTGTTGGATCTCCTTTGGGAGGCGATGGGCGAAGTCGGGCACCTTGACCTTCTGCGGGATTTCCGGCTCGGCCTTCTTCGCCGTGTGGAGGACGGGCTCTTCGCCTTCGATCAGCGGCCACTCGAAGGATTTCTTCGAGCCGTAGACGTCGATCGACTCGCGATACTGGCGGGCCGTGTCGAAGAGCGAGCGGATGATGCGCGCGGAGACATCGGACTTATGGAACTTGATGTGGGCCGTCTCGACCGCGAAGGGCGAGTTGTAGATCGGGATCATGTCCTCGGCGATGCGGCCGGAGCCAAAGCACGAGACATATTCCGCGTCGGCGCGGGTGAGGGCGAGCATCGGGCCGACGCAGTGCGTGGCGTAGTACATTGGCGGGAGGCCGGGCCAGTAACCGGGCCAGCCTTCCATGTCCTGCTGGTGGGAGGCCTGGAGGAACTGCAGGCGGCCGAGCTCGCCGTTGTCGTAGAGTTCCTTCACGTAGAGGAACTCGCGGGCGTAGACCACCGTCTCCATCATCATGTAGCTCAGGCCCGTCGCCTTCACTAGCTTCACGATCTCTTCACATTCCTCGATCGAGGTCGCCATCGGGACGGTGCAGGCCACGTGCTTGCCGGCCTTCAAAGCGGCGATGGACTGGCGGCCGTGGTCGGGGATCGGCGTGTTGATATGGATCGCGTCGACTTCCGGGTCCTTGAGGAGTGCATCGAAGTCCGTGTAACGCTTCGCGATCTTATAGCGGTCGCCGATGGCCTTCAGCTTCTCCGGGTT
>JBIILC010000052.1:0-8912 GCA_044232865.1 Opitutales bacterium | reverse complement strand
GTGCGCAAGGAGTTCGTCGAGAGCGCGGCTGAGCTCTGCAAGCGCGTTCGCGCGAAGAGCCCTAAGGCAAAAATCTATTTCTATGAGACGTGGGCACGCCACGCCGACTACTGGGGCGTGGCCGGCAAGAAGGGGCCGGATGTCGGTGCTAATCCCAAGGAAATGCAGGCCCGCTTACGCAAGTGGTATGGCGTCGTGGCCAAGGAGAATCAGGCCACGTTGGTTCCTTGTGGGGACGCCTGGGAACTGAACTACGCTTCGCCTAAGCCAGTTCGCCTGCACACCAAGGATCATTCCCATCCAGAGTTCGTCGGCACCTATCTGAACGCCGTTATCTTCTTCGGTAAGATCTACGACGTGAAGGCACCTTCGCCGAAGTGGACCGGAAAGCTAGACGAGGCCCAGGCCAAGTCGATGCAGGGCTATGCCGCCGAGGTCTTAAAGTGACGGGGGCAGGCTCAGCGACCTAGCCAAGCCGCGGCGGCATCCTTGGAGTCGGTGCCGTCAAGGTGCGGCGTGGCGGAAGGGAAGAGCGAGGCGTCTTTCTCTCCGGCTACCCAGAGGGCATGGGTCGAGGCGACGCAGAGCAGGCCCGGGACGTCGAGATACTTGGAGCCGCCGGGCAGGAACATCGGGTCGCGGTAATCCAGGAGCTGGCCGAAGCGGAAGCCAGCGGTATCGACGGCGGCTTTGACGATGGCGTTGTCGGTCGTGGCTCGGGCGGCAGCGGCAACGGCGCCCATCTGGCCGAAGCCGGCGAGCGAGACTCTCTTTACGGCCGGCTGGGAGGCGTCGCGTTTCGAGAGCAGGTAACTCGTGATGGTCATGACGTCATGCACGCGCTGGGCGAAGAGCGCGTGGTTGTAGCCGAAGGTATAGGCCGGGACTTCACGGGGGCCGGCCACGACGCGGGTCTGTTTGAGCTTCTTATCGTCTTGGAGGAAGAGATCGGCCGTGAGCACGCCGATGCCGCGATCGATGAGTTCCTGCAGCTCGGGGCGGATGGTTCCATCCGCGAGGCGGGCGGAACCCTTGCCGGCATCATCGAGCCAGATCACGACGTCACCGGTCGGATTGATGGGTTGCAGCCAATCGATAGCCACTTCTTCGCCGTAAGTTGCGTTGAGCAGTTTGCCTTGGGTGCGGAAGTGGGAGTCGCGCCACTGCGTGCTGGCGTCAGGGAAGCTGATCTTGCCGGCGTGGGCGTAGGGCCGGCCGATGATGGCCTCGATGGCCGGACGGAGGACATGCTCGCGACCTTCAGGCGTCTTGGCAGCGGCGAGGAGCTGCTGTTCCGCGTCGGACTTGAGCCACTTGAGTAGGCCGCGTTCGAATTCAGGGTCGCCGGACTTTGGGGCCGGATGGGCGTCGTCCCAGACCGTGAGCTTCTCCTTGGGCAACGGCACATAATCCTTTTCGACGATGGGAGACGCTTGGCCTAGTTTAAAATGACGGTTCAGGACCTCATAGAAACCCATACGCGAGACTGCGTTGTAGTTGTGAGGGAAGTGTTCGCCGCGTTGCAGCGTTACGAAGTCCTTCTTGCCGTAGAGCCCGTAGAGTTTCTGCAGGTCAGGGAATCCTTTGGTCGCCATCTCCTTCGTCCAGTCGTTGGCCGTATTCATGCCTTGTGGCTTCGGGGCGAAGAGGGCGGCGATTTCGACATTACCAGAATTAACCCGAAGGAGGGTGGCGTTCTCACAGGAGCAGCCGCCTTGCATCGCGGTGCTGACCATTACCACCGGGTAGGAAAGCGCGAGGCGGGGGTCGGTGGCCGCCAGGAGCATCGTCTGCGTACCGCCGCCGCTGGATCCCGTGACCGCGAGGCGGGTCGGGTCGACTTCGGGAAGGGTGAGGAGGAAGTCGATACTGCGGATTGAGTTCAGGGTCTGCAGGCCCATCACGCTTTGCAGGTTAGCTTCGGCCTGGGGGCTGTAGAGTCCCCAACCTTCGGTGCGGTTCATGTCCGGGCGCTGCTTGGCGAACTTGTGGATGATCTCCGGCGAGAACTGCTTCGAGTCGGAGTCGCTGAGCGCGTCGATCTGCCAGACGACGCAACCCATACGGGCAAGCTGGACGCACATCGACTGGAAGCGCGACTTGCCGCCTTGTTCGAAACGCTCCTGGCCGGTGGCGATCTCTTCACGCACGTACTTATCGGACTGGTTGAGGAAGCGCGCATCGACCCAGTGTCCGTGCGGAAAGACGACCGCGGGCACCTTGCCTGAGATGTTCTTGGGTCGGTAGAGATTGCCCGTCACGAAGAAGCCCGGAGCGCTTTCGAAATAGACCTTCTCGACCGTATAGTCCCCTTGGTCAATCTTGCCGTGGATCACTGCATTGAGCGGCGTCTTGGTCGGCATCGGCCAGAGCCCTTGCGAGATGACTAGCTGGCGTTGGACGAAGTCACGGCGCGGCTCCCAATCCTGAACGGATTTCGGGGCGGGGAAGGGGAAGTACCCGTTGAGGTCCTTGAGCGGGCCAAGGCGCGCGTCTTCGGCGTGGACTAAGTTCAGCAGACCGAGGGTCGCCAGGGCGAGCGTGGGGAGGCGCATGGGGGCAATATGAGCCTCGTGGTCGGTAATGGGAAATAAAAAGGCCGACCTTACGGCCGGCCTTCGATACGGACGATACCGTGTTTATTCAGGCTGCTTACGGCCGCGCTGTGCTTCACCTGCTTTGCGCATCTTCTCGAAGAGTGGGCCGATCGATGGGTCGGCTTTGCGGGCGACGTCTTCGGCGATCTCGATCGCCTTGCGCTGGGCGGCGGCGGCGTCCTCGCGGGCTTCGCGCACGGCTGGGTTTTCGTTGGCCTTGGCCATGGCCTCGCGGACGCGACGCTGTTCGTCAGGAGAAAGTCCGGGGATCATGCCGCCGCGGTTAGCTGGCTCCTCGCGATTGCCTTCGCGCTGGCGCGGGGCTTCACCACGGGGCTGGGCTTCCGGTTGACGTTTGCCTTCTTCGCGTCCGCGTCCCGGCTCGGCGTTGGGCTGGCGGTTGTTGCCTTCGGGGCGGCGAGGTTGCTCTCCGCGGGGCTGGGCCTCGGGCTGGCGTCCGGGTTGGTTGGGCTGACGCTGTTCCATGGCCTTGCGGACCTTTTCGAGAAGCGGGGCGACGGACGGGTCGGCCTTGCGGGCGGCCTCGTCGGTAATCTCACGGGCCTTCTTCTGGGCTTCGGCGGCAGCCTGCTGGGCTTTGGCGGCCTGCTCATGCGCTTCCTTCACGGCAGGGTCCTGATTGGCTTTCTCCATCGCCTCGCGGAGGCGCTTCTGTTCGTCAGGGGAGAGTGGGACCGGGAGGCGCGGGTTGGAGCGACCTTCAGGGGCCGATCCTTCGGGGCGGACGTTAGGGCGCGGGGCATCTTCGGCCGCAAAGCCGAGGGCGGCGAGGAGGAGCAGGGGTAGGTGCTTCATAGTATGGATATAACCACGTCCCGCCCGCGGAGTTTCAACCGTCTTCCGGGGACAGGCTTGCCATCTTCCACCGGCAAGGTCTGCTGGTCACATGCTACCCCGCCTCGCACTCCTCGTGCTTTGTTGCTCCGCGCTCGTGTCCGCCGGAGAGCTTAAGCTCATCTCCCTGTTCTCCGACCACGCCGTCCTGCAGGCTGGCGACGCCGCTGTCTTCGGCAAGGCCCACCCGGGCTCAAAGGTTAGGGTGAAACTCGGTTCGACCGAAGCGACCGCCACCGCCGGCAATGACGGCAAGTGGACCGCCACGCTCTCCGGCCTCAAGGCCACCGAGCAGGGCAAGGACCTCGTCGTCACTTCCGGAGAGGAAGTTTTCACCGCTCGCGACGTGATTGTCGGCGAGGTCTGGATCGGTTCCGGCCAGTCGAACATGGGCTGGGTCGTCAAGAAGACCACCGCCGCCGCGGACGCTAAGTCCCGCCCCGCCGACGCTGGTCTACGTGTCTTCACGGTCGCCCGTACGCCCAAGGCCGAGCCCGTCGACGACGTGCAGGGTTCCTGGAAGCTCGCCGCTCCGGACACCGTCGAGTCCTTCACCGCCGCCGGATTCTATTTCGCCCGCGAACTCCGCGCTAACATCAAGCAGCCGGTCGGCGTGATTCATACCTCCATCGGCGGCACGCGCGCCGAGGCCTGGGGTCCGAAGGGCATGTATGCCGACGTTCCTGACGCCAAGGATTTCGACGCGAAAGAAACGGCGGCCATCAAGGCCCGCGCCGTCTCCCTCGAGAAGCTTAACGCTAAGATCGCCGTCGAGAAGGACAAGGCCGCGTTGGCCAAACTGCGTCAGGATGCGGGCAGGCTCGCCCCGGTTTGGACTAACGGACCTCATATGAATTGGAACGGCATGGTGGCTCCGCTCGTCGGTTATTCCGTGCGTGGTGCCATCTGGTATCAGGGCGAGTCCAACGCTGGCCAGCCCGAGGCCTACAAGTGGGTCCTTGGTTCCATGATCAAGTCCTGGCACAAGGCCTGGGGTCAGGAATTCCCGTTCATCATCGTCCAGCTACCTCGTTTCATGGCCCGTAAGCCTGAGCTCGCTATCGAGGACGGTGGCTGGCCCCGACTCCGCGAGTCCATGGAATGGATCGCCGACAACGTTCCCGGAGCGATGCAGTCCGTGAATATCGATCTCGGCGAAGAGAAGGACATCCATCCGAAGGATAAGCTCCCCGTCGGCGAGCGTCTCGCTTACGTCGCCCTGCAACGCGTTTACAAGACCCGCACCGACGGCGAAGCTCCGCGCGTGAAGAAAGCGGAACGCCAGGGCGATGCCTTCGTGCTCACTTACGATCGTCCGGTGGTACTCAAGAACGACGGCAAGGGCTTCGGTCTGCTCGGAGCCGATGACAAGTGGGTCTTCGGTCAGGCCAAGGCCGACGGCACGACCGTCACGGTCACCGGCGTCCAGGCGCCCAAGGAAGTGCGTTACGCTTGGTCTAACTTCCCTGAGGTCAGCGTCTACTCCGCCGGCAAGGATGGTCTCCCGGCTGGCCCGTATCGCTCCAGTAAGTAAATGCCATGATGGTCTGGCTTCGTTCATTTGTCTTACTGTTCGCTACGGCTTTAGGGGTGCTTCTCCCTGCGGCGGAAATCGCGCCTGCCGGCCTTAAGGTGCTGACCGCGGGCCATAGCTTCCACGTGTGGATGCCTCCGTTGGTCGCGGAGATGGCTAAGTCCGCGGGCATCCAAGGGCATGAGCAGCTGGCGATTTCTTCCATCGGCGGTTCCAAGGTCATCCAGCACTGGGACCTGCCAGTGGAGAAGAACAAGGCGAAGCCGGTCCTAGAGGCTGGTAAGGCCGACTTGTTTACCATGGCGCCGACGTTCCTGCCGGATCCGGGTATCGAGAATTTCACCAGGCTCGGACTAGAGCATAACCCCAAGCTTCGTCTGACTCTTCAGCAGAACTGGGTGCCCTTCGAGGATCCGGTAATCTGGCTCTCCAAGAGCAAGCCGAAGTCCATCGATCGCGATGTCATCACCCTGGTGCAGTTGCGCTCGAAGCACGACCCGTATTTCAAACTCATCGAAGATCACGTGAAGGAACTCAATGAGCGTATCCCGGCGGCGAAGATTGTCATCGTGCCTAGCGGCGAGGCTGTGATGGCCCTGCGCGATAAGGTCATCAAAGGCGAAGCTCCTGGCATTAAGACGCAGAACGAACTCTTCACGGACGCCCTTGGGCATCCCGGCGCACAGATCCGCGTCCTCTCGGCGTATTGTCACTTCTCGGTCATCTATCGACGCAGTCCGGTCGGTTTGCCTGTGATCAGCCAGCTCACCAAGCTACCGGAAGCCGATAAACTCAACCGGCTACTTCAGGAAATCGCCTGGAAGGCTGTCACCGGCCACCCGATGAGCGGTGTCTCCCAGTAAGGCATCCTGCCAAGAGAGCGGCAGTGACGGCTTGAAGGTTCCAGTCAGGCTGGTTGCATCATCTTACCCCGCCATGAATCATCTGCTTGCCTTGCTCGGTCTGACTTTTGTCTTGGTTGCCGCCGAGCTCCCGAAGGGCGAGCCGACGAACGCTAAGGAAGCGGCTGCGCAGGCTGCCGCAAAGAAGGCCGCTCAGGACAAGGTCGTCGACGAACGTTATCAGGCCTGGCTGGCCAAGCTCTCTCCGGCGGAGCAGGCGTGGGAGGCGGTGCTCCAGAAACAGCTCGGCAGTTTCTATCTGCCCCTGCACAAGCGGGATAAGATCGCCGGCAAGTCGAACGCCTGGGATTTCGTGAAAGACGACCCTAAGCTGCCTCGCGTGTTATTGATTGGTGATTCCGTCTCGCGTGGCTACACCCAGCCGACCCGCAAGGCCCTCGCGGGTAAGGCGAACCTCCACCGCGCCCCGGCTAATTGCGGGCCGACTGCTTCGGGCCTCAAGAACCTCGAAGTCTGGCTAGGGGAAGGGAAGTGGGATGTCATCCATTTCAATTTCGGTATCCATGACCGGGCTACGCCTGCGGCCGACTACGTGAAGCGTCTCGAGGCCATCGTCGCCCGGCTCCAGCAGACCGGCGCCAAACTCATCTGGACCAGCACCACGCCTATCCCGGATAATCCGGCCCAGAAGCAGACCGCCGCGTCGATCGTCGAGAAGAACGCCCTCGCGGCCGAAGTCATGAAGAAGCACGGCATCCCGACGGACGACCTCTTCGCCGCCATGACTCCCCGTCTGGCCGAGTTCCAGCCGCCGCTCGACGTGCACTTCACTGGCGCGGGTTACGACTTCCTTGGCGCTAAGGTGGCCGAATCGATCCTTAGCCGCCTCAAGTAAGGTTCCGCTCAGTTATGCCTGGGAGGGGCCTTGGGCGAGAGGGCGAGGCGGAATTGGTTCAGGCAACGCTGATCGGGTGTGGTGTCCACGATCGCAAAGGTCACCCGACGGAACGCACCCTTGAAGGGGCCGTCGAGAGCTTGGCGGAAAAGATCGGCGATGAGCCCGGGGTCGTTGGCGAAGTTGCCGCAGCCCCAGGCGCCGAGTACGAGTGCGTCATGGCCATTGGCTTGGGCGATCGCGAGCACCTTGACGATGCGAGCGCTCATGGCGCCGGGGATTTTCGCTTGGTCGAGGGGTGCCACGTCACGGGCGTCGCAGGCGGCCGCGGACACGAAGGCGACCTTGAAGGGCGTCTCGAGCATGCGATGTTCATCGTCCCGGAAGACGGGAACGTCCGGGGAATAGATCATCGCATCAGATCGGAGTGCGTTGCCCTGCTGCAGGTGGAAGGCGTACATCGGCCCGCCGAGTTGGCAGGCGAAGAGGGCGGAAGAACGGCAATGGTATTCCTCTTGGGCGCGTTCGCCGGCGAGGAAGCCGCCGCCGGCGACGGTCGGGGAGGCGAAGTTGAGCACCAGCGAGCGTAGGCCGGCCGCATCGTGGCGGGCGGCCGCGGACAGGGAGGTCTCATCGGTAACTTCGATGGCCGTCGCGTGAGATCCTGTGCGAGGGGTGGTGTGCCGATGGTCGGGCGGCAGGTGGGTGGTCTGCGCGACGGAGGTGGCGATATCAGCGGCGAGGTCGACCTGGCGGCCCGTCGGTGAGGCGTAGAGGCCGAGCTCGATAATCATCATCGCCTCGCGCCCCAGTTTATTAGCGAGTTCTCGTGGAATCTTGGGGTCGAAGGGCATGGTTGGCGACGCATTGACCATGGCGAAGCATCGGCCCGAAGCCAACCGCAACCTATGACAGGGGGCGTATTTGACGAGGCGGCTGCTCGCAGGCATAACATCCTCATGCCGCAGCCGCCGCTTACCGTCTATTATAGCCCAACCTATGTCGTCGAAGGGAGGACCGAGACCGTCACGAAGTCCAAGCTTGTCGCTGAGATGATCGAAGCCGGTAAGGCGGGGGAGGTCTGGCTGGAGGCGCCCAAGCTCGCGACCCGGAAGGAGCTCGAATTGATCCATACGCCGGAGCACGTGCGCAGTACTTTCGAGGACAAGGGCGCGTTCCTGGAGGTCGGCCCTTGGTCGCAGCCGCTATTGGATAGCATACTCGCCTCGACTGGCGGCATGCGCGATGCCGTCAAAGAGGCCTTGAAGAACGGTCGTTCCGGTAGCCTCTCCAGCGGCCTACATCATGCACGTAAGAATTCTGGTAACGGCTTCTGCCAGTTCAATGGGCTGGCCCTCGCGGCGCTTGAGGCGCTCAAGAAGGTCAAGACCGTCGGCATCCTCGATCTCGACGCCCATGCGGGCGGTGGTACCTTCGATATCCTTGGCGACCACAAGCAGGTCTATCTCGCTGATGTCACCGTGAACGCGTTCGACTCTTGGGAGCCGTCCGATCCGGCCCGGCACTTCTACGTCGAGGTCGACAGCCCGAAGGACTACCTCCGGCACGTCGAGGCTGCGCTGCACTCCTTGGAGCGAGTGGATTTCCTGATCTATAACGCCGGCATGGACACCTATGAAAAAGCCGGCGGCATGAAGGGCATCACCAAGGATATCATCCGCAAGCGCGAGAAGCTCGTCGTCCACTGGGCGCGAGCGAGGAAGATCCCGCACATCTTCGCCTTGGCCGGCGGGTATAAGTGGGGTGGCCTGACCTTGGAGCAGGTGGCCGAGCTGCATCTCGAGACCGTTAAGGTCTTCGCCGCCTGATTACTCCGGCTTCGGGATGTTTAATTCCTGCAGGCCGAAGGCACCGCTTTCCGTCGGCAGTACCACGAACAGCTTGCAGGCTCGGCTTTGGGCCAGGGCAACCATCACGTGCCATTGCGACTGCGGGACGCTGGCCACGACGAACATCGGCATTGCGCCCGGTTCGGTGCCAGAGGGTTCCTCGATGGCCACTCCCTTGTGGTCGACGTCGAAATTATGGGCCAACCATTTGCCCAGTTCCTTGGCGAGGCCGCGCATATCGGACGTGCCGGCCTCCACTTTGGATTGGTCGACGAGAGCCCAGAGCGGGATCGCGAAGTTATGTTCCAGGTCGGCCAT
>JBIILC010000016.1:0-28458 GCA_044232865.1 Opitutales bacterium | reverse complement strand
GCGTCCCACTTGAATTCATCGATCGCAGCTTTAAACGGAACGGTCTTGAGCTCGTGCGTGACAGTCACCGGGTCGTGCGTGGCGTAGCCGATGCCGCGACGGATGGCGTCTTCGTTGACGCGGACGATGAGGTCGATGCCATGGATGACTTTAGCCTTTTCGCGGAACTCATACATCTCCGGGAATTCGTAGGTCGTATCGATGTGCAGGAGCGGGAAGGGGATTTTGCCGCAGAAGGCCTTACGGGCGAGCCAGATGAGTACATTGGAATCCTTGCCCATGGACCAGGGCATGCAGACCGAGCGGAAGTTGGCGAACGCTTCGCGGAAGACGTGGATTGACGTCTGTTCGAGGCGCGTGAGGTGGTCGTTTTGAGCGTTGCGGGACATGCTGAATGAAAGGTGGTAGCGGTTAGCGGTTGGCGGTTGGGAACACAGAGAGACGGAAGACGAAAGGTGGAAGCGGTTAGCGGTTGGGAAAAGGGAAGGTGGAGGCGGATGGCGGTTGGGAGCGGAGACAAAACTTTGAAAACGGGTGTGAGGGGGTGGATGGGTTTTCCTATCCGCCAACCGCTAGCCGCTAACCGCCCAACCCTTTCTTCGTACGCGTGTGGAGGCCGCATTCCTTCTTATCGAAGCCAGGCCAGCGGCCGCCGCGTTCGTCGCCACCGGAGGTGGGCAGGGTGCAAGGGTAGCAACCGATCGAGCGGTAGCCGCGGTCGTGCAGGACGTTGTGGGGCAGGCCGTGCTCCTTTAGGTAAGCCCAGACTTGGTCGCGGCTCCAGTCGACGAGCGGATTGAGTTTCCAGACGTCTGAGTTATCGGGGCGGGCGGCGAGCGAGAGGAGCGGGGTCGCGGAACGCTCGGCGCTCTGGTCGCGGCGCATGCCGGTGATCCAGAGGTCGAGGTCGTAGAGTTTCTTGCCGAGCGAATCGACCTTACGGAGTTCGCAGCACTTCTCGGGGTCGCGTTTCCACAGTTCAGCGCCGTATTGGGCGGCCTGCTGTTCGACCGTCTGCGCAGGGTGCACTTCTTCAACCTTGATGCCTAGATGGGCTTCGAGCTTCGCCTTGAACTCAAGCGTCTCGGGGAAGAGTAGGCCAGTGTTGAGCGTGAAGGCCTGAAGCGGGATACCAGCGGTCTTGGCGAGATGCAGGATAACGATGCCAGCGGGCTGGAAGCTCGTGCCGATACCGGCGCGGGCGCCGAAGGTCTCGTAGGCCCAGCGCAGACGGTCCACCGGCGCCAGCGTCGAGAGACGGGCGTCGAGATCCGGGATGCGGTCTGGGTTGAGGTCGGCCATCGACGGGATTAGGCGGCGGGAGCGACGGGCCAAACGGGAGCCTGGTCGACCCAGTCACCAAAGGCCTGGCCGGTGGTGCGTTCCTTGGCGTACTGCTTGAACAGTTCGCCGATGAGCACCGGAATTTCGTCGGCGAGGGCGGCTTCCTTCCAGAGGCGAGCGAGGCGGGTACCTTCGCGGTTTCCGCCGAGCATGATGTTGTACTTGCCCGGGGCTTTGCCCACGAGGCCGATCTCGGCGTTGTAAGGACGGGCGCAACCGTTGGGGCAGCCGGTCATACGGACGACGAGTTCTTCGTTGGCGATACCCGCGGCGGCCTGGCCTTCCTCGATCTTTGCGAGGAACTTCGGGAAGACGCGTTCAGATTCGGCGAGGGCGAGTCCGCAGGTCGGGAGAGCCGGGCAGGCCATGCCGCGTCCCTTGATCAGGCCCGGGTTGAAGACGATGGCGCAACCGTGGTCATGCAGCACCTTTTCGATGGCGGCCTTGTCGGCATCCTTGATGTCGGAGAGGATGAGGTTCTGCGTGGCGGTGAGGCGGAAGGTCGGGCCGAACTGCTCGGCAATCGTGCGGAGCGCAGTCTTCAGCTTGTAGCTGTCGGCGTCTTTCACGCGGCCGGTCTCCACGAAGAGGCCCAGGAACCAGTTACCGTCGAGCTGCTTGAACCAGCCGAAGGCGTCGCCCTGGCCACGGAAGAGGAAGGGCTTGGCGGCCGGGAGCGGGGCGCCGAGGCGCTTACCGAGTTCAGCGCGGAACCATTCGACGCCTTTTTCCTGCAGGACGTACTTGATGCGGGCGTGCTTGCGGTCGGTGCGATCACCCCAATCGCGGTGGATGGCGACAACGGCAGAGCCGACTTCGACCACCTGTTCGCGGGTGATGAAGCCGATTACGTCGGCGAGGCGAGGGTAGGTGGCTTTGTTGCCGTGGGAGGTGCCGAGACCGCCGCCAACGAGCAGGTTGTAGCCGACGAGCTTGCCGTTCTCGACGATAGCCACGTAGCCCATGTCGTTGGTGAAGATGTCCGTGTCGTTGTTCGGCGGGATGGCGAAGCCGGTCTTAAACTTACGCGGCAGGTAGGTCTTGCCGTAGAGCGAATCGGCAGGCGCGCCGGACTCGTCCGTGTCGGCGGGCGGAGGCATGTACGGATTAGCCTGGTCTACCGAAGTGCGGGCCTTGGAGACCTTGTCGCCGAGACCGAGGTCGACCTGCACGCCGTCCACCCAGATGGAGTGATAGGCCGTGGTGGTCGGTAGCAGGGCGCGGGTGATGGCGAACGCATCTTCGTCTACCTGCACGGCGATGGTATCGACGGGCGGGTTGGACGGTGCCGTGACGTTACGGTTCACGTCGCCGCACGTGGCAAGAGTGGAGGAGAGCGCGTCGTTAATCGATTTGATCAGCGGGCCGATACCTTGCTGGAGTACGCCGTGGAACTGGAAGGTCTGGCGCGAAGTGATGCGGAGGGTGCCGTTGGCGAATCGACCCGAGAGCTCGTCGTAGACGATATACTGGGAGGCTGGGACGATGCCACCGGTCTGGCGCGTGCGCACCATGACGGAGTACTCTTTGCCCGTCTTGCGCTTGTCGCGGTCATCCTGTTGGTAGATGCCGTGGAACTTGATGAACTGCTCGTCATCGCCCGTGAAGCGGTCGGCTTCGGGGTTGGCGAGGGTTTCGCGAATATTGCCCGAAAGGTCGGGTTTATCCGCCTTCATGAGTTCGTTCTTAGCTAGGGGCTTGCCGGAGATAGGGTCCATGATTTAATACTTGATAAGATGAGTTAGGATTACATAAATAGGGGTCAAGTTTAAATAAATGGTAAATTGTGACATCGGCCGGGTGGCCTTCGTCGGTGCAGGACCCGGAGCCCCGGACCTGATCACCGTGAGGGGCCTGCGCCTGCTGAAGCAGGCGGATGTCGTGATTCATGACGCCCTGCCGGGGGATGCCCTTTTGGAAGAGATTCCGGCGACGACCAAGATCGTGCCGGTCGGCAAGCGCTGCGGGGTCCACTCGATGACCCAGGACGAGATCAACGCCGTGATCGTGCGGGAAGCACGGCAGGGTGGTCTCATCGTCCGTCTCAAAGGCGGCGACCCTGGCATTTTCGGCCGTCTCGGCGAAGAGATGGATCATCTCGCCGCCCATGGCATTCCTTTTGAAGTCGTGCCGGGCATTACCGCCGCGACGGCTGCCGGCGCGGATGCCGCGTTTCCGCTGACGCATCGCGGCAAGGCCGCATCCGTCACGTTCCTTACTGGCCACTGCGCCGATGGCACCGATCAGAATTGGAAGGCTCACATCGAGACTGGCGCCACGCTCTGTCTCTACATGGGCGCGAAAGCGCTGCCTTCTGTTGCCGTGAAGCTCATCGCCGCCGGCGCTCAGGCTGATTTGCCGATTCGTTTACTTTCAAAGGTCTCGCAGGATGGTGCGTCGGACGTGCTTACCACGCTGACCGATCTTGCTTCAGGTAAGGTCGATGTTTCGGTGCTACCTACGCCGCTCATCGCAGTGGTCGGTGCCGTCGTCGCTCCGCCTCGCCACGCTGGCCTGATGGGCCGCATCGCGGCTTTCGCCTGAGTTAGTTCTTCTTCCAGACCTTCGCGCGGAGGGTTAAGAATAGTAAGGTGAAGATCGTCGCGACTCCTCCGAGCCAGAGCAGTATGCGGCCGCCGAGGTCCATGTCTTTGGGCGCCAGGGCGCCGATCAGTACCGGTAGGAGTCCTATGAGAATGATGGTCCCGATGACGATATTCTTGGTTAACTTGAATCCAGAGGTGTAGAGGTGGCGTCGGAAGAGTAGAGCTGGCAGGGCGGGGTGCGTGCCGAGCAGGGGGCTGAGCTTCCAGCGCAGGCCGGCAGGCGCGTGCTCCTTCGCTATGGTTGCGACGTCGCCCTCGGCTCCGGCGTGACGACCGGGCAGCAGGAAGAGCATCAGAATGACCGCCTCGCCCTTGGCGTCCTGCAGGGCGTCTTCCAGCAAGGGCTTATTGAAGTCATATTCCGCGCCTTCGCGTCGTTCCATCGAGCAGGCGATCAGTTCGTCGTCCTTCAGGCCGAGTTGATTACGAAGTGCGACGGCGAAGAAGTTTCGGCAGCGCGTTACTTCAGGGATGGGTGAGCCGTGGTCGCAGAGCAGAACCGTGCCGCTGCCTTTGCTCCATCCAGTCGATTTCAGATTATCGCTCAGCATGTTCACCAGCTCGGGGCCGAAAAGCGGTTCGCGGATGCTGAGCTTCATTGCGCCTGGTTGAGCGTCGGCGAAGACTTTTGGGAGATACTCCGTGATCGCCCGGCTGGGCCCGATGAAGAGCGGGACAACCACGAGTTCGTCGATGCCGTCGAGTTTGGCCTGCTGGACGGCTCCTTCGAATATGACCGCCGGCTGGCCGCCGAGGAGGGCAGGGTCGATCTTGGTCGAGTGCATTGTCGAGACCGGCAGAACCGGCTGTCCGATCAGTTTGCCAACTTCCTGAGCCAGTCCGCGGAGGGCCAAGGTGGCAGTGGGCTCGTAGGAGCCATTGTCGACAAGGAAGATGCGGGTGCCGGCCATGGGGGTTAAGTGAGGGATAAACTTCATATTGGCAACGCAGGGTTGGCTGATTGCGGGTTGCCACGTTTAGGCGGCAAGGCATCCTTGAGGGATGCCCCGCTGTTTCCTCGCCGCTGTCGCTCTGTGCCTGAGCGTCCTCTCCCTTTCCGCTGCCGATGCTTGGCTGACCGACCTCGATGAGGGCATCAAGGTCGCGAAGGCCGAGAAGAAGGCGATCTTGGTCGACTTCACCGGCAGCGACTGGTGCGGCTGGTGCATCCGTCTGAAGAAGGAAGTCTTCGACCAGAAGGAATTCGCCGCGGCGACCAAGGACTTCGTCCTCGTCGAACTCGACTACCCCCAGAAGAAGCAGCAGAGCGCCGAGGTGAAGGCTAAGAACAAGGCCTTCTCCGAGAAGTTCGGCATCGAGGGTTTCCCGACGATCATGCTGCTCGACGCCAATGGCGAGCCGTTCGCCCAGACCGGCTACCAGGCCGGTGGCCCGGTCAAGTATCTCGCCCACCTCGCCGAACTGATGAAGGACAACACACCCGCAGGGAAGGCCAAGTTCGCCCAGGGCAAGAAGGACGAAGTCCTCTTACGTGGTTACGGTGAAGAACTCGAAAAGCTCATCGCGCCCCACCTTGAGAAAAAGGATCTCGCCGCCGCCGAGGCCGCGATTGCCAAGTTCATCAAGGATAAGGCCGTCACCGGCGCTGCCAAGGTGACCCTCTCCGTCAACGCCCGCGTGGGTAGCGTCCAGGCCTGCAAGCCCGGCGACCATAGCGCCGTGCTCAAGGTCCTCGACGAAATCATTGCGGACAATCCCGCTGACCTCACTGATGAACTGAAGCAGTTCCGCGCCGCGGTCGCCGCCGCCCGGGATAAGAAGTAATCCCTCTCATGAAGAAACTCATCCTGACTCTCCTTTTCCTCGCGACCATCACGGCACGTGCGGAGCTCACCTGGCTGACCGATCTCGATGCCGCGAAGGCCAAGGGTGTGAAGGAGAATAAGCCTTTGCTCGTCGACTTCACGGGCAGCGACTGGTGCCCACCCTGCATTCAGTTGCATAAGGTAGTCTTTGAGTCGGCTGAGTTCGCCGCGGTCGCCTCGAAGTATGTGCTCGTCGAACTGGATTATCCGCGCAAGACGCCACAGGCTCCTGAACTGAAGGCCAAGAACGCGGAGCTCTCGAAGAAGTTCGGTATCTCGGGCTTCCCCACGGTGTTGCTCATCGACGCCAAGTCCGGCGACGTGTTCGGTAAGACCGTCGGCTTCGGTGGCCAGACCGCCGAGGAATACCTCGATAAGCTGGCCTCGTTCAAGAATACCCCGGAAGGTAAGGCGGCCCTCGAGCAGGAGCAGAAATCCGCGGCCGACCGTTCGGCCAAGAGCCGCGTGCTCGGCCAGAAGATCAACGACGCCATCGCGGCTAAGGATTTCAAGTCAGCGGAGGTCGCCCTCGACGAGATATTCGCCGACGTCACTGGCCCGCGCAAAGCGGTGCTGCCTTTCAATAAGGCTCGCATCCTCATCCAGATTGACCCGACCGCTAAGGAGCAGGCGTTGAAGTATATCGACGAGGCTATCGCGCTCACGGCAGGCGATGAGACGATGGGCACGTCCTTTAAGGCCTTTCGCGAGAAGATTGTCTCCGGTACGACCGCCGCTCCTAGCCCCGCTCCAAAGGGCGCTGCTCCCAAGGCGGCAACCGACTCGAAGAAGGGCGCTTAACTCTTTAGCTTAACAGCTGGTTCAAAGACGCCGTGAGGACTTCCTCCGGCGTCTTTCCTTTTTGGCGGAGTTCCCGGATCGAGAGTCCGGCAGTACGCTTGGCGAGTCGCTTGCCGTCGGCATCGACGATCAGTGGCGCGTGCGCCCAAGTGGGCGGTGTCCAGCCGAGCGCCCGATAGAGCAGGAGTTGACGAGCCGTCGAAAGCAGGAGGTCGGCGCCGCGGACGACTTCGGTAATACCCATGGCGTGGTCATCCGCGACGACGGCGAGTTCGTAGGCCGGGAAGCCGTCCTTACGCCAGACGAGGAAGTCGCCGAAGTCACGTCCGGCGACGAACGATTGCGGGCCTTTGAGCGCATCGACGAACGAGATGGTCTCGCCGTCGGGAACGCGGAATCGCCAGTTGGTCGGGCCTGGTTCGCAGGCTTCCCGTCCGGCGCCGAGCGGTGGGCGTAGGGCGGGCGGAAAGATCGGCTCAGCGTCATCCTCGGCATGCGGCGCCGTCAGGCTGCGTTCGACGTCCTTGCGGGACTTATCACACGGATAGATGGCTCCGGAGGCATGGAGCAGCTGCCAGACCTCGCGGAACCAAGGCAGGCGTTGTGATTGGACGTAAAGGGCGTGCGGGCCGCCGACATCGGGTCCTTCCGTCCACTTCAGGCCGAGCCAGCGTAGGTCCTCGATCGCCGCGTCGGCGAACTCCGGGCGGCAGCGTCCTGCATCGAGGTCTTCGGTGCGGTAGATCAGCGTGCCGCCAGCGGCGCGGGCGGCGGCGAGAGCGAAGGTGCGGGCATGGCCAACGTGCAGATAGCCGGTCGGGGTCGGGGCTAGCCGTCCGCGGGTCATCAGAGCGGATTACCCGTGGGGATGAATTCCCACTTCACGTCGAACTCCGCGGCCACCGCGGCGGCGAGGGCCTTCACTCCCCAGGTCTCAGTGGCGTAGTGGCCGCACGGATAAAGATTCCAACCTTGCTCGTGGGCTTCGTTGAAATGTTCTTCGCGGAGCTCGCCGGTGATCAGCGTGTCGCACCCTTCGGCTTTCAGGTGGTCAAGGGCGCTGCGGCCGCTGCCGCTGAGGATCGCGATCTTCTTCGGTTTGGCGGAACCGAACTCGATGCCTTTGTAGGTCTGCGGGTAAGAGGCTTTGAGGCGCTTACGCAGCGTCGCTCGGGGAATTCCCTTACAGATGCAGGCGATGGGCAGGCCTTCGTAATCCACGAACCAATCCACGATCTTCAGGCCGAGGTCCTGGGCGATGAGCGCATTGTTTCCGATGGCCGGATGGGCGTCGAGCGGCAGGTGGCTGGAGTAGAGCGACAGGCCAGCCTTCTTTAGGGCGGCCTTACGTAGGGCACGGACTTCGCGTTCGGGCGAGACCGGGCGCCAATACATCCCGTGGTGGACGATCAGGAAGTCGACGCCGCGACGGGCGGCTTCGGCGAAGACCTTGGCGCCTGCGTCCACGGCTGCGCCGACCTTGCGGACCGGGCGCGTGCCCTTGTGTTGCAGGCCGTTACGGGAACCTTCGAAGTCGGCGATGTGCTTACCGTTGGTGAGCAGGTCGCAGTAGCGGGCGACCTGGGTGGCGGTGACTTTGGTCTTCACAGTTTTTTGAAGGTCGTCGGTTGGCTGGCGGGTTGCGCGAGCGTGGAGGGCTCGAAGGTCTGCGGCGAAAAACTTCCGCCGAGCGCGGCCTCGGTGATGCGGAGAAGGTCGGCATCGCGCGTGGTTTCATCAAGCAGGCTGCACGCGGCGAGCATCCACTGCTCGTCGACCTTGGAGAATTCTTCGACCTGCAGCGTGCGGGTCTTCTTGCCGTTCGTATCGAAACAAGCCGCCTGGATGAGCACGCCGTAGACATGGTCGATCGCGTAGTTGACCTTGGCGGGTTCGTGGCCGATCTGATTGAGCGCATCGAACGTGTGCACCGGACGACGCCGTTTCTCGGTGGTCAGGTAAGCCGTGGCGGGCCAATGCGTGAAGGGCAGCTGAAGATCGAAAGGCGTGAGGATGAGTCCTTCTGCGAGGGGGATGAGCGGAGTCTTGTGGTCGAGTTCCTGGGCGGGGCCACCGCGGCGGGAGACCCAGACGCGGCTACCTTGGGCCGACTTGGCGGTGATAAACGCCAAAGCGGGCTTGCCTTGGGCGTCCGTGATCTCGCCGCGGAGGAGTTGGTCTGAGCCTTGTGAGGCGGCCCAGAGCGTGCCTTTGACCGCGGGCAGCGACTCGCCTTTGCGCGGCTTATGGATGATCTCGAAGCGCAGGCAGAGAGCGCTGTTGAGGCGGGAGTTGCGGAAGCCTGCGAGAAAGGCCAGGCCTTGCTCGGGCGTCAGCTGATCGAGCGCCGGGGCGGAAGGGACCCGCGATTGCGCGAAGGAACCGAGTGCGATGAGACACGCTACCCAGCGGACAGACAGGCTGAGCAGTCGGGTTCTCACTCAGGGCTTACTTGGCCGGAGCCGGAGCGGCCGGCTTCGCCGGAGTCGTCGCGGCCGGAGCCGGGGTGGACTGGGGCTTGGCGGCGGCAGGAGTGGGGACGGACGGAGCAGGGACGACAGGGGCGGTAGGCGCAGTGGCAGCCGGAGCGGCGACTGGGGCGGTGGCAGCCGGGGGAACGACTGGGGCGGTGGCCTTGGCGTCGAGGGCCTTAGAGACCGGCTTTTCGCGAGCGACGAAGCCGAGGTAGAGGCCGAAGCTGAGAACGAAGAGGATGACCGTGAGGGTCGTGGTCATCTTCGAGAGGACGTTGGCGGATTCGCCACCGAAGACGGTCTCAGCGGCGCCGCCACCGAGGGCCGAGCCCATGCCAGCGTTGGCGCTGGGGCGCTGCATCAGGATCACGAGGACCACGAGGATGCAGACGAGGAAGAGGGCTACCACGGAGGCGTAGAGAAGGAAGTCCGACATGCCTTCATTCAAGGGGTCAATTTCCCATAAAACAACGCCAAAATCAGGCCTGAAGGTAGCTGCCCCCAGAGACCCGGTAGGTCAGCCACTCGCCGGAGGGCGGGGGAACGGTGCCAGTCGCGATAACCTGATGCTTTTCCCCGACTTCGTTCCAGAAGGCCCTTCGGCGGGTATCGTCGAGTTCACCGAGGACATCGTCGGCCAGGATGACTGGTGGTGTGGGGGCGAGGAGGGTGTCGCGCTGGAGACGGGCGAGGCAGAGAGCGAGAACGAGGAGACGTTGCTGGCCTTCGGAGGCGTAGTCGGATGCATCCTTGCCGGCGAAGAGCATCCCGAAGTCGTCGCGCTGGGGGCCGCGGAGGGTTGTGCCCGTGGCGAGGTCGGCGACGCGTGTCTTCGCCCAGATCTCGACGAGCTGATCGGCGGCGACGTCAGGTTGGTAGACCAAGTCGGCACCTTGATCAGGAAAGCCGGCGCGGGCGCACGCGTCGCGTAACGTAGCGGCGAGGTCGGGCAAAATACGGGCGCGGGTCGCGGCGATCAGCTGGGCCGGTGCGAGCATCGCCTTTTCGAAGGCACGCAGTTCCTCGTCGGAACGGACGGTGGCTTTCAGCAGAGCGTTACGTCCATCGAGGGCGCGACCGTAATCGCGGACCGCGCTGAGGTAGGCGGCGTCGGTGCCGCCGATCGCGGCGTCGAGCCAGCGGCGGCGATTGGATGGCGATCCGCGCACGAGGCGAAGGTCGTCGGAGCAGAAAACGATTGTCGGAAACTGCCCGAGGTGCTGGGCGACCGAAGCGACCGGCGTGCCATTGAGCAGGGCTTTGCGAGAACCTTTGGCCAGGCGGATTTCGACCTCGGCGTTTTCCTCCGGCGAAAGGCGGACGTCGAGGCGGAGGCGGGCCTCAGTGCAACCCGATCGGACCAGCGGAGCAATGTCCGTCGTGCGGAAGGAGCGGAACGATGAGACCAGCGCGGCGGCTTCGAGGAGGTTCGTCTTTCCTTGGCCGTTATCGCCGAGCAGAAAGACGCGAGGGGCGTCCGTGGAGACGTCCGCGAAGGTCAGGTTACGGAAGTCAGCGGCTCGGATGCGCGTCAGGCGCATGGCTTACTCCGGAAGGAGGATCACCGTGCCGATTTTCGGCAGGCTGTTGACCGACGTCATCTTGTCCCGGTTCGCATTATAGATGGCTGAGATCCGCGTCGGACTGGCATCGCCGAAGACCTTGCGGGCGATACCGGAGAGGGTGTCGCCCTTCACGACCGTGTATTGGCGGAAACGCTGGGTCTTGCCGTCTTCGGTCGTCGCCGGTTTTTCCGCCGGCTTCTCGCTCGTGGTCTTGGGCGGTAGGATGAGCCCTTTCTGGGTGCGGTTGTAATCGGACAGTTCGCGTTTCAGTTTCTCGTTTTCCAGCTGGAGGTTACGGAGTTTGGCGTTGAGGTCCGAGCCGCCGAGGGCGTCGGGTTCCATCGGTCTTCCGGGCAACTGCTGCATAAACTGCTTCTCGGCGGTCTTAATCAACTGGCGGACGAGGTTCGATTGCTCGGACGTCGGCTTCATGCGGATGTACTGGTTGAAGTGGTAGATGGCCGGGAGCGGATCCTGCAGTTCGAGGTACATGCGGCCGGCTTCGAGATTGGATTCCGCGGCGCCCTTGCGTTTGTCGATCACCTTGAGGTAGCACTCGAGGGCCTGGCGGACTTCGCCGCTCTTGTAGAAGTTCTGACCTTGGCGAAAATCTTCGTCTTCGACGTCGAGCGTCCGGGAGTCGGCGCGTGAACCGTCTTCGCAACCGACGAGGAGCAGGACCATGAAGACGAAGGCAGCGCGAACCATGGCCGGACAATCTCTCTCCGACTCGGTTCCTTCAACCCAAAATCATACGCCGATTGCTTGGCGGAGGGCCGAGTCGAGGTTCGGCTTCGCGAAGCGGAAACCACCGTCGAGCGCCGCCTCCGGGCGGGCCGCCAGGTCGCTGAGGATGGTCTCGCGCCCCATCTGTCCGAAGAGCAAGGAGAGGGCCCAGGCGGGCATCGGCAAGAAGCTGGGGCGACGGAGGACGGCGCCTAGAGTGTGGGCAAATTCGGCTTGGGTGACGGTCTGGGGTGCCACGGCGTTGAGCGGGCCGCGGATGGCTTGATTATCCAGGCACCAGACGATGAGTTCGACGAGGTCGGGGAGGCCGATCCAGCTCATCCGTTGCCGTCCGCCGCCGATGGGACCACCGAGGCCGAGGCGAAAGGCGGGGAGCATCTTCTGCAAGCCACCGCCGGTGGAGGAAAGTACGAGAGAAGTTCGCAGCAAGACCGTGCGGATGCCTCCCTCGCTGGCCGCTAGGGTCGCGTTTTCCCAAGCTTCGGTCACAGCCGGCAGGAAGCCAGCAGCGGAGACCGCCGACGATTCGTCGAGGGTCTCGAGCCGATGCAGCCCGTAGCGGTTGATGCCGGACATAGAGATGAACACCTCCGGTTTTTGCCTGAGATGGGCCAGCGCTTCGGCGAGCAGGCGGGTGCCATCGCGACGGCTGGCCATGATTCGTTCCTTGGCGGCATCGGACCAGCGTTGGGCGATGGATTCGCCGGCGAGATGAATCACGGCATAAGCGCCTTCGAGGGCGGCGCGATCGATTTGACCCGTAAGATGATTAAAGCCACCGGACCCGTCATGACGGGAGCGGAAAGGAATGACTTCCAAGCCGAGTGCCGTAAGCCGATGGGACAAAGCGGATCCGATGAGCCCCGTGGCGCCGGTGAGGATGATGCGGCGTCGTGCGGTCATCCTCAGTAGAGTGAAAGGAATGCTTCCGACTTCAAGCCGACGGCTTGTTAACGACAAGGATCCACGGCTTACCGGGCGTAGGGTAATAGCCAATCTTTTCGACGTGGAGGCCAGCGGCGGCCTGCTGTTCAGCAAACTTGAGCACGATATCAGATTCTTCGGGGCCGCCCGGGTGTCCGGTATAGGCGACGCAGATGAGGCGACCGCCTGGGCGGAGGTTGGCGTACGCGTCGCGGAGGGCTCGGTCGGTCGAGGTCGGTTGCGTGACGATGGAGGCATCGCCACCGGGCAGGTAGCCGAGATTGAAGATCACGACACCCACCTTACCGCGCTGGGCCGGCGTCAGGACGTCGACCAGTTCCGCGTGGCTACGAAGGTGTAAAGAGACGCGGTCGAGGAGTCCGGCGACTTCGAGGAGATTGCGGCTGGAAGCGATGGCCTCCGGCTGGATATCGAAGGCGTGCACATGCCCCGAGGGGCCGACGGCTTGGGCCAGACAAGCGGTATCGCGGCCTTTGCCCGCGGTGCCGTCGACGGCGATGTCGCCGGGACGGAGGACCTCGGTCGCGAGTTTTTGCGCGCGCTCGGTAACGCGAATCGGATTTATGGGAGCCAAGGGAATTTTCGGAAATTAGGAGGACGCTTCTCGTTCCAAGCGGCGCGACCTTCGTCGCCCTCTTCCGAAAGATAATAGAGTAGGGTGGCGTTGCCGGAAAGTTCTTGGATGCCGGCCTGGCCATCGAGTTCAGCGTTGAAGGCCGACTTGAGGCAGCGGATGGCGAGCGGGCTCTTCGTCAGGATCTCCTGCGCCCACTTCACGCCTTCGGCGTCGAGCTGCTCGTAGGGGACGACGGTATTGACTAGGCCCATCTCGAGAGCCTGCTTGGCGTCGTACTGGCGGCAGAGATACCAGATTTCGCGGGCCTTCTTCTGGCCGACGACGCGGGCGAGGTAGGAGGCGCCGAAGCCGCCATCGAAACTGCCAACGGTCGGACCGGTCTGGCCGAAGACCGCGTTATCGGCGGCGATGGTGAGGTCGCAGATGACGTGGAGCACGTGACCGCCACCGATGGCGAAGCCAGCCACAAGGGCGATAACGACCTTGGGCATCGAGCGGATGAGGCGTTGGAGGTCGAGGACGTTGAGGCGAGGCACGCCGTCCTTACCCATGTACCCACCTTTTTTATCGCCCCTGATCTTTTGGTCGCCGCCGGCGCAGAAAGCGAACTTGCCGTCGTCCTGCGGATTGGCGCCACGCAGGAGCACCACGCCGATGGAGGCGTCGTCCCGCGCATCGGAGAAGGCCTTAAGCATCTCGGCAATCGTCTCAGGGGTGAAGGCGTTGCGGCGGGAGGGGCGGTTGATGGTCACGCGGGCGATACCATCGGCTTTCTCGTACACGATGTCGGTGAACGCTCCTTGCTTTTGCCAACTGATCTCGGACTGCATGGGCTTAACTTGGTGGACGGGGGCGTCTTTTCCAACGAATAAGCGACGAGACGCTTGAAAATCGGCGAAGGCTCCCACACCTTAGCCGGCTATGGCCCGACTGACCCCCGAACAGATTTCCAAGGTTTCCGCCTGGGTAGCCGAAGGCGCCACACTTTCGCAGATCCAAGAGCGCCTTTCGACGCAGCTCGATGTCCCGATGACCTACATGGACGTCCGCTTCCTCGTGGACGACCTTAACCTCGCTCTCGTCGAGAAGGAAGAGCCCAAGCCGGTGGAAGAGCCTGTCGCCGAAGCCGCCCCCGCTGAGGCTGGCGTCCCGGCTGAAACCGCCCAGGGAGCTGGTGTCGTGACGGTCGAAGTCGACACGATTGCCCAGCCGCATGCCATGGTCAGCGGTCACGTCACATTCTCCGATGGCGAGAAGGCCGATTGGTACATCGATCATCAGGGCCGACCTGGTATGGCCGCGCGGACGCCGGGATATCGTCCGACGCCGCAGGATATCACCGACTTCCAGACGAAGTTGGATGCTGCGCTCCGTCAGGCCGGTTACTGAGCGCTTAGCGCGTCTTTAGGATCGCTTCCGCCAAGACGAAGTCCGCCGGACGCGTCAGCTTCAGGTTCACCGAAGGATTCTCGACCAAGGAGACATCTTGCCCGACGAATTCAACGGCGGAGCTATCATCGGTCACCTTGCGCTGGAGTTCGGCAACCTTGCGATAGGCCTTGAGCACGATGGTTGTGCGGAAGACCTGCGGCGTCTCGGCCGTCCAGACTAGGCCGCGGTCAGGAGACGTCTCGACGGAAGCCGAACCGACCTTGGCAATCTTCACCGTGTCAGCGGCACGTCCGGCGAGGATGGCGGCGCCAGTTTCCTTGGCCTTGTCGCGGACCTTACGGATGGCTTCGGGCGAGACGAGCGGGCGGGCGCCATCATGGATGTGCACCAAGCCGGTATGGCCTTCGCAGGTATTGAGCGCGGCCAGGACGGAATCCTGTCGGGATTCGCCGCCGGGCACGAAATCGATTTGGGTGGCCGTGGGCAGATGGCCGGCGAGCTGAGCCTTCAGCTTGGCAAGCTGGGCTTCGTCGCGATAGGTGATGACGACGCGGCTAATGAGGCCCGTGCTCAGGAACGCCTGCAGTGAGTGGACAAAGACCGGTTTGCCGGCGAGCAGCGCGGTGATTTTGTCGTCGACGACTGCCTGCATGCGCCGCGCGGAACCCGCGGCGAGAAGAACGAGGATGTCGTCGGCGGCGCTCATGCGATCTCGCCGATGTCACGGCGGATGCGGAGCGTCTCAGCGGCGGGGTCCTTGGCCTTCAGGATTGGACGGCCGACTACGATGAAGCTGGCGCCCGCGGCGGCGGCCTGGGCTGGCGTCATGACGCGATTCTGATCGTCACCCGCGGCATCGGGATAACGGATGCCCGGCGTCACGAGCGTCGGGCCAGCACCGAGGTCTTGGCGGAGGATCGGAAGTTCGAGAGGGGAGCAGACCAGTCCGCCGATGCCAGACCCGATGGCCATACGGCCGAGTAGACGGACCTGTTCTTCGGGTGTGCGGGCGACACCTGTGGCCGAAAGCTGGGCTTGGTCCATTGAGGTCAGCACCGTGACGCCAAGTACGGTGCAATCAGGCAGAGTGGACTTCGCGGCTTCAGCGGCGCGCGCGATCATCTCAGGACCTCCGCAGGCGTGGATGGTGAGTAGGGAGCAGGGGCGGCCTTTGAGGCTCTTGATCGCCGAGGAGACCGTGTTGGGGATATCGTGGAACTTCAGGTCGAGGAAAACCTTGAATCCCAGCGCATGGAATTCGTCGACAATGCCTGGTCCGTGACGCGTGAAGAGCTGGAGGCCGAGTTTCACCCAGGCGAGGTTGCCGGCGAGCGGGCGAGCGAGCGCCAAGGCTTCCTCCTTGGTCTCTACGTCGAGGGCGAGGATGAGTTGGCAAGGCGAAGCCATGCCGCCTTTATGCAAACGGCCGGGCTTTCCTGCCAGCGTAAATCGTCCCTCGGCCCTGCTTACTTCTTCGCGGCCTTCTTCGGTGCCGGCGTGCTGGGCAGAGACGAGATATCGAAATTAAAGGGCTTGGACGGCTGCTGGCCGAGGAGATGGAGGCTAAACCATTCGGCCATGCGGACGTTGTCGTCGGCCATTTCGACCCAGCCGCCGTGGGCGCCACCCAGGCGAATCAGGACTTCGGCCTTGGCGCCGACTTCCTTGGCGCGGGCGAGGTAGCGACGGGCCTGGGAGTCTGGGACGAGCGGGTCAGCGTCGCCTTGGACGATGAAGGTCGGAGGGGTCTTATCGCTGATCCAGAAGAGGGGCGAGAGATCGCGGCCAGCGCGTTCGCGTCCTTCGGCGGTAGTCACGATCGGGCCGAAGGCCGGCGCGCGGACGGTCAGGGGGCCGGCCCCTTCCTTGCTGTCGCCTTCCTTGGCCCAACTGAGGAAATCGACTGGCGGGTAATAGCAGGCCACCGCGTTGACCTCGGAGCTGACCTGCTCAACGAGATCCTTCGACTTCGGATTAGCGGGGAGAATGCGCGTGCCGAGCATTAGGCTGAGGTGACCGCCGGCGCTGCCGCCGGTGACGCCGATCTTGTTCGGGTCGATGCCGAACTTGGCGGCGTTGGCGCGAATGAAGCGGACGGAGCGTTGGAGGTCGCCGACAATCTCGTGGATGTGGAAGCGAGGCTGCGTGCCGTGCACGACGACGAACGTCGTGAACCCGTGCTTCGGCCAGCCACCGTCGCTGATGCCGTTATGGTTGGAGTTCCATCCGCCGCTGATGATTTTGATGACCGCGGCGCCGTTAGGCTTGGCCGGAGTGAAGATGTCCATCGTCAGCGCCACGCCGTCATGCTTGGCATAGATGACGTCGGAGACGCGGGTAACATCCTGAGCAAAGCCGAGGGCGCAGGTGAGGGCGAGTAATGCGGAGGCGAGGAGTCTCATGGGGTTAACAATAGGACACCGTAAAGCCCGCGAAGTTGCAAGCCGCTCAGACCTTGAGGCGGAACTTGATGACTACCTTCAGGATTTCGCCCGGGGCGCCGATCTGCACGCCCGGCTGATGTCCATCCTGGGGATGGAAGATCGCGAAATTACCGCGGCCAAGAATGAGCAAGGCAGTGGGCGACGAAGGGGCAGCGTATTTCTCGACGTCCTTTTCGGCGATATAAGGCTTCGTGACCACGAGGGTCGTCTGGTCGGCATGTCCGCAATTTTCGAGACCTTGATAGACCACCTGAATGTCGCCGTAGATCTGATGGGCTTCCCAGAGCTTATCCGCCGAAGGAGCGGTCTGGTAGCGCTGGACGATGGCGACGAGGTCCTGACCCTGGAGTTCATACTTTCCGTCTTCCGTCTTGGGATCGAAAGCGCGGAGGTAGGTGAACGCCTGGGGAAAGAGCGGATGCAGCGACTCGTAAGCAGCGGAGGCGGAAAGTTGATCGACAATCATGTGAATGGGCTAGGTTTCTTCGGGGAGGCCTTCGACATCATCGAGCGGCAGTTCGACCGGCTGGTCGGAGCCGAGGATCGAGAGCAGCAGCGCGATGCGTTTCTGGGGCGACTCCAGGCGGATGATCTCGCCTTCGGAGCCAGTGAAGATGCCGCGGATGACGCGGGCTTTGGCGCCGATTTTCAGTTCCTCATCGAGCATCGAGAGGATTGCGTCGGGGCCGAGCGCGTTGAGTTCGTCGATGACCGCTTGTTCGACGTCGACCGGCCGACCTTCGCGACTCACCAGGTGGAGCACGCCGCGCGTGCTGCGAATCGTGGACTGGAATTCCATCGGATCGAAGCGGGCGAAGATGTAGCCCGGGAACAGTGGTTCGACGACCACCTTGTTCTTGTCATGGCCGCGTCGCGTGCGACGCAGGCGTGGGAAGACCAGCTCGCCGATGCCGACAGCCCGTAGGTTCTGCACTGCCACGGCCTCTTGGCGAGGCTTGGCCTTGATGCAGAACCAGGTCGGGCCGGCGGCTTCGGTCATGCTGTCTTGAGGGCGCTCTTCGAGCGGTCAGGCAGCCAACCGAGGGCGATCAGCGCGAGCTGCGAAGGGCAGAATACGTAGTAGAGCCAGAACGCACCCGTCTCCGTGAAGCCGTAGCTGTGGAGGCCGACGCCGAGAAGATTCGTACCGAACCAGGACCAGGCCGTGACGATGTTGCCGAAGATGAGGAGCTGCATCAGCCCTTCGCGGCGGACAAGTCCACCCCAGCGTGCGTGGAGGCAGAGCGCGCACCAGAGCACGATGAGGATGGCGCCGTTCTCTTTCGGATCCCAGCCCCAGAATCTTCCCCAGCTCTGGTCGGCCCAGATACCGCCGAGCATCGTGCCGATGAAGCTGGCGAGGACGGCGAAGGCGAGGATACCGTAAGCCGCACGAGCAACACTATCGCCCCAGTTGTAGTCTTTCTTAAAGGCGCGGAGCGCAAGGTGAAGTGCGCCGAGCAAGCCGGCGACGAAGGTCGCCGAGTAGCCGAGCGTCACGATGGTCACGTGCGTCGCCAGCCAGAAGTTCGTATCGAGCACCGCACGGACGCTCTCGAGGTTGTCTTCGCCAGAGAGACCGAGGTTATGGGCGACGATCAGGGAGACGAAGCCGGTGATACCTGTTGCGACGGCGCCGATGCCGTTCTTCCAGACCCGCTCGAGCATGATGCCCAAGCCGACCGCACCCCAAGCGACGAAGATTCCCGTTGAATAGAGGTTCGTCACCGGCGGACGGTCATGCAGCCACATGCGGTAAAGGAGCGCCGCGGTGTGCAGGATGAAGGAGAGCACCAGCAGGCGGTAACCCCAGACGCGGAGGGCTTCGGAGCCGGTCACCCAGGAGACAAGGACCATGAGCACCACCACCACGTAGGCGATCAGGAGCCAATAAAAAGGTTGGAGTCGGCCGAAGCTCGCTTCGGATTCCGCACGGGCGGACCAAGGACCTTTCAACGAAGCGGCGATGGCGGAGCTGAGGCGGGCGCAATCGTCGTTCTTGCCTTCGCGCCACGCCATTGAGAAGTCGGCGTAGCGGGTGATGATGCCGTCCTCGGCCAGCCCGGCCCGGTGGGCCTTCTGGTCCTTGATGATACCGAGGAGGGAGGCGCCAAGATTATCCCAGCGAGCGAGCGAAGTTTCGTCCTTGGGGGGCATCAGGCCGATGACGCCTTCGCGTTCGAAATCCTGGTAGCGTTCCACGAACGTCTTGACCGTCTTCTGCAGTTCGGGGTCGAAGGCCTTACCCGTGGCACTGGCATTCATTTCGGCGAGAGCACGGTTGAGTGCGGAGATCCATGCCCCGTATTCGCGGCGCGGGGTGACGTCGAGCGGTAGATCGCCGGGGATGAAGGTCATGCTGAGCGTCGCATACTGGCGGGCGGCGCTTTCGAGCGTGAGGAGGCCACGGTCTTCGACGTCGCGGTCGGCCTGCGGGCGTTTGCGTGCCTGTTCGGCCGCCTTGCTGAGTTCGGCGCTGTTTTTCAGGATACCATCCCAGCTGACATAGAGGCTCTTCTCGGGGTCGCCACCGACGCGCTTGAGCACGTTGGGGTGTTCGACGCGGAAGGTCGGCAGATGGCGGGCAATCGGGGCGCGGAAGCAGACTTCGATGAGCCAGTCGACCGAGCTGATGGCGCCTCCGGTCAGACGGACTTGGCGTTTTTCAAGCAGCGCCTGGAGTTCGGTCGAGAGGGCAGGGAGTTCTTTGGCGATTTCTGCACGCTGTTCTGCGGTCCAGCTGGACGGAGGCTGGCCGAAGGCGACGCGTTCGATTTTCGAGAGGCTGATCGAGGTGCGCGAACGCATCTGGAGCAAGGATCCCGTGGCGAGAGTTTGAATCGGTACAATCCGCCCGCCGCTCTGCACCGGGATATCGCCGAAGGCGCGCGTGTCCCAGGTAGCGTCCGCGGCAGAGGCCGCGGGAGTGAGGAGACCGAGTGCTAAGACCACGGCGGCCGTCTTGGCGCTGCGACCGCGGAGGAAACGCAGCAGGGAGACGCCGAAGTGCCAGATGAGGCCGAGGGACATCAGCGCGACGGAGATATAGGGGATGAGCCAGCCGGGATTGCGCACGACCTGAAGTACGCTGAGGTTCTTGCCGTCCTTGGTGCTGCCGAAGCTCGATTGGAAGAAGGTTAGGCCAGCATGGCGGAGCGGTTGGTTCATCGAGATATTGAAGGGGAAGGAGCTCGCGCCTTCCTTGAGGGTCACGTCGCTGGCGAAGCGCTTGGGCGTCTCGGTTCCCGGATACTTCTCGTGGGTGAACTTATCCAGCAGTACTGTGAAGGGGACGTAGTAGCGGGTCCGGCGGAGCGAGAGATCGTAGGTCTTGCCAGCGTCTACGAAGGTCTGGGCATCGAAGGATTCCGTCAGGTTAAGATTAAGGGCCCAGATACCGAGCGACTTATCCTTCGTCTTCAGCTCCACGATGGCCGTAGGAGCGTTGGGCTTGTTGTCGTCATAGCTTTCCGGGAGAGGCTTATAGGTCAGCTCAGTGCGAGCGCCAATGCCTTGGGTTGCCTTGAGGTCGATGCCGTCGCTCATCTGCGATTTGGCCCGGATCATCGCGTTCGGGTGGTAGGTCTGGACGACGAGCGTGTAAGGAGTGCCCGGGAGTTCGACGGAGGAGGGAGTCTTCTTGGCGGCGATGTCGCGGAGGATTGAATCTGGAATCGTGACGACGACCTCGCCGGCGGTGGATTTCTCGACGAGTGCGATCTCGAATTCGCGGAAGGCTTCGGAGTAATTACGCTGCTCGCCTTCGGGGATGATCATCGCGGACTCTTCCTGATAAATCGCGGTGACGAAGCCTCCGCCCAGCAGAAGGAGTAGACCAGCGTGAATCATGAGGTTACCGACCTTGGCGGCGGTCGCCTTGAAGTGACGGACGTGGGCGAAGGCCAGGTTGATGATCAGCAGGGCCCCGAGTGTGAAGCCAGCCGGTAACGGAATGCGTAAAGGCGCCGTCGGGTCCATCGGATAGAAGCAGAACCAGGAACTGAAGTAGACCTTCTGGACATGCCAGATGCCCCAGTGGACTTGTTCGAATGTCCCCAGCAGGATGAGGATCATCGATAAGACGAGCAGGAGAACCGTCAACTTGAGCGACGCCAGCATATCGACGAGGCGCCGGCCGCTGTTGGCCTTCTTTTGGTGTTCTTCGCTGTTCACGGGAGTTGGGAGGCGGAGAGGAAGGCGACGAACGCGGCGCCATTGGCTTCGACGGCAGCGGTCTCGCCGTTCATCTTAAAGAACCAGGTGGCACCGTCCTTGGCGGTCAAGACGGCGTCGACCGACTTCTTGCCGTCGGTGGAGGTCATCACGAAGCGCTGGCTCTCAAGTCCGCCGACCTTGACGGTCTTGGCGGAGGCGGCGATTTCGTCCGGGCTGGCCGAAGGGAGTCCGATTTGGCCGCGCCAGCGGTTCACGTTGGCGGTGAGACCGCCGACGTTGCCGGGGAAGACCGTCACGGCGATCTCGGCCTTACTGTCGTTCGGGCCGGAGACGATCCAGGTGGCCTTACGCATCGAGTTTTCCGGACCGACGGACCAGCCGGTAGGAAGCTTTGCCCACTTGGGGGCGTCGAAGCCGGCCGCTTCTGCCTTCATCGAGGCGGGAGCGACCATCGGCGCGGCCACGGCCGGAGAGGGGGCCGTCTGGGCGGCGACGGGGGCGGCTGCCGCAGTGGCGGAGGCGGCGGCCGGAGCGGCTTCGGACTTCACTTCGTAGCGGGCGACCTGAGGGGCAGGTTTGCAGCCGAAGGCGAGCAGCGAAGCGGAGAGGATGAGGAGGGGGCGCATGGGTATAAGGAAATTATTTATTAGTGGCTTTGCCGGCGTTTTTTTTCTTCGCGGGATTGCTGCTCTCGTGCTGGCCGGTCTTCAGGCGCACTTCGTATTTCTCGTCGCGCGGCGTGATAATCCCGCGCTTCACGAGTTCATCGGCGTGCAGGTCGGCGAGGGGCCCGCAACGGGAGATCCAGGCGTCGCACTCGGCGCGCAGTTCGGCAAGCTTGGCGGCGTTGGCCGGGTCGCCGGCGATATTCTTTACTTCCCACGGGTCGGTCTGGGTGTCGTAGAGTTCTTCCGGGGCGCGGTTGGTATTGAAGTAGAGGGCTTGGACTGGGGTCAGCTTGCCCTCAGCCTGTACGCGGCGGAGCTCGTGCATGGTCTGGCCGATTTCTTGGTAGGCGACCTTGCCGGCTTCGTCGACGCCTGGAGCTTGATTGCGCACGTAACGAAAGCGCGCATCGCGGACGGAGCGGACCTTGTCGAAGCTTTCGTCCATGAAGTCGCGGAAGGAGTAGGCGTACTTCGGCGGCTTAGCGGCCGTGGGCAGGAAGCAATGGCCATCGAACTCGGCGGGCACGGGCACGCCAGCCACGGTTAGCGCGGTCGGGGCGAAGTCGATCCAGCTGGCGAAGTCTTCGCGCACGGTGCCCGGGGCGATCTGGCCGGGCCAGCGGACGATGAGCGGGACGCGGGTGCCGGTGTCCTTCGGCGAGCGCTTGAAGCGCGGCATGCCGCGACCGTGGTCACCCGTGAAGATGACGATGGTGTTTTTCTCGAGGTCGTGGGCTTTGAGCCAATCGAGCACGCGTCCGAGGGTATAGTCGACCGACGTGACGAGCTCGTGGTAGTGGGCGACCTCGCGGCGGACGGCCGGAGTGTCAGGGTAGAAGGGCGGGAGTTCTACCTTGGCTGGGTCGCGTCGATCGGAGGGCTTGAGCGCGGCGGTGTTCTGGGCGTGCTCCTTATCGGAGGCACGCACCTGGCTCTCGTGACTTACGGAGTCGTTGATGTAGGCGAAGAAAGGTTCCTTCGGCTTGTCGGTCAGCTTGCCGAGCGGCTGCTTGGAATAGTTGACCCAGAGTTTCCGGTCATCGGCCAGTTCCTTTTCGGGCACGCCCTGGAAGTCCGTCTTGCCGGGCCACATCACATGGTAACCGGAGGCGCGGAGTTTCTCGGTGAACGGGTGGGGAGGGTTGACGACTTTGGAGCGCATGTTTTGCGCGCCGTACTTGAGCGGGTATTGGCCGGTGACCATGCCGCTGCGTGAAGGCGCGCAGACGCCGGTGTGGGTGAAGCTGCGGGTGAACAGGGCACCTTCCTTGGCGAGGCGGTCCATGTTCGGGGTGATGGCGTCCTTGCAGCCGTAAGCGCCGGTGTCGGGCCCCATGTCTTCGCCGATCACAAAGACGATGTTGGGGCGGGAGTCGGCAGCGCTGGCGAGGGCGGCGAATAGTAGGGTGACCAAGGCGAGGAGGCGACGGGGCATGGGGGTGGGACAAGGTCCTTGGCCAATGGTTGCGGGGTAATCGGCCAAAGCAAAAAGAAAGGACGCTTTTGGCGTCCTTTTCGAGGGGGTAGGGTGTTCGGCCTAGGCCCGGTCCTTAGTCCGTGAAGCGGAAAAGGGCCACGTCGCCGTCCTTGAAGAGGTACGACTTGCCTTCGAGGCGATAGCGGCCCGCATCCCGGGCGGCGGCGACTGAGCCATTCTTGACGAGATCCTCGTACGAAACGATTTCGGCCTTCACGAAGCCCTTTTCGAAATCCGTGTGGATGACCGCGGCACACTGGGGGGCGGTCATACCGCTGCGGAAGGTCCACGCGCGGACTTCTTTTTCGCCGGCAGTGAAGTAGGTGGCGAGGCCGAGTAGGTGATAGGCTCCGCGGATGAGCGAGGAGACGCCGGAGTCGGTGACGCCGAGGGACTGGAGGAACTCCGTGGCTTCGGCGGGCGAGAGATCGCAGAGCTCGGCTTCGACCTGGGCGCAAATCACGACATGCTCGCATCCGTGGCGTTTGCCGATGAGGGCGGCGACATTGGCGACATGCGGGTTCTTGGAAGGGTCGGCGAGATCGGCCTCGGCGACATTGCACGCGAAGAGCACCTTCTTCGAGGAGAGCAGGTTGTAGGTCTTCAGGCGGGCGCGTTCGTCGTCGGAGACGTCGAGCGAGGAGGCCGGCTGGTTCTCGTTGAGGTGCTTCACCAGACGGGCGAGCAGTTCGACGTTGGCGATGGCGTCCTTGTCCTGGCTGCGGACCTTCTTCTGGTTACGGTCGAGCTGCTGCTCGGCGGACTGGATGTCGGCGAGGATGAGTTCGGTTTCGATAACCTCGATGTCCCGGATGGGGTCGACCTTGCCCATGCTGTGGACGATATCGTCATTGTCGAAGCAGCGGACCACGTGGATGATGGCGTCGCACTCGCGGATATTGGAGAGGAAGTCGTTACCCTTGCCTTCGCCCTTGGAGGCTCCGGCGACGAGGCCCGCGATATCAACGATGTCGATCGTGGCGGGGATGACGACCTTGGTGCCGGCGATGACCTGCAGCTTCAGCATGCGATCGTCAGGGACGAGGACTACGCCGACGTTGGGCTCGATGGTGCAGAAAGGGTAGTTGGCCGCCTCGGCCTTGCGCGAGCGCGTGAGGGCGTTGAAGAGGGTCGACTTGCCTACATTGGGAAGTCCGACGATGCCTGCCTGAGTCTTTGCCATGGAAGGTGCACCGTGGGCATCCGCCCCGCCGAGGTCAAGAGTCGGAACTCAGGGCGGCAGCTCCTGCGAGCGTTCGCTGAGGTCCGTTGACGGCAGGACGACTTCGTCCCGGGGCTGAGGCTGTCCGCGGACGATGCGGGCGACGGCAATGCGGCCGCGCACTCCGGTGATCTCGAGAACCCCTGTGGGGTTGAGGCGTGGGTCGCGGGAGACGACGATCATCTTGTCCTGCACCAGGGTGCCGGGCAGGAGGAGGACTGGTACCGAGAGACTGCTCAGCGGGTAGCCTTGGACGAAGCCGATTCGGACATTACGCGGAGCACCCGCCGGGAGCGCGAACGGGTTCGGCTCTTCGGCTGGCTTCGGCTTGGTCGCGGCACAGCCTGTCAGCAGCGCGAGCAGCAGACAGACTGGGCGGAAGCGGTTCACGCGCGGCTGGAAGTGCCGAGGCCTTCGGGCGGCTTGCCGATGAAGGCGGCCAAGGCGGAGTTGGGCGGGAGTCCGCCGGGGAGACCGCCCGGAGAGAGCGGGCCCGGGGTCTGCTCGGCCTTGTCTTCTTCCGAGATAAACTGGTCGAAGCCCGGACCAGAGGTATCGAGTTCGCCTTCGAACATGCCCTGCAGCTGACGCATGCGTGTCGGGTGGCGCATCTTGCGGAGCGCCTTGGCTTCGATCTGGCGGATACGTTCACGGGTGACCTTGAAGTGGCGGCCGACTTCTTCGAGCGTGCGCTGAACGCCGTCGAGGAGACCGAAACGGAGGATCAGGACTTCCTTCTCACGCTCGGCGAGGGAGCGCAGGACGAAGTCAATCTTCTCGCGAAGGAGACGCGTGGAGGCGGTGTCGGAGGGATTCTCCGCGGACTTGTCCTCGATGAAGTCACCAAGCGAGGTGTCTTCGCCGTCGCCGACGGGCGACTGGAGAGAGATGGGCTGCTGGGCCATCTTCATAATCTGCTGTACGCGATCGATCGCCATGTTCATCTCGTTGGCGACTTCCTCGGCGGTCGGCTCGTGGCCGAGCTCCTGGGTGAGCTGCTTCTGGACCTGCATCACCTTGTTGAGCGTCTCAATCATGTGCACCGGGATGCGGATGGTGCGGGCCTGGTCGGCGATGGAGCGGGTGATTGCCTGGCGGATCCACCAGGTGGCGTAGGTGGAGAACTTGTAGCCGCGGCGGTATTCAAACTTCTCGACGGCCTTCACGAGGCCCATGTTGCCTTCCTGGATGAGGTCGGTGAAGAGTAGGCCGCGGTTCTGGTACTTCTTCGCGATCGAGATGACGAGGCGGAGGTTGTGCTCAACCATCTCGGTCTTGGCGCGCTGCGCTTGGTCGAGGTGCTTGCGGACGTTGCGGGAGAGGTGCAAGAGCTCGGTCGGCGTGAGGCGCCAGCGGAGCTCAATCTCGCGGGTGCGTGTGGCGGAGATCTCGGGCTTGATGGCCTTCTTGGCACGGACCGGGCCGCGGGCGACCATGGTCGGTTCGACGAGATTGCGGGAGTCGTCGATGTCGCCCTTGATGTCGGGGAGCTCGAGCCATTCTTCGAAGAGCTTCATCTTGAAGCAGAATTTACGCAGGATGTGCAGGCAGCCTTCCTTGGGGGTCAGCTCGATCTTGCGGTAGGCTTCGCGGGCCTTGGCTTTCTTGGGGGCGTCAGTCTCGTCGAGGTATTTCTGCCACGCCTTATCGAGTTTGGCTTTGAGCTTGGTGCACTCGTCCGTGGCCTTCGGGAGCATCTTGTAATAGGCGTCGCGAGACTCAACTTTCTTGTCGATGACGACCTTGTCGAAGCGTTCTTCCTTGCGGAGAACCTTGAGGGCGAGGTCGAGTTGGTAGGAGAGGGTGAGCCAGCACGAGAAGAGGAATTCCTGGGCTTCAAGTTCAGCGTCCTCGATGCGCTTGGAAATCTCGACTTCTTGTTCGCGGGTGAGCAGCGGCTTGTGACCCATCTGCTTCAGGTAGACGTTGAACGGGTCGTAAGGGGCGTCGGCCGGAACGGTGCGCGCGGCTTCTTCTTCGGAGTCCTCGACCTTCTTGCGGTAGGTCTCGACCTCGTCCTCGTCGAGGAGCTTGATATCGAGATTATCGAGGATGTTCATGATGTTCTCGATCAGCTCCGGGTCGGTGGCGCTGTCGGGGATGACTTCGTTGATGTTCTGGACGGTGACGTAACCGTTCTTCTTGGAGAGGCTAACGAGCTGCTGGACCTTCTCGTTAATGTCCGGGCGGACAGGTGCGACGTTCTTGGCTGGGGCGACCTTGACGGGGGCGGTGGCTTTAGCGGGAGAGGCGGCCTTTGCGGGAGAAGCCACCTTGGCGGGCGTGGCGACTTTGCCGGCCGGGGCAGCCTTCACCACGGGCGCCGCGGCTTTCGCGGCCGGCTTGGCGACGACGGCCTTCACGGGCGTCTTCGCCGCGGGCGCGGGCTTAGCGGCCGTCTTGGCGGCGGCTTTGACAACGGGCTTGGCCTGCTTGGAGGCTTTCACGGGTTTGTCGGTGGTCTTCTTGTTCTTCTTGTCGGGCATCTTGGTGAAATTAGGCGGCGGAGAGGGACGGAGGTGTCGCGTGCGATTTACGTAGGGCGATCTTTTCCGACTGGAGCTGGTTGAGCGTGGCGATGTCGTCGCGGGAGGTGGAGGCGATGCGGGCGTCAAGGCTGCGCATGAGGGTCTGGACGTGGCGACTATGGAAGGACTTTAGGATGCTGTTAGCGCGCGGCAGGATGTCCTTCTCGTCGTCGCGGCCGGCGTAGGTCTCGGCGGAGAGGCGGGCGGCTTCGGTGCGCAGTTCGTCGTCGAGGGTGCTGATCGCTTCGCGCAGGCCGGCGAAATGGCCATGGGCGGCTTCGTTGAGCAGGGCCATCAGGAGTTGGCCGCCCCGGCCGGACTGGTCGATCCACTCGAGCGGCAGCGACTGGGCGATGGGGACGAAGTAGGAATCATGCCGCAGAAGGAAAAGTATCAAATCCTCCTCCGACGTTGTCAAGCCCCCCCCCTTGACAACCGGGGTGGGGGGTGGGTCGTTGGGTCCGCCGAGCTGGGCGGCGGGGCGCTGGGCCTGGGATTGGGCGCGATGGCGTTCGTAGGCCATATGCATCTCGCGGATGCCGATGCCGGCATGGCGGGCGGCCTCGTTGAGGGCTTCGCGGACGATCTCTTCGGCGCCGGCTTGCTCGACGATGGGAAAAATGGTCTCCAGCAGACTGAGGCGGCTGGTGAGGGGCAGGTTGACGGAGCCTTCGGGGACGAGGGACTGGACGCAGAACTGCATCGCACTGCGGGCACCTGCAACGAGGCCAGTCCAGCCGTCGGCGTCGTGAGTCGAGAAGTACTCGTCTGGGTCTTTGCCGCCGGGGAGGGAGAGGAAGCGGATGTCGAGGCCTTCGCGCAGGCCGATGGGCAGGAGGCGTAGGGCGGCCTTCTGACCGGCGGCGTCTGAGTCGAGGAACACGATGAGGCGCTGCGTGAAACGGCGGAGCTGCTGCATGTGCTCTTCCGTGACGGCGGTACCTTGGGCGGCGATCGCACCCGGGATTCCGGCCGAGTGGCAGCGGATGGCGTCGAGCTGGCCTTCGACGAGCACGAACGGGTCGGCGTCCTTGCGCGTCATGCGCGCCCGGTCGATGTTAAACACCGTGCGGGATTTCTTGAACAGTTCGGTCTCGGGCGAGTTGACGTATTTGGCTTCGCGGGATGGGTCGTCCTGCGGGGTGATGTCGAGCGTGCGCGCAGTGAACGCGATGACGCGGCCCTGGATGTCGCGGATCGGGATGACGAGCCGGCCGCGAAAGCGGCAGCGCCAGCGGAGTGGGTCGGGCACGCGGTCGACGCCGAAGAATAGACCAGTCTGGGCGAGAGCGTCCTTGCCGTAGCCCTTGGCGAGCAGGCCTGGGATGAGCTTGGAGTCGTCGACGGGCGCGAAGCCGATGCCGAAGTCATCGGCGACCTCGAGGGAGAACTTACGTTTCTCCGTCCAGTAGTCGCGGATCCATTCACCGTGCACGGGGTCTTCGAGGAAGCAGCGGCGCCAGTAGTCGGTGACGAGTTCGTGGATCTCCAGGAGTTGGCCGCGGAAGGATTTCTCGTTCTTGCCATCGCCGCCGGTCTCGTAGTCGAGCTTGAAGCCGAAGCGAGTGGCGACGCGTTCGATGGACTCCGGGAAGTCGAGGCCTTCGCGGGTCATGACCAGCTTGAAGGCGTCGCCGCCTTGCTGGGTGGAGAAGCAATACCAGAG